>NZ_JBBCYH010000007.1:0-366427 GCF_037144955.1 Paenibacillus sp. USHLN196 | reverse complement strand
GTCCGCTCGACTTGCATGTATTAGGCATGCCGCCAGCGTTCGTCCTGAGCCAGGATCAAACTCTCCAATAAAGTATTGAAAAGAGCGATAAGCTCATTTTGAATCTGACGAGATTAAAAATCTCATTTGTGCTCCAGTCGATTCAAGCCAATGCTTGTTTCCAACTTTCGCGTTTCATTCTGCAAGCAGAATGTTTACTCACTCGTTGTTCAGTTTTCAAAGATCAAACTTATTTTGTCACCGAATGTCGTTCTCTTCAGCAACTTTTATATCTTATCACATCCGAACCAACTTTGCAAGCTCTTTTTTTAAGTTTCTTTCGAAGCTTATCCGTTTCGCTTGCCGCACCGTGTGAACCGTGTTTTCTTGGCCGGACTTAGAATATACCATGTACAGATTTACATTGCAAGTCTTTTTTTGAGTAATTATCAACCTTTCTATAATCTTTATGGTATATCTACATTACTATTTTTATCTCACATAAAAAAGGCCTCTCTATAAAAGAAAGACCTTCTCATCAAGTTGCTCTAATATTTATAGTTAACCGATAACCTCTTGAATGTGAAGCTGCCTTTGCTGCATTAGGTTAATGATGGTTCCTTCTACTGACACCATAGGACGTGTAGGATGATCCCGATCAGAGAACACGATCTCTCCAATTTGGTTATTGCTGAGTTTCACTCGGATGCCATTATGGATCTGGGTCGACCGTTGAACAAATACACTCACAATTGCAGGATCCAATTTTCCGAACGCTTCGCTCTGGATCTGTTCCAGGACCAGATACGGGGATTGTGCCTTACGGTAGATCTTCTCCAATGTCATGGCGTGGAAAATATCAGCGATAGCTACAATCTTGGCGTAAATATGAATTTGCGTTCCGCTAAGCTGCAATGGGTACCCCGATCCGTCAACTTTTTCATGATGCTGCAAAGCTGCAAGTCTGGCTCCCTCATTAATGGCCTTTGCCTGTTTAAGAATCTGATAGCCATATTTAGTATGCTGACGGATCTCTTCTTGCTCTGTAGCGGTCAACGTGGATGGTTTATGGAGAATCTGTGGATCTACTTTGTTGTTACCAATATCATGGAACAAGCCTGCAAAGGCAACTTGCATCCAATCCTTGGAGGGGAGATCCATCCATTGGGCCAGTTGATACGATGTGATCGCACTCAGTACGGCATGGTGATACACATAATCATGTTCTTGTATTACTCGTGGGCTAAAGGTAAGCACATTATATTGTTTGAGATGTAAAAATAAAGCCTCCAACTGTGTACGCAACTCATATACAGGCAATTCAGCCGCGAGAGAGGACAGGAATGCACTTTTGGTTAATCCGACCATCTTCTCATACTCATCCTGTAGAGACGTTGCTGCAGGAGCTGTGATGGCGTTTCCTGCCTTACCTGCCCGTTCCCCATTCTTCTCACTTGACGTACTTCCTACCGACGCTGCTGCACCTTTGGAGCCTGTGCTGCCCGCTACCGTTCTTTCTTGTTCAATATCCACCTGGTGAATCATAAAGGCTCTGAGCACTTCCATATCCTTGGGTAAAATGACTTTGCCCTTCTGAAGCAGGACGTTGCCGCGAAGCGTGTGCACATCACTCCCAAGTTTGAGTCCTGGTTTGACTTCTGACAGGGTGATTAATCCCATGTGTTATTCCCCTCGCTCATCGTTCTTCTATGTTAATACTAAAACAAGACCATAGTCCCGGTTTTTCTTGATATTTCCCATTATATTACTCAAAAATCAGGCTGTACATCCCAGATTATAAGGAATGAAAGATGGACATTCCTTTATACAACAAAAGGGCCCCCAGTGGGAGCCCTTTAAAATCTTGTTCCAATCACCAATAGATTGGTCTTCAGAAAGTTCTATCTTATGCTTCCGAATCGGAATCGTCGCCTTCAACTTCAGCGTCAGCAACGGTGCCTTCTTCCAGGCTTACTGCCGGAGCTTGGGAATCCCCGCCTTCCGAGCCTTCAAGCAATTCGTCGTCTGGTTCTTCTTCATTCTTATCGATTCGGCTGACTGTAGCTACGGAATCCTCATCACGAATATGAATCAGTTTCACGCCCTGCGTGTATCGACCCATAGTGGATATGCCTTCCATGCTCATCCGGATCAAAGTACCGCTAGATGTGATAATCATCAGATCCTCTTCCGTTTTAACCATTTTGAGGCTGACTACTGCGCCGTTCTTCTCTGTAACATTAATGGTCTTGATCCCTTTACCGCCACGAGTCTGCATCCGATAATCACTGACAGGTGTACGTTTACCGTAACCTTTGGCTGTAACGATCAGAACATCAAGCTCTTTATCAACTACATCCATGCCAATAACGGCATCCTGTTCATCCAATGTGATCCCTTTAACTCCGGTTGCACTACGTCCCATGGAACGTACGTTACCTTCCGAGAATCGGATGGACATTCCGTGAGCTGTACCCATAATGATCTCTTGCTGTCCATCGGTCAGCTTAACATCAATCAGGATATCATCATCACGCAAGGAAATACCAATCAGGCCGCCTTTGCGAATATTGGTATAATCTTCAAGTGGCGTCTTCTTCACAACCCCTTGGCGGGTAGCAAAGAACAAGAATCTGTCACTCTCGAATTCCTGAACCGGAATTACGGCATTGACCGATTCACCCTGCTCGATCTGGATCAGGTTAATAATAGGTGTTCCACGTGCGGTACGTCCAAGCTCTGGAATCTCATAAGCTTTGAGACGATACACTTTACCTTTGTCTGTGAAGAACATGAGGTAATTGTGGGAGTTGGTCACAAACAGATGCTCAACGAAGTCGGTATCTTTGGTGTCCATCCCCACAACCCCACGCCCACCACGTTTCTGGCTGCGATATGTGGATACCGGCAGACGTTTCACGTAGCCTGTATGGGTAATCGTGATGATAACCTCTTCACGCGGAATCAGGTCTTCATCCAGAATACTTTCTTCACCTACAGTAATCTCTGTACGGCGATCATCGCTAAAGCGGTCGCGAATCTCTTGCAACTCTGTACTGATAATCTCAAGTACGAGATGCTCATTGGCCAAAATTTCACGATACTCTCTGATTTTGACCATCAGTTCGTTATATTCGTTCTCAATACGTTCGCGTTCCAAACCTGTAAGGCGTTGCAGACGCATATCGAGAATAGCTTGAGCCTGATCATGACTGAGTGAGAAACGCTCAATCAAACCTTCTCTGGCTGCATCCGCATTACTGGATGAACGAATCAATGTAATAATCTCATCGATATGATCCAGTGCAATACGCAAACCTTCCAGAATATGTGCACGAGCTTCAGCCTTTTTCAGTTCAAACTGCGTACGTCTGCGAATAACCTCGATCTGATGCTGCAGATAGTGATACAACACTTCACGCAAGTTTAGAATTTTAGGCTCTTTATTTACAATCGCAAGCATGTTAATCCCGAAAGTGGATTGCATCGATGTATGTTTGTACAAGTTGTTCAGAACAACCCCCGGATTCACGTCTCTGCGGAGTTCAATTACAACGCGCATACCGTTACGGTCAGACTCATCACGCAGGTCTGTAATGCCATCAATCTTTTTATCACGTACCAACTCGGCAATTTTCTCAACGAGTCTTGCCTTGTTCACTTGATAAGGGAGCTCCGTAACAATAATTCTCGCCTTATTGTTATTCTCTTCGATGTTGGTTTTGGCCCGCATCGTTACTGAACCACGTCCAGTCTGATATGCCTGGCGAATGCCTGAGCGTCCCAGAATGTAACCGGACGTCGGGAAGTCTGGCCCTTGAATGTAATCCATCAGTTCCATGGAGGTAATGTCCGGATTCTGAATCATGGCCTGTACGCCGTCAATGACCTCTCCCAGATTATGAGGAGGAATATTGGTTGCCATACCTACCGCGATCCCGCCGACCCCATTGACAAGCAAGTTAGGAAAACGCGCAGGTAAAACGATAGGCTCATGTTCTTCACCGTCATAGTTTGGCTGGAAGTCAATTGTATCCTTGTTGATATCTCTGAGCATTTCCATTGCAATCTTGGACAAACGAGCTTCCGTATAACGCATGGCTGCCGCCATATCGCCATCGACCGATCCAAAGTTACCATGTCCATCTACGTGCATATAACGCAGGGAGAAATCCTGTGCCATCCGTACCATCGTCTCGTAAACAGCAGAGTCACCGTGCGGGTGATACTTACCGATAACTTCGCCGACGATTCTGG
This sequence comes from Paenibacillus sp. USHLN196, assembly GCF_037144955.1. Lineage (NCBI taxonomy): Bacteria > Bacillati > Bacillota > Bacilli > Caryophanales > Paenibacillaceae > Paenibacillus > Paenibacillus sp. USHLN196. The sequence continues at coordinate 362,191 of NZ_JBBCYH010000007.1, read as the reverse complement.
CTGATTTTTTATGTGGTTTATCGGGTGTCATACCAAGCTCCGACATTGCGTACAGAATACGCCGGTGAACCGGCTTCAATCCATCACGCACGTCAGGTAAGGCACGACTAACAATGATGCTCATCGCATAATCCATAAACGATTCACGCATCTCGACGCCAATATCCCGATCTGTAATCTGCGAGTTCATTTCATCCGCCATGCTGGACCTCCTTCTTGTCCTTCAACAAACGTTCCATTCCGTCATTCAATAAATTGATTATATGTGAAAAGCCTAACAAGGCTAAAACCGCGCAAGAACGCTATTCTTTATTATATTACTTTCACAAAAGTTACACAATTAAACGTCCGCTGGGCAATAGCCTTTCTTCCGGGAACTTCTACGTGTCTGGGGATTCGCCCTGCCTTCCTCCCCAATTGCACATACAATGCTAGGAAAAGCGGCATTTATACTGTGCCCACCGTGGCTAAAGCCGTTCCCGTTCTACGATCAAACTACAAATTATGCAGCTCATCGCACAAAACGCCATATTTCTCTATTATACCACTGAAATCGTAACTTGTCCTTCGATTTCTCCGTGTCTTCCCCTATTGAGAACTGAGCAAAACATGAAAGGGTTGATGAATCTTGGGTATCCAGCGTGTCTCCAGCAAATGGGCCAAAACAGCTGTGTTACAACGCAGTCGCAGTGTAAATGAATATATTCCCGTAACCCGAAAATATAGTCGTCAAACTCTGGAACGAATGACTGAATTATTCGAGTCCAACTATATCAAGCCGGACCGTGGCACTTACGGTAATGGCGTCATGCGGGTGAAAACCACCCGTCTGTACCAACCTGTGTTTTATTCCGAAGATTCCATGGCAGATACAGAGGTTTCCGAAGAAACCAATGATCGAAACCTACCTGGCGAAACCGAGGCGACCTCTGTTACTTCCAGAGCTACTCACCTCACAACAACATATCAACTCCAATACGGAACAGAGGAGAAGTCATTTCATTCCCTGGACGATCTTGAACGGGCGCTGAATGATCGTATACAGAAACGTGACTATATTATTCAACAAGGAATCCCACTGATGAAGCATAAGGATTTGCCCTTTGACTTGCGTGTGTTGACCCAGAAAAATCTGCAACATAACTGGGAAACAACAGGTATACTCGGACGGGTCGCCGCGCCAGGCAAAATCATCACCAACATTCACGGTGGTGGACGATTGGCCACGTTCGAAGAACTCGTACTCCCCCATCTTCACCATGATCGCTTCAAGAAGCTTCGTAATGAGCTGTACCGACTAGGCATTCATACCGCTGTGCAATTGCAAACATCATTTCCAAGGCTCAAAGAGATCGGTATTGATATTGCACTAGACGAGGAAGGGCGCCCCTGGATTCTTGAAGTTAACACACTGCCGGGCATTTATGCTTTTGGCTTACTGCCGGACAAGGAGGCTTACCGGAAGATTAAACGATATGCCATTGCCTACGGTCGTTTACCCTCCAAAAAGGGTAAAACCTCTCGTCCATCCCCTAAAGCACAGGCCTCGTCTGCTAAAAAACGTGTACGTCGATAACAAACGAATACGGAAGTCTATTAACTTCCCTCTTCGATGATTCCAATAATATAAAAAGGCGCCCTCGCAGGCGCCTCTTCGAATATCGTTAAATGTCGAGGTTTTTCACGTATTTAGCATTTTCCTGAATAAAGTCACGACGCGGTTCAACGTTATCCCCCATGAGGGTGTCGAACATGGCATCAGCAAGGATGGCATCGTTGATCGATACTTGCATCATGGTCCGGCTCTCCGGATCCATCGTCGTTTCCCACAATTGTCCGGCATTCATCTCACCGAGACCTTTGTAACGTTGAACGTTGAATTTCGCATTTTCGCCGAGTGTTGCAATAATTTCATCGCGTTCTTTCTCGGAACCAGCATAGCGAATTACTTTGTTACGCTCAATCTTGAACAATGGCGGCTGTGCAATATATACATAACCTGCCTCAATGATTTTGCGCATGTACCGATACAGGAATGTCAGAAGCAGTGTTCGGATATGAGCACCGTCGACATCGGCATCAGTCATCAAAATGATTTTGTGATAGCGGGCTTTGGCAATATCAAAGTCATCACCAATACCTGTACCCATCGCCGTAATAATCGCTCTAATCTCAGCATTACCCAAGATCCGGTCCAGACGAGCTTTTTCCACGTTCAGAATTTTACCACGGAGCGGCAAAATCGCTTGGAAATGTCGATCCCGACCTTGCTTCGCTGATCCGCCGGCAGAGTCACCTTCGACGATGTACAATTCGCTGATTGAAGCATCTTTGGATGAACAGTCGGCCAGTTTACCTGGGAGTGAGCTTACTTCCAGTGCACCTTTACGACGTGTCAGTTCCCGAGCTTTACGTGCCGCTTCACGAGCACGTGCTGCTTGCAGTCCTTTTTCCAAAATGCGACGGGACACGGAAGGATTCTCTTCCAGGAATTCCTGCAGCTTCTCGGCAAACAAGGATTCGACAATACCACGTACTTCACTGTTTCCCAGCTTGGTCTTCGTCTGTCCCTCAAATTGCGGTTCTGGAATCTTGACCGAAATAATAGCCGTCAAACCTTCACGCACATCGTCCCCAGAAAGGTTCCCTGTGCTGTCTTTGATTACCCCTGCCTTACGGGCGTAGTCATTGATGATCCGTGTAAGGGCACTCTTGAAACCTGATTCATGGGTTCCGCCCTCATGCGTGTTGATATTATTCGCGAAGGAATAGATATTCTCGGTGTAGTTGTCATTGTATTGCAACGCAACTTCCACCTGGATGTTGTCTCTGGAACCTTCGACGTAAATTGGATTTTCATGCAGTACTTCGCGCTTCTGGTTGAGGAAGGAGACGTATTCGATAATACCGCCTTCGTACAGGAACGAGTTGGTTGCACCCGTACGCTCATCCGTCAATGTAAGACCAATGCCTTTGTTCAGGAACGCCAGCTCACGAATACGGGCAAGCAAGATGTCATATTCATAAACTCTCGTTTCCGTGAAAATTTCAGGGTCTGGATGGAACCTAACCGTTGTTCCCGTTTCGTCCGTTGTACCGATTACTTTCAGGTCATACTGTGGAGCTCCACGGCGATATTCCTGTTGGTAGATATGTCCCTCACGTTTAACCGTTACAACCACTTTTTCAGAGAGAGCATTAACAACGGACACACCGACACCATGCAAACCACCGGATACTTTATATCCGCCGCCGCCAAATTTTCCTCCTGCATGGAGGACAGTCATAACTACCTCAAGTGCAGGACGTTTCATTTTGGCATGTTCGCCGACAGGAATACCCCGACCGTTATCGACTACAGTTACGCTGTTGTCTTCATGGATACTGACCTCAATGTGGTCACAGTAACCTGCAAGCGCTTCGTCGATACTGTTGTCCACTACTTCCCAGACCAGATGATGCAGGCCCTTGGAACTGGTGGAACCGATATACATCCCTGGACGCTTCCGTACGGCTTCCAATCCTTCAAGGACCTGAATTTCATTCGCATCATATGACGGTTGATTCATAGACATGCCTTTCACCTACTTCTATAGATTCAATATCGTAAATATGCGTTAACTAAGAATGTTTGCTGAAACAGGCAACGTCCTTCATTTCAGCCAGCTGTCCAAATTAAAGACAAGCAGCAAAAGACACACCTTTTATGCCACAAAACCGCTAGAGATCAGGAAAAATGTGAGCCCGCTTCTTCAGCGTGGCTGAGGAAATAGGCGAGTAGTACACAATGTTTTTGGTCACCACAATGGACTTGGCTTCCTCTTCGCCGATGTGTTCCACGGTTTTTTCCTGCTCGGCATGCGTGACATACTGCTTGGAGATCTTTGAGGATTTTTCAATCGATATATCAAAAATAGCGACCAATTCGGAAGAACGGATGATCTTCTCACCGCCCAGATGAATGTACATAAGCCCTCACTCCTTAGCGTTCAACCTGTCCGGCATGAACGTGATAAATACTGGCATCTTTGAGCTTGTCAACGTTCAGGCTCTCGATCCCCGTAGCCGTAATAAAGGTTTGCACCTTGCTCTGGAACGTTTCGATCAGCTGCGTCTGACGAAAAGGGTCCAACTCGGACAGGACATCGTCCAAAAGCAGGACCGGATATTCTCCGATTTCTTCGTGAATCAGTTCAATTTCCGCAAGTTTAAGGGACAACGCCGTTGTGCGCTGCTGCCCCTGCGAGCCATATGTTTGTACTTCCCGATCGTTAATGAAAAAGGACAGGTCATCCCGATGCGGCCCACTAAGGGTTGTGCCTCGGCGAATCTCCTGCTCTTTCATTTGTGATAATTTTATCATAAATTGGTCCATTAAGACAGCTTCATCTTCTTCAGCCGCTTCGCTGAAGGACGGAAGGTAGGCCAGCCGCAAGACTTCTCCGCCTCCGGTGATCCCCTGATGAATCGTTTCTGCCCACTTTTGCAGTTTCTTTATGAATTGTTTCCTTTTTTTGACGATTTTAACACCATGCTCGACCAGTTGTTCGTTCCACACCTCAAGCATGGTCTGGGCTGATGCCCCTTGCCCCCATAGCTGCTTGAGCAGATTGTTTCGCTGGACCAGCACTTTTTGATATTGCTGCAGATGATACAGGTAACCTGGTGCCACCTGACCAATCTCCATGTCAAGAAACCGGCGGCGGACCCCCGGCGTGCCTTTTACAATCTCCAGATCTTCCGGTGCAAACATCACGACATTGAGTGCTCCGACAAAATCACTTAATTTGCGCTGCTCCAGGCCGTTAATCTTCGCTTTTTTGCCTTGTTGCGACAACGATAGTTCAAGCTTGACCGATCCGTACTTTTTGTCGACCTCTGCTGCAAGCCTGGCCCGTTCCTCACCGAAACGGATTAGCTCCTTGTCACGGGATGTACGGTGGCTCTTGGTGAGTGCAAGTACAAAAATAGCCTCTGCAAGATTGGTCTTTCCTTGGGCATTTTGCCCGATCAACAAGTTTACGGGACCAAAAGAGTCCAGTCTCAGATGTTCATAATTGCGGAAATTCTGCAGATCAATGCTGTTCACAAACACGTGGTAACCTCCCTTTTATCCCGTCCGACAGGAGGCAGCAGGATCGAACTGTTCTTCTTACTCTGCAGCAACTTCGAATGTGCCTTCTCCATCCACTTCAACGATATCCCCAGGGTATAACTTACGTCCCCGGCGTTCCTCAGGCTCTTTATTCACACGTACAAGTCCCTCCTGAAGCAAAGCTTTGGCCATACCTCCGGTTGGGATGCAATCAGCCAATTTCAAAAATTGGTCAAGCTTAATATATTCCGTTCGAATCGTAACTTGGTTCACTGTGATCTTCCTTTCGTTAGTTGGTCGTCCGGTATGGCAGTATGACGTAAAGGCTGTGACTGTCATCCAGCGGTTTCAAGATGATTGGACTCATGACACCGGTAAAAGCGATCATCAGTTGCTCACTTTCAACCACTTTCAAAACATCCAGCATGTATTTGGAGTTGAACGAGATTTTTAGCGGATCTCCTGTAAACTCGGCAGGTTCGATTTCTTCTCTTACTTTACCTAACTCGGAAGAGCTTGAGGAAATTTCGACTGATCCCGAATCCATGGTTTGCATGCGCACGATGTTTGTTTTCTCTTCACGCGACAGCAAATAAGCCCGGTCGATGGATTCACTTAATTTTTTTGTATCTAAAACGAGTTCTGTTTTGTATGACGTCGGAATAATTCTAGAAGTATCCGGATATGTTCCGTCCAGAATACGGGAGTAGAACAATACACGGTCAATTTTGAACAGGACCTGATTATCTGCAACTACGATATCCACAAGGGTATTTTGATCCGGAACAATTTTGCTGAGTTCGTTCAGCGTTTTACCGGAGATGACCACGTTGTTAAAGCGGATACCCTCTGCATTATCCAGCATTGCTGATCGAGTAGCAAGACGGTGACGGTCTGTTGCCACAAATTTCAACTCATTGTCACCCAAACTCCAAAGTACACCTGTAAGGATTGGAGTTGTCTCATGTGTGGAAATGGAAAAGACGGTTTGTTTGATCATATTTTTCAACAAATCCCCTGGAATGGAGACCGTTTGGTTTTCTTCGATGCTTGGCAGTACCGGGAATTCTTCCGGATCAAGACCTACCAGTTGAATCTCGGTAGCACCTGCCGAGATGAAGGTGTTGAAGTTCTCTTTGACTTCCATGTGTACTTCCTGTGAAGGCAGCTTCTTAATGATCTCTACGAAAAACTTGGCAGGCAAGACTACACTGCCTGGTTGATCTACCTGAACTACGCTTTTATCTCCATCTTCAAGCGGGATGAAGGATTGAATGGATATATCGGTGTCGCTTGCTGTCAACGTTACACCTTGATGATTGACGTCGAATTTGATACCGCTCAGGATCGGAATCGTTGTACGGCTCGATATCGCTTTGGATACTTGCTGTATGGAATCGTTTAAATAGTTTTTCATTATGCTGATTTTCATGGTTTCACTCCTAGCTGATTTTTTGGGTAATGGGGTGTTAAAAGGTGTTTTTCAAAGGCCGAAGGCTAAGCTCCGAAATGGCTATTTTGGAGATGATATCTTTAAGATCTTTTTAGTAATAATAGTAATAGGGGCACTGAATATGTGGATAAGTGGGTATAAACCCGTACACCCAAGCCTATCCACATGTGTATACGTTGTGCATAGGCTTGGGACTTGTTCAGGTTGGATTCTTAATTTTTTCGGTTAAGTTGTTGATAACTTTATAGAGATCCTGATCGATTTTTATGGCTTGGGAGATTTTTTCGTGAGCGTGTATGACAGTGGTGTGATCTCGTCCTCCGAATGCTTCCCCAATTTTGGGCAGAGAAAAATCTGTCAGTTCACGAGAGAGATACATGGCAATCTGTCTTGGGAAAGCAACTGCCTTGGTCCGTTTCCGTGCTTTGAAATCTTCAAGCTTAAGGCTATAGTACTCGCCGACCTTTTGTTGGATGTCATGAATAGTGATCATTTTGGGACGACTCGAAGGAATGATATCCTTCAGTGCTTCAGCTGCCAGATGAGTGGTTACATCTTGATTAGTCAGCGAAGAATAAGCAACAACGCGAATCAGTGCGCCTTCCAGTTCACGTATGTTGGTGTCAATCTGGTTGGCGATATACATCATCGCTTCATTCGGAATATCTAGGTTTTCCGCACGTGCTTTCTTACGCAAAATAGCGATTCTTGTCTCCAAATCTGGAGGCTGGATATCCGTAATTAACCCCCATTCAAAGCGAGAACGAAGTCGTTCTTCCAGTGTCGGAATTTCCTTCGGTGGTCTGTCGCTGGAGATGATGATCTGCTTCCGTTCCTCATGCAGCGCATTAAACGTATGGAAAAATTCCTCTTGTGTCGATTCTTTTCCCGCCAAGAACTGAATATCATCAATGAGCAGAATGTCGACGCTCCGGTATTTGTTACGGAAGCTCTCTCCGCGGTTGTCACGGATCGAGTTAATGAATTCGTTCGTGAATTTCTCAGACGACAAATAAACGACTTTGCTGCCCGGATCATGCTCCAGAACGTAATGTCCGATCGCATGCATCAAGTGAGTTTTACCGAGACCTACTCCTCCATACAGAAAGAGAGGATTGTAAGCTTTGGCGGGCGCTTCAGCGACCGCCAGCGATGCGGCATGGGCAAAACGGTTGCCCGGCCCGATGACAAATGTATCGAACGTATATTTCGGATTCAGCATGCTGAGAACCGCTTCTTCCTGTACAACTGTAGGCGTTGGTGCCGGCAGTTGCGGGTCGGGTTCAGCAGGCTTGTTCTCTTCGATGACAAATTTCACATCGACTTGTTTGCCAAGCAGCTCGTATACCGTCGAGCCAACCAATTTGGTGTAACGGCTCTCCAGCCATTCGACGGCAAACGTAGTTGGTGCGGAAATGACGATTGAACGGTCATTCAGCTTCGTTGCTTTGGTTGCTTTGAACCAAGTGTCAAAGCTGGGTTTGCTGAGTTTGTTTTGTATGATTGATAAAATTTGCTGCCATAAATCAGAAGTATGGCTGTCCACAGACTGTCACTCCTTTTACATGTTCCAAGTGTGGCTTAAGCCATGATGCAGTGTCGAAATACGAGATATATTGTTGAATTTATCCCCAAACCCCCGCAGGTCGAAAACAAAAAAAGTATGAACAACGGAAAATTGTTCACAACTTTATCCACAGGCTGTTGATAATATTATGGGTCAGATCACATATTCACATCCAAAAGTAATACAATCATAGCAAAAGAAACCCCGCATTTCAACGTATCGCGTGATTTTATCCACAAATTCAATAACTTGTGTATAATTTTTAGTCACAACACAATATATTGTTTATAAACTGTTTAATTTTCGACAGAAAGACCTAAAAACCAAAAATGTTTTATACACAGGTTATCCGTCAAATGATGCCAAATTGTGTGTAAAAGTATTCTTCGTTTGTGAATAACCTGTCTGTGGATAACCGTGAATTGAAAATGGAGCATGATCGAGATTTGAAATAGAGTTAACTCTGTCCCTCTTGTTTTTCTTGCCAAACGAGTAAGGGGAAATTCACGAATTCAGAATCAGGGTGGGAGGTGGAGCGAGTAAGAATTATCAGGAATCAAGAGGTGAGCTGATGCTCAATATTGAGGTAGAAGATATGAATGTATGATATGAATCCAATGGATGCATTATAAATTTATATCAAAAGAGGTTGTCGCCCAAAACCGATTTCTGGTTTTGGGCGACAACCTCTTTTTTTTGGTGCAGAGACTACGTATGGATTGATGATTTAGGGACGGTCAAAGGACATCTTACGCTGGAATTCAGCGATATCAGCATATTCCTCTTCCAGTTTGCGAGAGATCCGAATGAAGATGGGCAGCAGCTCCTGGTAGAGTGCAGCATTCTCTTTGACAGGGGTATGTCGATGCGTTGTACCCACCATGGAAGAAACGGCATGAAGTGAGTCAATTCTTCCAGTAGCGTACAGACCAAGCACGACGGCACCCAGACAGGAACTTTCGAAGCTCTCGGGCACAACAACTTCCTGATTGAAGATATCGGACATCATCTGGCGCCAGAGAGGAGAACGTGCAAACCCACCTGTGGCTTGAATGGAGGTAGGTTGCCCAATCTGTTCCTCCATAGCCAGCAGTACCGTATATAGGTTGAAAATAACCCCTTCCAGGACAGCACGAATCATATGTTCTTTCTGATGATGGAGTGTTAAGCCGAAAAAGGAACCGCGGGCATCCGGATTCCACAAAGGGGCACGTTCGCCCGAAAGATACGGATGAAACAGAAGTCCTTCCGAGCCAGGCGGGACACGTTCGGCAATCTTGGTCAGTACATCATAGGAATTGATGCCGAGTCGTTTTGCTGTCTCCACTTCAGACGCAGCGAATTCATCCCGCACCCAACGAAACAGCATGCCACCGTTATTCACAGGTCCCCCAAGGACCCAAAGATTCTCTGTGAGGGCGTAACAGAATGTTCGACCTTTGGGGTCGGTAACTGGACGGTCAACGACAGTTCGAATGGCACCGCTGGTTCCGATGGTTGCTGCGACAACACCTGGTTCAATGGCGTTTACGCCGAGATTGGATAAAACCCCATCACTTGCGCCAATAACGAAGGGAGTGGAGGGGGAGAGAGCCATTTTTTCAGCCGATTCGGTATTCATTCCTTCTAATATATGTGTTGTGGGTACGAGCTTCGATAGATGTTCTGGTGTAATGCCTGCAACCTCAAGGGCCTCCGCGTCCCAGTCCAGTTGTTCCAGATTGAGCAAGCCTGTACAGGAAGCGATGGAATGATCAACCACATATTGTCCAAATAGACGGAAGAACAGATATTCTTTAATAGAAATAAATTTGGCTGTGCGCTCGAAAAGTTCAGGTTCATCATGGCGCAGCCACATCAATTTGGTCAAAGGTGACATCGGATGGATGGGAGTACCTGTACGCAGATAGATGCGATGTCCCAATCCATTCTCTTGGAGCTGAGCAGACCATGCTGCACTTCGATTATCCGCCCAGGTAATGCAACGAGTTAAGGGTTTGCCGTCCCGGTCCATGGCAATGACGCTATGCATAGCCGAGCTGCAGGATACGAACAGGATCTGCTCGGCAGCAATACCGCTCTGATCCATGACCCCTCGCACAGAGCGGAAGGCCGCCTGTACAATCTCTTCGGGATCCTGCTCAGCAACATCGGGTGCAGGTGTATACAGAGGATATTCCTGTGTTGAGGTACTGACGACGGAGCCCTGCTCGGTAAACAACACAGACTTGGTACTGGTGGTACCGATATCGATTCCGATCATGTAGTTGTTCATGTATTTAATCCTTCTTTCTCCAGAAAGCAATAAGATTTTATTTTTCTTTCTACTATAGAGACTCGATTTATAATACTGTACTTAGCAGCAAAATAAAGATCAGTCCCACCACGGATAATAGTGTTTCCATAACGGTCCACGTTTTCAATGTTTGGGCGACGCTCATATTAAAGAATTCTTTGATCATCCAGAATCCTGCATCGTTCACATGGGACAAGATGAGTGACCCTGCGCCTGTGGCGAGTACAACCAGCTCAATATTGGCACCTGGTGTGAGTGCAAGGACTGGAGCGACAATACCAGCGGCTGTTGTCATGGCTACGGTTGCTGAACCGGTAGCTACACGAATAAGCGCCGCAACAAGCCAGGCAAACAGAATCACGTTAATGTTGGCATGGGTAGCGACTTCAGCAATGGCGTTACCTACACCACTATTGATCAGTACCTGTTTGAAGGCACCGCCTCCGCCAATAATGAGAATGATGGTCGCCGTAGGCGCCAGACATTCACTGGTGAAGCGAGAAATATCATGTTTGGTGAATCCACGTGTGAAGCCGAGTGAAAAGAGGGCAAATACGACAGAAATCAGCAGGGCAATGATCTCATGGCCGATAAATTCACTGAAAACGGTGAAGCCGCTCGTAGCATTTGGGTCAATGATGCTCGCTATCGAACCGATTAACATCAGAATGACCGGCAGCAATATGGTAAACAGGGTAATACCAAACCCAGGCATGTTGCTGTTTGTTTTGGTTGCGAATTGTTCAGCCAGTTCAGCTGGCGGTTCGGTGTGTATTCTTTTGCCAATAAATTTACCAAACAAAGGACCTGCAATAATCGCTGTAGGAATACCAACAATAAGGGAGTACAAAATGGTTTTACCCAGATCTGCGCTGAAGGCTTCAATTGCAATCATTGGCGCCGGATGCGGTGGAACCAAACCGTGTACAGTCGATAGACCTGCCAAAATGGGGATACCAATCTGCAGCAATGACATGTTGGTTTTACGCGCAACGGTGAAAATGATGGGGATCATCAAAATAACGCCCACTTCGAAGAAAACAGGAATACCGACAATAAATCCAACAATCATCATGGCCCAGTGCACACGTTTCACACCGAACCGATCGACCAATGTAGTTGCAATGCGCTCGGCACCGCCAGATTCGGCCATCATCTTACCGAGCATCGTACCGAGGGCAATAACAATTGCGATGGTTCCAAGTGTGCCGCCGAGTCCCCCAGTAATGGAAGAGATCACATCGGCAGGTTTCATGCCTGTCAGCAAACCGAGCATTAATGCGGATAACAAAAGGGTGATAAAGGGATTCCATTTATATTTGGAGATCAAGACGATCAGAAAAACGATCGCAATTAATGTCCAGACCAATAATGTTGCATTATGGGATAGTCCAAAAAGAGTGCTCATGATGTGGTGTGCTCCTTTATTTCTGATATAGAACGCTTACAAGTGAGATTAACTTCATCAACTGTATTCATGTCAGTGCTGCAGAAGAGGTGTTGGTGAAAATGTAGCTTTATCATGCCCAAAACTAAAATAAAATCGCATTTTGTATACTTGTCGACAAGTTAAACCGCAATCATACACGACGGTATATGATTGCAAACGCCTTGCACCAATTAAGAGTCAAAGCTTTCGTGCAGGGTTTTGCCTGAATCTTGGAAATATGTGCGAACTCCAGCCTGAATGAGCATTTGGTCACCGGATTCGAGTGCTTCAACGAGCAAACGGTGTTTCTCAATTACAGCGCTTACTTTCTGCTCGCCTTGAACAAATACTCTGCGCGTCGTGAGCAACATGACGGTCATCACAACATATCGAATACTGTTCCATAGATGTGAAATACGGGAATGCTGAGCAGCTTCAATGATGGTTTCGTGGAAAACGAGATCCTGATAGGCAAATTCGACGGCGTCCTGATGCCGGCCAGCGAGTTGCATTTTGTCGATCACGTTACGCAACTGGGTGATTAACGAATCTGGAACATCGCCTGCGAGTCGCTGCTGCACAAAACTTTCAATCAGGAAACGGACATCATACAATTCTTCGACATCCTTGATTCGTAGTCCCAGGACAACGACACCCATACGTTCAAGCCGAATAAGACCTTCATTGGACAAAGTTCTTAACGCTTCACGGACAGGTGAACGACTGCTGTCAAAATCAGCCGCAATTCGATTTTCCGACAAAATCTCTCCAGGTCGAAGGGTACCGCTGATGATCCGCAGCCTTAATTCGCAGGCAATGGATTCACCACGGGAAGCTCCTTGAAGCCAGGAAGAAGGAAATAGCATATGGCTAACGCTCCTATTAATAAGTAATCAGTTCATTACTGATCATAGCATAACTATTTTGCGGACTGGACATTTCAGCTCAATCCATCGTCTGTAGTATGCATTATAACTGCTAATGTTTTTTTCAAAGGACTACTTGTATACAAGATGTGATTTTTATCCTACACCTTTCTCAAAAGCTTGTAAACCTTAATTGAAGCGGATACAACCTGATCAGAATTTAACTATATAGGAAGCTTATAATCATTATCCACATGTGAATAACTTTAAACAGGGTGTAATGAAGGAGATAGCGGGTATTGGAGGGTGTGGATAACTATTATAGCTGTAATATCTGGATTTAATCAGGGTCTGGGGATAACTTTTGGAGCTATCTTCGAGGCTTGGTAATGATAATAAAGTGAACGGACTGTGGTCATTATTTTGGGTGGGATGGAGAACGTATATAAAAGAGGGAGAAGCCTCGAGCCTTACAGTTGACTTTTCCAGGTGATCATGGTTAAATATATAAAGGTGTTTTCTGTGAAGATGAAAGTGATTCATCACATAAGTATTTCCTTGTGAGGAGGTGCAATACATTGAGACCTACATTCAAACCGAACGTTAGCAAACGTAAAAAAGTTCATGGTTTCCGGAAAAGAATGAGCACGAGCAACGGCCGTAAAATTTTGGCCGCACGTCGCCTTAAAGGCCGTAAAAACCTGAGTGCTTAATGCATTGAAGACCACCGAGGTGGTCTTTTTTTTCTTAATTTGGGTCATTTCAGACTGGATGCTGGTACAGATCAGGTCTGAATGGTCTGCGAAAAAGTCCCGAATACACATCTATGTATGTTAAGTGAGTTTTCCATTTTCGAAAACTTACCTTATATAAGGATGAATGCTGGTTTAGTTGAAATAGCTGGCTCTGCAATCATCCAGGATGAATGTTTGCTCGGTTTAAATGACCGCCCAACAAACATCTCAAATGAGTTGTCGTCAAGACGGTTTACCGTTATTCAAGAAAGCCTATACTAAATCAGTAATGAGGCCTCCGTCAATAACAATGGTGGAGAACAGCAAGGAGAAGCGCCGTGTATAAAAGACTGCGTCTACGAAACCGGGCGGACTTTAGCCGCGTATACCGGTATGGGAAATCGTTTGCCAATCATCAATTCGTGGTGTATGGCTGTCGCCGTAAAGATACGGAACAATTCCGGGTGGGTGTATCATGCAGCAAGAAAATCGGAAACGCTGTCGTACGCAACCGGATGAGACGCATGATTAAGGAAATTGTTCGTCATCATGAGCATGAGATTGTCACGCAGATGGATCTGATTTTCATCGTCAGAAAAGGTGCACTGGACATGCCCTATAAAGAGATGGAAAAAAGCCTGCTACATGCGATGCGCAAAGGCTCTCTTTTGAAGTCGGGCAAGCGGTAAGCTTCGGTTTATTTGTCCTCCTAATTATGGTATGATTTACGGTGGAATGGAATGGTTAAGAGAGGGGTTATGAAGTGTCGCGATTGAAGACATCAAAGGGGAAGTGGATTCTCCTCATTGCAGTCATTGCAATGGTCACTGTACTCGCCGGATGTACTCCACAGGGAGCCGGGGTTACTACCGAAGATCTGAAGAATAGTGATTCTTTTTGGCAAGCCAATGTTGTGTACTGGTTCTCACTGGCGCTGGATACATTCGCCAACTGGTTCAAAGGTGAATATGGACTGGCCGTCCTCGTGATGGTGCTTATTGTACGGACATTGATTTTACCATTAACAATGAAGCAGGTCCGTAGCTCCAAAGCCATGCAGGCGATTCAGCCGCAGCTAAAGGAGATTCAAGCCAAGTTTAAAGATACACCTGAGAAAGTTCAGCAAGAAACAATGAAGTTGTTTCAGGAGAACAAAGTTAATCCGATGGCGGGTTGTCTGCCACTTCTGATTCAGATGCCGATTTACATCGCACTTTATAACTCAATTTACGGAAACTCCAGTCTGAGAACACATGACTTCTTGTGGCTCCAGCTCGGGGAACCGGATCACCTGTTTATTTTGCCTGTGCTGGCTGCCATCACTACATTCGTACAAACATGGATGATGATGCGCATGAATCCTGCACAGCAAGTTGGACCAATGCAGTTCATGCTTTGGGTTTATCCGATTTTGATCTTCGTCATGTCTTATCAGTTCCCGGCAGCACTTCCGCTGTACTGGTTCTACAGTAACATCTACACGATCGTGCAAAACTATTTCCTTTACCGGAATAATGATAAAATCGTGGCTGAGGTCAACGTGAAGCAGAATAGCTCTTCCAAAAATGGAGCTAAACGCAAAAACGGTGGCAAAGCGACCGTCTCTGGAAAAGGGTCGAAAGGGGCCAAAAAATCGAAATGACCAAAGTCATTACGTCAGGAAAAACCGTTGAAGATGCTGTAAACCAAGGATTGACCGAGCTTGGCGTGAGTCGGGACAAGGTCGAGATACAAGTGTTAGAGCAGCCGTCAAAAGGATTCCTGGGTTTGATCGGGGTGAGGGCGGCCAAAGTTGAAGTAAAACTATTGCCTGTACCCGAAGTTGTTCAACGGCCGATCAAGCCAGCCGCGCACGTACCTGAAGTAGATGCATTACTTGAGGGTGTCGCAGCTAAAAATCCCTATGAAGAAGCGGCTGCTTTCTTGAAAGAGGTCGCAGCAGGTATGGGACTGGATGTTGAAGTGCATATCAAAAAACAGCGGGACGGACATATCTTCAATATTGCGGGTGAAGACCTGGGCATGATTATTGGCAGACGTGGACAGACGCTGGATGCGCTTCAGTATCTAACGAACATTGTAGCGAACCGATACTCGGAAAGCTTCGTTCGAATTGTGCTCGATGCTGAGAATTTCCGTCAACGTCGGCGGAAGACGCTGGAGGATCTGGCTGAACGCTTGGCCGGACAAGCAATCCGTACTGGCAAGGAAGTTGTACTGGAGCCAATGCCTCCGCTCGAACGAAAAGTCATTCATGCAAAATTGCAAAATCACCCGCAGATTAAGACGTTAAGTAAGGGCGAAGAGCCCAATCGGCGTGTGGTTATTACGACGAAATAACACGAAATTGAAGACGCAATGGCTTCCTGCCCGGTGCAGAAGCCATTGCTTTTTTCGTACAGAAGCAATTTGATAAGGTGCGTAGCATAGGTAAACACTGAACTTAATATGATAAGCAGCGTGTCATATGATATATCATCATTAGATTTGAAAATGAATATGGCGTCCCCCGAGGGGCGGCAATTTTAAAATAGAGCAAGGAGAGATAACCATGATCAGTGATACGATCACAGCGATATCAACGGCTGTCGGAGAGGCGGGTATTGCCGTGATCCGGGTCAGCGGCCCGGATGCAGTGTCGGAGACAGAAAAGATTTTTCGCAGCAAAACCCCTTTAACTCAGGCAGCATCTCATACGGTTCATTATGGTCATATCATAGATCCCGTTAATGGGGAGAAGATTGAGGAAGTACTGGTTACGGTAATGCGCGCACCACGTTCATTCACAACAGAGGATGTCGTGGAGATCAGTGCACATGGCGGTGTGGTGTCCGTAAAACGAGTCATGGACCTGCTGTTGCAGCTTGACATTCGTCTGGCTGAACCTGGTGAGTTCACGAAGCGTGCGTTCCTCAATGGGCG
Organism: Paenibacillus sp. USHLN196; assembly: GCF_037144955.1. Lineage (NCBI taxonomy): Bacteria > Bacillati > Bacillota > Bacilli > Caryophanales > Paenibacillaceae > Paenibacillus > Paenibacillus sp. USHLN196. The sequence continues at coordinate 345,829 of NZ_JBBCYH010000007.1, read as the reverse complement.
GATTGACCTGTCTCAGGCTGAAGGTGTCATGGATCTTATTCGTTCCAAGTCGGACCGGGCTTTCTCGGTTGCATTGAAACAGGTTGAAGGTAAGCTGTCCTCCAAACTGCGTGATTTACGATATACATTGGTGGAAACACTGGCTCACATTGAAGTAAATATCGATTACCCGGAGCATGATGTAGAGTCGTTAACGTCTGATTTTATTAAAGAAAAGTCCAGTCAGGTTATGACTGAGATCGATAAATTGCTAACGACAGCAGAGCAAGGTAAGATCCTGCGAGAAGGTATCACTACGGCTATCGTTGGACGACCTAACGTAGGTAAATCTTCATTGATGAATACACTTGCGCAAGATAATCGGGCCATCGTCACGGACATTCCAGGAACAACTCGTGATGTGATCGAGGAGTTCATTACGATTAATAATATCCCGCTGAAGTTGCTGGATACGGCAGGAATCCGGGAAACGATGGACGTTGTAGAGAAGATCGGGGTAGAACGCTCTCGTTCTGCGGTAAGTGAAGCCGATCTGATCCTGATGGTTGTGAATGCTGCGGAGCCACTTCATCCCGATGAGATTGAATTATTGGAACAAATCCGCGGTAGACAATCGATAATCATTATGAATAAAATGGACTTAACGCCACAGGTAGAACGTGACGTGCTGCTTCGTTACATTCCGGAAGAACGGCTTGTACCGATGTCAGTGAAAGATGATCTGGGTGTGGATCGACTGGAAGATGCCATCTCTACGCTATTCTTCAGTGGTAAACTGGAGTCCGCCGATCTGACCTATGTCAGTAATGTGCGTCATATTGCTTTGCTCAAAAAAGCGAAGCAATCTCTGGTGGATGCCTATGAAGCGGCAGAGCAGTTCATTCCGATCGATATGATCCAGATTGATGTTCGTTTGGCGTGGGAGCATTTGGGTGAGATTGTTGGCGATACGGCACATGATGCATTAATTGATCAGATTTTCTCCCAGTTCTGTCTAGGAAAGTAAAAATAATATACTGCGGATTGACTTGAATCGTAGTGTATGATGAAGAGGTACAATTTCTGCCCGTTGTCAAAGGATGGAATGATGTTGTTGCCATTACGTGTTGGTTTCATATAGATAGGAATGCAAGTTCCGATGAACGGTTAGAAGTAATTCGTTTCATTATTGTAGTACATGATCCGACTGTGTGGCTTACACCAAATACAGCGGAATAAGGAGGTAAACAGGAATGGCTTTTGATGGCGGCAGTTATGATGTAATCGTCGTTGGTGCAGGACATGCTGGTGTGGAATCCGCGCTGGCCGCAGCCCGTATGGGGTCCAAAACACTAATGATTACAATCAATCTCGATATGGTGGCCTTTATGCCTTGTAACCCATCGATTGGGGGACCAGCCAAAGGACATGTCGTGCGTGAGATTGATGCACTTGGTGGAGAAATGGGACGGAATATCGATAAAACCTTTATTCAGATGCGGATGCTCAACACGGGTAAAGGGCCTGCTGTTCATGCGCTTCGTGCTCAAGCAGATAAATTCTCCTACCAGCATAAAATGAAGGAAACGATGGAGAATGAACGTAATCTGACGATGCGTCAGGGTATGGTTGATAGACTGATCGTTGAAGACGGAAAATGCGTAGGCGTCGTGACTCAGACCGGAACTGAGTATCGGGCCAAAGCGGTCGTTCTGACCACAGGCACATACTTGCGCGGTAAAGTGATTATGGGTGAGTTGATGTATGAGAGTGGACCGAACAATCAACAACCATCTCTTAAATTGTCAGAGCACCTGCGTGAACTGGGCTTCGATTTGGTCCGTTTCAAAACAGGTACACCACCACGTGTACACAAGGATACGATTGATTTTAGCAAAACCGAAATTCAGCCTGGCGATGATGAGCCGAAGTTCTTTTCCTATGAAACAGAATCTTCTGATAATGAGCAACTGCCTTGCTGGTTGACATATACATCTGTGGAAACACATCAGATTATTAATGATAATCTGCATCGTGCACCGATGTTTTCCGGTGTAATCGAAGGGACTGGGCCTCGTTATTGTCCATCCATTGAAGATAAAATTGTCCGGTTTAGCGACAAACCGAAACACCAGATTTTCCTGGAGCCGGAAGGCAAAAACACATCCGAGTATTATGTGCAGGGACTATCTACGAGTCTGCCAGAAGATGTTCAACTTGCGGTTCTACGCTCCATTCCGGGTATGGAAAAAGTGGAAATGATGCGTAACGGTTATGCGATTGAATACGATGCGATGGTACCTACACAATTGTGGCCATCACTTGAAACTAAACGTCTGCCAGGTCTGTTTACAGCGGGACAGATTAATGGTACTTCAGGTTATGAAGAAGCGGCCGGACAGGGTGTTATGGCCGGCATTAATGCTGCACGTAAAGTACAAGACAAAGAGCCGATTGTGCTTGATCGTTCGCAAGGTTATATTGGCGTGCTGATTGATGATCTGGTGACAAAGGGTACGAATGAACCGTATCGTCTGTTGACTTCACGTGCCGAGTATCGTCTGTTGCTTCGTCATGATAATGCTGATATGCGTTTGACGGAAATCGGACATGATATTGGACTGATCCCTGAAGATCGTTATGCCAAATTCCTGGATAAAAAGGCGAAAGTTGAGCAGGAAGTTGCACGTCTGAAAGTCGCCAAAGCTCGTCCGGTTGAAGTGAACGCGAAGCTGGAAGAATACGGGTCTACACCTATTCAGGATGGAAGTACGTTGCTTACCTTGCTGCGTCGCCCAGAGCTGGGATATGACCTCATTGAGCAGCTCTCACCATCTGAGGTAGAACTGACAGCAGATATGAAGGAACAAGTTGAAATTCAAATCAAATATGCGGGTTATATTGAGAAACAATTGATCCACGTGGAACGTTTGCAAAAGATGGAGAAAAAGAAAATACCGGATACCATCATATATGATGAGATTCATGGTCTGGCTATGGAAGCCAAACAGAAGCTCACTAAGATTCGTCCAATCTCGATTGGGCAGGCGTCTCGTATTGCTGGAGTTACTCCTGCAGACATCTCCATTCTGCTGGTCTACCTGGAGCATTACAACCGTGTAACCGCAGCAAGGGGACAATAATGGACGATATTCAACAGCAACTGCAACGGCGCTTAAAGAAACATGGATTAGAGCTGGGAGAACTTCAGCTGGAGCAGTTTGAACTATATTTTCAGGAGCTGGTAGCCTGGAATGAAAAGATGAATTTGACCGGTATTACGGATCGGGAGCAAGTATATACAAAGCATTTCTATGATTCGGTATCACTGGCGTTTTATACAGATATGACAAAGGTGAATAAGCTTGCTGATATTGGTTCAGGAGCAGGATTTCCTGGGTTACCCCTGAAAATCTGTTTCCCGCACATCAAGTTGACGATCATTGATTCGTTGAATAAACGTATTGGTTTTCTACAGCATGTAGTAGATATCCTTGGTCTGACTGATGTGGAGTTGGTACACGGCCGTGCTGAAGAGATTGGACGCAAAGAAGGGTATCGTGACAGTTACGATCTCGTTACGGCGCGTGCAGTAGCCAAGCTGGCTGTGCTTAACGAATTTTGTCTTCCCTTTGTTCGCAAAGGTGGAATGTTCGCTGCGATGAAGGGCGGAGACCCACGTGAGGAAATGAAGGAAGCGGAGTTCAGCTTCAATCAGTTGAAAGGACGGGTAAAAGCCGTTCATCCTTTCCAGCTGCCGGTTGAGGAATCAGAGCGTCATATCATCCTGATTCAGAAATTCGATAAGACACCTTATAAGTATCCGCGCAAACCAGGAACTCCAATGAAAACTCCGCTGGTATAGTGCGTGATGGTTTTGAAGTCAGTCAAAACTAAGCAGAATAGAATTTTAGACATGGATAAAGAGGATGTTTCACGTGAAACATCCTCTTTTTTGTGTCTGCTGAAATGGAGAAATGGGTCAACATTACAGATACTCCATATCACATATCTAATTAAATCTTGAGTAATGATGAATTTAACGTACGACAGCACATGAACACTTTCAGAAATTGAATGTGTACAAGTCGTTATATTTCTAATATTCACACAGAAAAAGCAGGAAAATTAGAGGAGTTTAAAGAATAGGTAAGCATAGGATTATGATAGAAAAGATGATAGAATAGAAGTATCCGATCCTGGGTTACAGCGATCATAGATTATATGTATAGATAGATGGATATGCGTTCAATGTTGCATGACAGGAAGCGTTATAAAAGGCAAAACTTATTCCAAGAACGATGCATGTGAAGGGTCGCTTATTGAATAAGAAGCACCTGCAAAGACTGTGGGAGCTATTACGAAACTAGGTGGTAATCTGCGGAATGAAAGAACAATTTTCGAAGTTGTTTGGTTTGGCGGAGCGCAATAACGGAGATGAGATCAAACAGATTCCGGTTAATGAAATTGTGAGCAGCCCATATCAACCCCGTACTATTTTTGATGATGATAAAATTGATGAGTTGTTGCAGACGATCAAAACACATGGCGTAATTCAGCCTATTGTCGTTCGCGTGCGAAATGGATCATATGAGATTATTGCCGGGGAACGTCGCTGGCGTGCAGTTCGAAAACTGGGTTTGGATACGATTCCGGCTATTGTACGTGAATTCAACGATTCTCAGGCCGCGTCCATTGCACTGATTGAGAACTTGCAGCGTGAAGGATTGACTTCAATTGAAGAAGCCGTTGCTTATCAGAAGCTGATCGACTTGCATCAACTGACACAGGAGAGTCTTGCACAACGACTCGGCAAAAGCCAGTCAACCATCGCCAACAAGATTCGGTTGTTACAGCTCCCGGAAGGCATTAAGGCCGCATTGATGGAACGCAAAATTTCTGAACGGCATGCAAGAGCATTACTTTCTCTCGATACGGAAGAACTGCAGATGAAGTTGCTCGGTGAGATTATCGAAAAAGAATTGAATGTGAAACAGACTGAGGCACGTGTTGCCTTCTACAAGGAATCTTCCAAGATCAAAAAGTCAAAACGCGTTTCCTTTACCAAGGACGTAAGACTCGCACTTAATACGATTCGCCAATCCATTGATATGGTAACTGGCTCTGGTCTGGATATCAAAACAAAAGAAGCAGACCATGAGGATCATTACGAGATCGTTATCCATATTCCAAAACGCAAATAATTGAAGCTTATGGCGGCAATGGGCCGCTTTTTATGTCTATAAAGCAAGTTGGGTCTGAAATGTTTAGAGAACGGTATATGGATGGAACGGTAGTTGTTGTTTGTGTGGACGATAGCCACCTGCTTTTTGTTAACAATATCTCACAACCTACAGAAAAGACTCCTATTTTATTTGAGGTGAAGTAATTGTCTAAGATTATGGCCGTAGCAAATCAAAAGGGCGGTGTGGGGAAAACGACGACATCTGTTAACTTGGGTGCAGGACTGGCTTCACTCGGGAAAAGAGTATTGCTTGTCGATATTGACCCTCAGGGGAATACAACTAGCGGAGTCGGAATCAATAAAGCAGATGTGGCTAATTGTATATATGATGTCATTATTAATGAGGTTCCTCCTCAAGAAGCGATTGTGGAGACTCAGATTGAAGGCCTTCATATCATACCTGCAACGATTCAGCTTGCCGGAGCCGAGATCGAATTGGTGTCCACGATATCACGGGAAGTTCGCCTGAAAAAATCACTCGCCATGGTGAAAAAAAACTATGATTACATACTGATCGATTGTCCACCATCCCTTGGTATGTTAACGATCAATTCGTTGACTGCTTCCGATTCGGTGATCATTCCGATTCAGTGTGAGTATTATGCACTTGAAGGATTAAGCCAATTGCTTAATACAGTTCGTCTGGTACAGAAGCATCTGAATACTTCCTTGCAGATTGAAGGAGTATTGCTGACGATGTTTGATGCACGGACCAATCTGGGGATTCAGGTTATTGAAGAAGTGAAAAAGTATTTTCAACAAAAAGTATATCAAACGATTATTCCGCGTAACGTACGGCTTAGCGAAGCACCATCTCATGGTCAATCCATTATCACGTATGACCCTCGGTCAAGAGGGGCGGAAGTGTATTTAGAGCTCGCAAAGGAAGTGATTTCTTATGAGTAAGCGGCTTGGAAAAGGTCTTGATGCCCTCATTCCTTCGCTTTCAATTAATGACGATGATAAAGTCGTAGAAATCCCGATTAGTCAACTGCGGGCTAACCCCTATCAACCACGTAAAGTATTTGATGAAGGCGCAATACATGAACTGGCTGAGTCTATCCGTCAGCATGGTGTCATACAACCTATTATTGTTCGTCCTGTATTACGAGGTTATGAGATTATTGCCGGAGAACGAAGGTTCAGAGCATCGCAATATTGTGGTAATGCCACCGTACCCGCTGTAGTTCGCAACTTCAGTGATCAGCAGGTAATGGAGATTGCGTTGATCGAGAATCTGCAACGGGAGAATCTGAATGCCATGGAAGTTGCAGTTGCTTATCAGGGGTTAATGGACCAATTCGCGTTGACTCAGGAAGAGTTGTCTGTAAAAGTAGGTAAATCACGTTCTCACATTGCTAACTTCTTGCGTCTGTTATCATTGCCCGAAGAAGTAAAAGACCATGTTTCACGTGGAACATTATCTATGGGACATGCACGCGCGATCGTGGGTGTTAAAGATGAGGTTATGGTGAAGCAACTTGCCAAACAAACCATTGATCAGCAATGGAGTGTGCGTGAGTTGGAGGAAGCCGTTCAACAACTGGACCGGTCCAAAACAGGTGAGGCTAAAGCCAAATCGAAGCTGAAAAAGAAAGATCCATTCATTGATACGGTGGAAGAATCGCTGCGTGAACGTTTCAAAACAACAGTGAAAATCAAGCACAATAAAGATAAAGGTAAAATTGAGCTCAACTACTACAGTCAACAGGATCTAGAGCGGCTATTGGAATTGTTGCAATAATAGTCGGATCGATGATTCATTAACAACATGCGGGGCTTACTCATGTCATGACATATCGCCTCTGTACCATGGAGAAACGATATGTCATTCTTTGTTTACAGGGTGATCTATGCAATACGTGCAGGTGAATAACTAACTTATGGGACAGAGGTGGTTGTGAGGTGGAGGGAATTATCTATCTGGATCATGCAGCAACATCTTGGCCCAAACCACCTGCTGTCGGTGAAGCAATGTTGAGTGCATTGGAGATTGCAGGGGCCAATCCCGGCAGAGGAAGTCACCGAATGGCTGTTCAGGCAAGTCGTGTACTCTTCGAGGCCAGAAAATCGATATCTGATATGTTTGGCATCAAGAATGCCAATGATGTTTCATTTGGATCAAATACGACAGAAGCTCTGAATCTGGCTATTCAAGGTTTGCTTAGCGAAGGCGATCATGTCATTGCTACCATGGCTGAACATAATTCAGTCAGACGACCACTAGAGTATATCCGCAGATCGCGAAATGTAGAGATTGATTATGTACCTGTAAACAATGCAGGAGCCATCGATTTGGTGCAAATGGAACGTATGTTTCGTTCAAATACCAAGTTGGTGGTCTGTACACATAGTTCCAATCTGCTTGGCAGTATTCTTCCTATTGGGGAAATATCGCTCCTATGTCGTAAATATCAGGCGATATTACTAGTAGATGCAGCTCAGAGTGCTGGGGTCATGCCTGTGAATGTGCAACAATTGGGCATCGATATGCTGGCTTTTCCGGGACACAAGGGACTGCTTGGTCCTCAGGGAACAGGTGGCCTGTACATTGCGCCTGAGCTGGATGTGCAGCCTTTGCTTCATGGGGGAACAGGAAGCCAGTCAGAAGCTCTGGAGCAGCCAAAGGTACGTCCTGATCGGTATGAGGCGGGAACACCCAATACTGTCGGGATCGCAGGGCTGAATGCGGGTGTGAAACATGTACTTGAGATGACACCGGCGTTCATCTACCAACACGAGTGGGAACTGACCCAACATATGATGGATGGGCTATCTTCCGTTAAAGGCATTCGAATGCTAGGTCCGGAGATGGGACAGCCCCGTACCGGGTTAGTATCTTTTACTGTGGAAGGGTATGATTCGGCACAACTTGCTTTCCGATTAGACCGGAATTATGGGATTGCAGTGCGCTCCGGTTTTCATTGTACACCGCTTGCTCACGAATCAGCTGGCACAACCGCTACCGGAGCGGTAAGAGCTAGTGTGGGATACAACTCGACAAGAGAACATGTCGATGTGTTCGTTAAGGCAGTATTGGAACTGACAGGGAGAATAGATTAGAGTTGTCATGACGTATTCATTTGACGCAGTACTGCATGATTAAGCTTATGAATATCGGGTTGATTTATAATGAATGGTAGTATTACAGACAGACGTAATCTGATCAAAAATATAGAGGGGTAGTTGCACTTACATGGCTGAATTAAACGAGCTGATTCTGGAACAGCTGTTATGGATTATTGGCGGAATGGCATTACTTACAGTGATCTTGCTGATTGTAAGTATTGCTCAAGGGGCAAAGTTACGAAAGTTTAAACGTAAATATGAAGCCATGATGGCTGGCAGTGGAGTGGAGGACCTTGAATCATTGCTGATTAATCTGAAAATTCAGATGGACAGCATTGAGGATGAACACAAACTGCAAACGAATCAGCTGCAAATTGTCATGCAAAAGCTGACCCGCATTCAAGGTAAAGTTGGCGTGAAAAGATACAATGCTTATGGAGAGCGTGGCAGTGATCTGAGTTTCTCGATGGCCATGATTAACGATAGCCAGGATGGGATGATCCTTACGGGGATATATAACCGTGACGGTTCTTATGTATATGCAAAACCTCTTAAAGGGGGAGAGTCCACGTACACTCTGTCCCCAGAGGAAAAGGAAGCTATTACTCTGGCACAGCAAGCAGAGTAGAACGTGTATGCCATTCCCGAATGGCCGAATACAGACTGCTGGATATAATCTCGGACATGCGCATGACGAGACTAAGCCGTGTGTTCTGTAAGACAAAGTATTCCATAAAGCCGCCGACGTTAACGATACCTGTCAGATGGATATCGCCGACCGGCGGTAATTCTTTATTTACCCCCGCACCGGGCTTGAGTGGGCCATTCACGACTTGAATGCATCCTACACTGGATGACTGACCTAGACAGGCATCAATCCCAATCACATATGGGTTATGGTGTGTTTGCTGTATGTTGTGGAGTGTGTCCTGAAGGTTCATTGCATGAACTGGTTCATCCAAGGTACCGTACAAATGAAATAAAGGGCTGTCCCACTTGGAAAGTGCTGATCCGACCAGAGGACCAAGACAATCGCCTGTTGAGCGATCTGTGCCGATGCAGACGATCACTACATTTTGCAGAGAATGGGCTTTATAGAGATGGAACATTAAACGATGGGTAATGGCAGAGTGAATGCCTGGATCGGTATGGGGGATCTTCAAACTGGTCATGTCTTGTGATGAAAAGGAACGCGAAGTAGGATTCATAGGATCTATCCTTTCCCTTGGAATAGTAGTAACAGTATATGGAAAGGTAGAGCGTTTTATACTTCACGAGGACAAGCTTTTTCTCAAGGGTTGGACGTATGGTGAAAGGAGCGGGATATGGACGAATGGATTAACGATTGGATGCTGATTGCGTTTGATTCAACCCAGCAGGCACTACGTGCTGAAATGCTGCTGGAGTTTGCTGAGATAGAGATCGACTTGTTCCCTACGCCAAAAGAAATTACAGCAGGTTGTGCGCTATGTATCCAGTTTCCAAAAGAGGATCTGGAGCGAGTGCAGAAGATCATTCGTAACGAGTTCGTAGAGATCCGTGGCCTCTATTTCAAAACAGAAGACAGCTATGATAACATACCGATGTAGAGGAGAGATAATGGATGTTGCCATTTCAGTTGGCTCAAGGGAATGGGACCGGTGCTACTGGTGCTGTGAATGAAGCCCTTCGTTGGACAGATAAAGTCTGGAACAAAATTGCAGATCCTGATATGTGGCTTAATATTATGTTCAGCTCAATCCGGATTATCATTATTTTTATCATCACCCGTATTGTCATTAAGGTTGTATTTCGAATTATAGATCGTTCGATGGAACGCAAGCAGGAAGGTAAGATTCGCGTAAATCCGCGCAGATTCGTAACCGTAGGGGAACTGTTGAAAAATGCGACCTCCATAACAGGTAATTTTATTATGATTCTGCTACTGTTATCAGAGATCAATATCCAAGTTGGACCGTTGCTGGCGAGTGCCGGTGTGCTCGGACTTGCCATTGGTTTCGGTGCACAGGGTCTGGTTAAGGATGTTATTACGGGTTTCTTCATTATATTAGAGGATCAATTCGCGGTGGGGGATGTTATTCAGACGGGGACCTACAAGGGAACGGTTGAAGTGATCGGACTCAGAACAACCAAACTGGTCAGCTGGCAAGGTGAGGTGCATATTATCCCGAACGGGGCGATTGCAAGTGTAACGAACTACTCCATGTCCAATTCGCTAGCTGTAGTGGATATTCCGATGAAGGCGGATATGAGTCTGGATGAGTCTGTACACCTGGTGAAACAATCTTTGGTTGGGATCGAGGAACGTGATCTGAATATTGTGAAGGTCCCGGATGTACTCGGTATTCAGTCGATGTCTACATCAGAGTATGTGGTACGAATTGTAGCTGAATGTATGCCTAATTCTCGTGCTTCGGTGGAACGTCAGATTCAGGGCGATGTTAAAAAAACACTGGAGTATCATGAGATGAGCAATCAGGCAGCATTGGAACAGGCAGTAGCTCTGGAGAAAGATGAGGGGGATGGCACTGGTGGAGCGTAAAAGTTTCCAGCTTGGGGATATTGTGCAGATGAAGAAGCAACATCCCTGTGGCAGTAATGAAATGGAGATCATTCGAATGGGAATGGACATTCGGATCAAGTGTGTTGGATGTAAACACAGTGTGTTGATTCCAAGAGCGAAATTTGAAAAAAACATGAAAAAGGTATTGCGGTCAGCCGAAGATTCCACAGAATCCTGACATCGCAATATTTCAGGATGTAATGTTCGTAATAACGTTTACATGTAGGCCCCGTATGGGTGTTGCGTTCTGTAAATGATCATGCTATAATCAGTATTGCTGCGGAAAGGTACCCAAGAGGCCCAAGGGGGCTGACTCGAAATCAGTTAGGCGTGTCACAGCGTGCGTGGGTTCGAATCCCACCCTTTCCGCCACTTCAATTACAATTTACTCAATTCTGTTGAGTTTAATAAAAGATCGTTAAGAAGACCTTCCATTAGGAAGGTCTTTTTGTTTAACCTTGTATAAAAACAAAGAGCCCCGAAGGGCTCTCTGTCCGGCGGTGCATTTGTTTGTTAGGAAACAATCGGTCGTAACAATCAGAAACTTGGTATACTGCACGTAGCAATACGCGTGCTTCAGACGAAGGGCCTTACAACACACAACCACTTGCTTCTTAAATTACGTGATGAATCTCCAACAGCGAATGATCGGCTTCGTTGTCCAACGGAACCACACCTCTCTCGTGCACCGCCTGATTGTATTATGTGCTTTATTCCGGTTTATATACATGGAGCTGAAAAAAATGTTGATTAGTGGACACGGGCCTTGGTCAGCTTCTTCCACTTGCGATTATGATTGCTTGTTTCCGGGAAAGCTTCGCCCTTTTGTAGCGTTACTCGTTTTGGATTGTTAATCTCCGTGTGAAAACTGTTTTCGCCAATCTCGGTATACTCACCATCATTGGGGGCTTTGTCCCCTGGTTCGAACTCGGTTTGTTCACCCATGATAAAACCTCCTCTACAGATTATGTTTCAGTGTTGCTTCTCTAGTGTGCACCAGAGCTCGGGTGATCATGTGCCAATATGTACAGGGAACGTTTGCTTGCACTTTGGCTTGTTTTTTGTTATATTAATATAGTTCGAGTTTGTGCTCGTTCCTTGCTCTCAACCTAGATTGAGGGCCAGAGTCCATAAGGAGGTGAAAATTATGCGCAAATATGAAGTGATGTACATTATTCGTCCTGACATTGAGCAAGAAGTTGTTCAAGCTACAGTCGATAAATTCCAAGGCATCATCTCCAACGGCGGTGGTGAAGTTACAGCTCACGACGTTATGGGTAAACGCCGTCTTGCGTATGAGATCAAGAAATTCCGTGATGGTTTTTATGTTCTGGTACATTTCACTGCTGAACCAGCAGTTGTAACTGAACTTGAGCGTCTCATGAAGATTTCTGACGAAGTTATTCGTTATCTCATTACCAACGACGTTAAGTCTGCTTAAGACTACTCGTGATCAACGCACCAATACGCTCTGAAGGAGGGGATTACATTGTTGAACCGTGTCATTCTGATCGGCCGGTTAACCCGGGATCCTGAGTTGCGTTACACTCCAGCAGGAGTAGCAGTTACGCAATTTACTTTGGCAGTGGACAGACCGTTTACAAGCCAAGGGGGAGAAAAGGAAGCCGATTTCATTCCGGTCGTAACCTGGAGACAGCTTGCCGAGACCTGTGCGAACTACTTGCGCAAAGGACGCCTGGCTGCAGTCGAAGGACGCATTCAAGTACGGAACTACGAGAATAACGAAGGAAAACGTGTATACGTGACCGAAGTCATTGCCGATAATGTCCGTTTCTTGGAGTCAGCTAACCGTGATAATAGCGGTGGCGGCGGTGGGCAACCAATGCGTGAAGAGCCTTCTTATGGAGGCGGCGGACGCGCGAACAATAACAATAATTCGCGTAGCAACAATCAGGATCCTTTTTCCGATGACGGAAAACCGATTGATATATCGGATGATGATTTGCCATTTTAACATGAGCTGATACTCTTAGGAGATATGGGTTACATGATAGGAAAGGACTGAAAAGCATGGGCTTCAAGCAAAGAGAAGGCGGAGACAACGATAAAAGACCGGCACGTCGTGGCGGCCGTAATAAACGTCGTAAAGTGTGCTTCTTCACAGCTAACAAAATTACTCACATCGATTATAAAGATACGGACTTGCTTCGTAAATTTATCAGCGAACGTGGAAAAATTTTGCCACGCCGTGTAACAGGTACTAGCGCTAAATATCAACGCATGCTGACGATTGCAATCAAACGCTCCCGTCAAATCGCATTATTGCCATACACAACTGAGTAGTTTTTACTCAGCTTGCATACGAAGCAGTCGGCTTATAGCCGGCTGCTTTTTTGTATGTATGAATAGAAATAACATGTCCACTCTAATATGTGAAAGAATTCAATACTGTGGTGATGGAAGCATTTAAGGCTCAAATGAATTATAATAGAGTCTAATCGACTGAAAGATCCAGGCAGCAGGAATGGTCGTCATTCAGAATAAACATCAGGAGTGGACATGAATACTTCAAAACGTAAAGGCAAACAGAAAAAAAATAGAAGTTTGAAAACTTGGATCGTAGCTACACTAATACTTTCCATTATATATGTATGGTTACAGCAAAAAGGTGATATTGATAACATGTGGCCAGTGACACCTATCCAAGATGCTGCCCCAATTACGGGTCTTCACCCTGTAGTGGCAGAGAATGAGGAATTATTGATACGCAAGGCAGCCAGACGTGGAATAGAGATCGTTATAACCCACGGTTACCGAAGTTCCGATGAGCAAGATGCATTGTTTAACCAAGGACGCTCAAGTGCAGGCAATATTGTTACTAATGCACGTGGCGGTGAGTCATATCATAACTATGGGTTAGCGATTGATTTTGCACTAAGGACGCCTGAAGGTGATGTGGTATGGGATATGGAACGTGATGATAACAAGAATGGCCAGGCTGACTGGATGGAAGTAGTGGAACTCGCGAAAGAGTTAGGTTTCACGTGGGGCGGTGACTGGGCTAACTTCCCAGATTATCCTCACTTACAGATGGATTTTGGTCTCAGTATCAATGAGTTAAAACGTGGTAAAAGACCGCCAGAAACGAAGTAAAGAGGTATTATATATACACTGATATGAATAAATATTAGAAAAGCCCTGCATTTTGCAGGGCTTTTTTCTTTCTTTTGTAAAATAAATGATAAAAGATTACAATTTGGTCTTTACATAAGCAAATAAATGAAACTATACTATAATAACTAGATTTTCTACTTTGGTCGCACTAATTATATCCAATGTAAGATTAAGGACTCCACATGAAAAGCATAGAGCTATTGTTCTAGAATCGTTAACACTCAAACATATAACATTCACCTCACATTGAATTAGAGATTCCCACTACTCAACTCAACATATACTTACACAATTGATGTAAATATGATGTAAGGTATATGTTAAAATGATCAATTGATTATATATACCTTCCAGCTAAAAGTAGGACAAGATCTCTCAAACCCCTTGCGAAATGCCTTTATAACATTACTAATATCCAAATCTGTAGTATAAAAAACATTTATACCAAAAATCTCAAAATAAGCATTGACGTTAGCTAAAATTACACGTATGATTACATTAATTATTTTCCATTATTATTCCGCTAGGAATTATCAACATTAATTGACCAATGGTCTAAATAGACGTCTCTTAAACGTGATTCTCCTAAAGATTTGGTATTTTGTATAAGCTATTGTTCGTTATCTTCAAGAACTTGGAAATATGCAGAAGATGCATTCTTCTGCACACGAACACAATCTACGGAAATTATGGGGTTAGGGTGATTGATTTGAATACAGAGCTATTGGAAGTCAGAAATCTAACAACATCATTCAGAATTGAAGATGACTATTACGCAGCAGTGGATCACGTTAACCTAACGGTGAAGAAAAATGAAGTGTTGGCGATTGTAGGCGAATCCGGGTCAGGTAAAAGTGCTTTTGCATTCTCTCTTATGGGTTTGCATAACAAAGCAAAAATTGAAGGCCAGATTCTCTATAAAGGCCAGGACATTGCCAACATCTCCCCAAACAAGTTGAATAAGCTACGCGGTAAAGAAATGGGCATGATTTTTCAGGACCCATTGTCCGCACTAAATCCTCTAATGATTATTGGTGAACAGATTGAAGAGATCCTCACACTTCATCAGTCCAAGCTTTCTTCCAGAGAGAAGAGAGAAAAGGTTATTCACTTATTGAATCAGGTAGGGATTCCACGTCCCGAACAAATATACAAGCAGTATCCCCACGAATTATCTGGTGGTATGAGACAGAGAATTGTCATCGCCATCGCGATTGCCAACAAACCGGAACTACTTATAGCCGATGAACCCACGACGGCGCTTGATGTTACGATTCAACTACAGATTCTGGAACTGATCCGTGATCTGAAGAATGAGATTAACGCAGGCATTATTCTGATTACACATGATCTGGGTGTTGTGGCTGAGATGGCAGATCGTGTGGCAGTTATGTATGCAGGTGAAATTGTTGAAATCGCAGATATCTTCACGTTGATGAATGATGCGAAGCATCCGTATACACGTTCACTGTTGAACTCTATCCCTACCCTATCTGAAGAAAGATCCAAATTGCATGTTATCCAAGGCATCGTGCCTTCACTCAAAAATCTCCCTCGCAAAGGGTGCCGATTCAAGGCCCGAATTCCATGGATTAGTGATTCGGCTCATGAAGAGAACCCACAGATGCATGAAATTGCACCAGGTCACTATGTACGTTGTACCTGTTACCAGCACTTTCATTTCCCTGACCAAGCTGAGGAGGAATAACATAATGGCATTACTCGAAGTAGAAGGACTCAAGATACACTTTCCGATTCGCGGTGGATTGCTCAAACGGGAAATTGGAAATATCAAAGCTGTTGACGATGTGAGCTTCTCCATTGAGCAGGGGCAGACCTACGGTCTTGTTGGTGAGTCAGGCTCAGGCAAGACAACTACTGGGAGAGCCGTTATTGGTCTCAACCATGTGACAGCTGGGAGAATTCTTTTCAACGGCAAGGATCTTGCCAAGGAGCGGCGTAAAGACAGACAGCTCCAGCGCGATGTGCAAATGATCTTTCAGGATCCTTACTCTTCACTGAATCCCAAGAAGAGGGTTATCGACATTATTGCCGAACCACTCCGCAACTACGAGCGGCTGACAGCTACGGAAGAGAAGAGACAAGTCAGGGATCTGCTTGAAAAGGTAGGACTGAGTCCTGAGTCGATCTATAAGTATCCTCATGAATTTTCCGGAGGACAACGGCAGCGAATCGGAATTGCACGGGCCATTGCACTGAAGCCGAAGCTGATTATCGCGGATGAACCTGTATCAGCGCTGGACGTATCGGTACAGGCTCAAGTACTTAACTTCATGAAGGAGATTCAAAAAGAATTGAATCTGACCTACCTGTTCATCAGTCATGATCTAGGCATCATCCGTCATATGTGTGATCAGATTGGAATTATGTATAAAGGTCGATATGTGGAACAGGGCACAACGAATGATATTTTTGAGAATCCGCAACACATCTATACCAAACGTCTCATTGCAGCCATTCCGGATATGGACCCAACCAAACGAGAGGAAATGGTAGCCTTCCGTCAACAGGTCAAATCCGAGTATGAACATTCATACCGAAATTTCTTTGATGAGGAAGGGCTTGCATACTCGCTCAAATCCATTTCCGATACTCACCGAGTAGCTCTACCTCAGAAAGGTTGAAGGCCATATGTGGAAAATAATAGTACGAAGACTCATGATTATGATCCCTCAAATCTTTTTACTAAGTCTTTTGGTGTTTCTGATGGCCAAAGCGATGCCGGGAGATGCACTAACCGGCCTGCTCGATCCAAGTATTGATCCTAAAGCTTTGGATGAACAGAGGGAACGGCTTGGACTTAATAATCCATGGTACGTACAGTATTGGGACTGGATCAGAAATGCTGCGCAAGGCGACTTTGGTCAATCTTTTCGATTCAAGATGCCAGTTGCTGATCTAATTGGTCAAAGAATTGCAAATACATTCTGGCTAGCTTTTGCAACACTTGTGTTCACTTATTTAATTGCGATCCCACTTGGTATTATCAGTGGTCGTTACAATGATACATGGTCTGACCGATTAATTACGGGTTACACCTATTTAGGCTTCGCAGCACCGTTGTTCATTTTTGCACTGGTTATGTTATGGATTTTTGGATTCCACTTTGGCTTATTCCCGACGGGAGGTAGCGTGGCCCCTGGACTTACATCAGGAACATTCAGTTACATTGCAAGCAAATTCTATCATTTGTTATTACCGGCATTATCCATGGCATTGATTGCTACGGTATCAACCGTCCAATACTTACGTAGCGAAATTATCGATATCAAGCATAAAGAATTTGTTCTTACTGCGCGAGCCAAGGGTGCTTCGGAATCACGAGTTTACAACAGGCATATTTTAAGGAACTCTCTACTACCGATTGCCGCATTCTTCGGTTATGAGATTACGGGACTTATCGGCGGTACTATTTTTATTGAGAGTATATTCAGTTACCCAGGCATGGGACAGCTGTTCCTTAACTCAATCTCTCTTCGAGATTTTAGTGTTGTGACCGCGCTTGTCCTACTATTTGGTATAGCTACAATCCTGGGGTCGCTGTTATCTGACATTATTCTGGGATTAGTAGATCCACGTATACGGATCAAGTAAGAACTTGAAGATTTCGGGGTGAATAAGATGAGCAAGGCCAATGATGTCGTTGCAACTTCACAGAAGATTGATAAGAGCCCTTCTAGCTTGAGTATCTTGTGGAGGGAGCTTGTACGAGATAAGGTGGCACTAATCTCGCTCATATTTTTGGGACTGGTTTTATTACTAGTCTATGGAACTGCTCTGATCTTGGATCAGGACGAAATCGTTAAAGTGGATCTATTCGCTTTATATGAGCCGCCTTCCGCACAATACTGGCTAGGAACAGATTACGGAGGTCGTGATGTTTTCGGACAACTAATCATAGGTACTCGGAACTCATTATCCATTGCAATTTTGGTTACGGTAATGACAGGTTTCTTGGGGATCGTGATTGGTATACTGTCCGGTTACTTTGGAGGAATAATTGACAACATATTCATGCGTATCGTGGATTTCTTCATGATTCTTCCATTTATGATGATCGTTATTGCGTTTGTTACAGCAGTACCCAAATATAATATTACTTCGTTCTCGCTAATCATGACTGCCTTCCTATGGATGGGAATTGCTAGGTTGATTCGGTCTAAGGCATTGCAGGAGCGAGAACTTGAATATGTAAAAGCTTCAAAAACATTGGGATCATCCCATCTGAAGATCATTTTCTCACAGGTTCTTCCGAACCTGAGCTCGATTATCATCGTAACGATGACATTGAATCTTGCTGCTAACATTGGCCTCGAATCCGGGCTGTCTTTCTTGGGATTTGGTTTTCCCGAGAGTACGCCCAGTCTTGGAACACTCGTAAGCTATGCTCAAAATCCGCAAACCCTGGAATCCAGATGGTGGATATGGCTACCCGCATCGGTACTGATTCTGGTATTGATGTTGAGTATAAATAATGTCGGTCAAGCCCTAAAGCGTGCGACTGATGCAAGACAAAGAAGAGGTTAAAAAAAGGGAGGAAAGGTTCATGAAAAAGGGATTATTTTCACGGGGACTATTTTTCACGATGATGCTGGTCTTTGTATTGGTGCTCGCAGCATGCTCGGAGAAAGAAGCAGCTACTCCAGCTCCAGCTACAAACACAGAAGAGGGAAAAACAGAGGAAAAACCTGCTAATGAAGAGGGCGTTTACTCCATTGAAGACTTCAACAATGTCAAAACGAATGAGGGTACTGCGATCGAGGGTGGATCGATTACATTCGGACTTGTATCGGATACGGCTTTTGAAGGTACACTGAACTACAACTTCTATTCTGGTAACCCGGATGTTCAGGTACTGCAATGGTTTGATGAGGCATTGCTTACATGGGATAAAGACTATGTATACACCAACGATGGTGCAGCAACATATGAAACATCCGAAGATGGAAAAACATTCACACTGACCATTCGTGACAATGTAAACTGGCATGATGGCAAGCCGGTAACGGCTGAAGATCTGCAATTTGCTTATGAAGTAATCGGTGACAAAGCGTATGATGGTCCACGTTACGACTCCAACTTCACTAGTGTCGTAGGTATGGACGAATATCATGCTGGAACAGCAAAAACAATCTCTGGTATTAAAGTGCTGAGCGACAAACAAATCAGCATTACGTATAAAGAATCCACACCGTCCCTGCTGACAGGTGGCGTATGGACGTATCCACTGGCTAAACATATCTTCGGAGATATGGATGTAGCCAAAATGTCCTCTTCCAAAGAAGTACGTGAAAAACCAATTGGTTTTGGTCCATTTAAAGTGGATGTCATCACTCCGGGTGAGTCTGTAACTTATGTTAAGAACGAAGACTACTGGCGTGGAGCTCCAAAACTGGACAAAGTGACTCTGAAAGTTATCAACCCGACAACGGTTGTTCAAGAACTGAAATCTGGCGGGGTAGACCTCGTGGATGCATTCCCGACAGAACAATATAAAGACAATGCTAACCTGTCCAACGTAGAATTCCTGGGCGCAATCGATCGTGCTTATACGTACATCGGTTTCAAACTGGGTACGTGGGATGAAGAGAACGGAAAAGTTGTAAGTAATGCCGAAGCAAAAATGGGCGACAAAAACTTGCGTAAAGCAATGTGGATGGCTGTAGATAATGACCAAGTAGGTAAACGTTTCTACAACGGTCTGCGCTGGAATGCAACAACTCTGATTCCACCATCTCATCCAGAATTCCATGATTCCAGTAATCCGGGTGTAACGTATGATCCAGAAGCAGCGAAAGCTTTGCTTGATGAAGCTGGGTACAAACTGGATGGTGAATTCCGTACCAATCCGGATGGAACACCACTCGAAATTAATTTCATTTCGATGACGGGCGGAGATATTGCACAGCCACTGGCTCAATATTATGTTCAGTCATGGGCTGCAATTGGTTTGAAAGTAAACCTGGAAATGGTTGAGTTCAACAGCTTCTATGATCGTGTAGGCAACACAGGTAAAGATGATCCAAACGTAGACGTATATCAAGCAGCATGGGGCGTTGGTATTGACGTAGATCCATCTGGTCTGTATGGCCGTGATGCACTCTACAACTTCTCCAGATTCTCCAGCGAAGAGAATGACAAATTGCTGGCACAAGGTATCTCTGCTGAGGCATTTGATGTAGACAAGCGTAAAGAAATCTACAATCAATGGCAGCAGTACATGGTAGATGAAGTTCCTGTATTCCCTACACTGTATCGTGCAGTGGTGGCACCGGTTAACAAACGTGTAATGAACTATGCGATTGGTGATGGAACAGGCGTTTACCTGAGCGACCTGCAAGTTAATGCAGACAAAGCAGTTGTAGCTGAGTAATCCTTCTAAATTGGCATCTATCTCTAAGTGTCCAAATTGGAAGAAAAGGTTACCTGAAACAGCTTAACACCGATTAAGGATTGGGGTCCTTTAAGATGTCGGTTGCTAGATTATAGCAAAGAATTCTCTTGGGAGAATGAACAAACGTGTCTTTAAAAACATGGATTCTGTACACTCTGGCATGGGTGTATGGGGTTCATGTTTTTTTTGTAACCAAAAAATAAAAAAAATTTAACTTTTTTTCAAAAAAGTGCAGACAAAATAGCCCTTCACTTCGTCTATATAGGTAAGAGGTGATCATCTTATGAAAAAATGGTGGAAACGTGCAGGTATGCTGCTGGCTCTGCTGCTCATTATATATTTGGGTGTGAAACCGGACATGTTGGTAGGCAAACCGGGAATTAAAGCTGAATCTGCTGTCTTAATGGATATGAACTCCGAACAGGTCTTAATGGATTTTAATGGATCCCGGGAGATTGCCCCAGCAGGCGTCAGTAAGTTGATGACAGAACTACTTGTGATGGAAGCCGTGATTAATGGAGATATAAGGTGGGACGATCTTGTTAATGTGAGTCTATATGCCAGTTCCGTGGGTGGCAGTCAATTGACCTTGAAGCAGGGGGAGCAATTTACCGTTCAGGAGTTGTTCCAGGTCGTAGCTGTCTATTCAGCAAACGATGCAGCGGTTGCTCTTGCAGAACATATTAGTGGTACAGAGCAGAATTTTGTTCATCAGATGAATCAGAAGGCAACTCAGATCGGACTCTCTGAAGATACACAATTCACGAATTCAACGGGCCTCAGTGAAAAGCTGCTCGGTCCTAACCGTCCGACGGAAATACAAGGGCAGACCTTAATGACGGCTATTGATGCATGCAAGCTTGCGCGATATCTGCTGAATAACCATCCCGAGATCTTAAGAATCTCCAGTCAGATGCAAGTATCAATGCATCAAAAAGGAATGTACATGAGCAACACGAACTGGATGTTGTCCTCCATTGGTGGGCCGTATGCTTACGATGGGAATGACGGACTGAAGACCGGGTATGATGAAGATTCCGGATATCATTTTGTTGGGACAGCTGAACGCGATGGCAAAAGGCTGATTTCAGTTGTATTTGGAACGGAAACTCGTGAAGGTCGTTTTATCGAGACACGGAAGCTGTTCAATTATGGATTTTCCGGTTCAAAATAACGGGTGAACATGAACATCATCAAAGAGACTCTTCTCGCTGTTAACTTGTGGTTAATCATGGTAAAATGACTTACGTATAATTCCATTTTATTCTGTAATTCACTTTAAAGGAGGAAATTCTTTGAACGCTATTAGCAAAAAGGTATATGCACTTACCCTTACCATGGCTATGTCTATTGCTCTGATTCAACCAGCCGTGCAGGCTGCAGAAGCCGTGAAACCTACAGCTGCTGTCTCGGAAGCCATTGCTTCCAAGGCGACACAGACACTACAGCAAATGGGATACATAGATGAAATCACAGAATTAACGACTCCGATCACTCGTGCCGAGGCAGCGATCATTCTGCAACGTGTACTTCAATTGGATACGCCTACGTCACTTACAGGTTTTGCAGATGTCTTGCCCGAGAATGAAGCTGCGCCTGCGATCTACGCCCTGAAGCAAGGTGGGCTCATTCAAGGGAAAGCCAAAGGCTATGCTCCGGATGCTCCGCTTACACGTGCACAGATGGCGTCGTTGTTCACGCGTGCATTCGAACTGAAGGATAATGGAATCCAGGTAGTATACAGTGATGCCGGTCAGATTCCAGCTGTGCATGCAAATGACGCTGCACGGGTTAAACAGCATTTTATTATCGAAGGTAGCGCATTTAATGCCAAACAATCGGTGACTCATGGTGAATTCGCGGATGCGCTGTATCTTGCACTCGGGCTGGATGTGAAGTCAGAGGGCCTTACACCGCTGGAGGACTTCTTCAAACAGCCTGCTCAGGCAGGATTCCAGATGTCACCGGACGGTAAACACCTCGCTTACCTGGAGCCGTGGAATAACCGCATGAATATCGTAGTTACTGCAAACGGTCAGGATAAACCTGTACGCATTACGAACGAAACAGAACGCAATATCGCAGGATTTGCGTGGGCAACCAATGACAAGTTGCTCTATGTACAAGATAAGGCAGGGGATGAAAATTACCATATATATGTCACGGATATCGATGGTAAGAACAGCAAGGATCTGACTCCGTATCCTAACACAAGAGCTATCCTGGTAGACCCGCTTGAGAATATTCCGGGTGAGATTCTAGTAGGCATGAATAAGCGTGATCCGCGAATCTTTGATGTATACCGTATTAACATTAAGACGGGAGAGGCTGTACTTGCGGCAGAGAATCCTGGCAATATTACGGGCTGGCTAACAGACCATGAGGGGAAAATTCGTGTGGCTGTGTCCAGTGATGGTAATGTGTCTTCGTTACTCTATCGGGAGTCAGAGGATCAGAAGTTCGAGCCACTACTGACGACAAAACTCGGGGAAACTTTTGCTCCAGTGATGTTCACGTATGACAACAAAAGTATCTATGCGGTTTCCAACTTAGAGCGGGACAAAACGGCGATTGTAGAGTACAGTCCAAGCAGTAAGAAGGTAACCAAAACGATCTATGAAAATAAAGATGTGGATGTCAGCAGCTTCATCCCTTCCAAAGATAAGGGGACCATTCTTGCTGCTGTATATGAGACAGATAAAGTGAATTATGAATTCTTTGATCAAGAGTTCAAAACGTTAATGCAGGATATCAAAGCGAAAGTGCCAGGTAAGGAAGTTAGTATCAGCAGCATAAGCGAGGAAGGCCAGGTACTGTTTGTAGCCTATAACGACAAATCGATGGGTACGTATTATTTCTATGATTCCAAAGCAGGCAAACTCGATAAACTGGCTGATGCCGCACCTTGGATTGATGAGAGCAAAATGTCGGACATGAAGCCCATTACGTATGAGTCACGCGATGGTCTAACTCTTCATGGTTATCTGACACTTCCTCAAGGAGCGGAAGCTTCCAATTTGCCGCTGGTTGTTGTTCCACATGGTGGCCCTTGGGCTCGTGATTCATGGGGCTTCAATCCTGAGGTTCAATTCCTTGCAAGCCGTGGCTATGCCGTACTACAGGTGAATTTCCGCGGTTCCACAGGATACGGCAAAGAATTCCTGGATGCAGGTAATAAAGAGTGGGGCAAAGCCATGCAGAATGACCTCACAGACGGTGTGAACTGGCTGGTTGAAGAGGGAACGGTTGATCCGAAGCGCGTAGCGATCTATGGTGGATCCTACGGCGGATATGCTGCTCTAGCGGGACTGGCATTCACACCGGATGTCTATGCTGCAGGAATTAGCTATGTGGGTCCTTCCAATATCTTCACCCTTTTGGACTCATTGCCACCTTACTGGGAGTCGGAGCGCAGCATGTTCTATGAACGTGTAGGAGATCCCGAGAAAGATAAAGAACTGTTAACGGCGATTTCACCACTATTCCATATCGATCAGATGAAGGCTCCATTATTCGTGGTTCAGGGCGCTAATGATCCACGTGTCAAACAAGCCGAGTCTGATCAGATCGTTGAAGCATTACGCAAACGTGGAGTCGATGTACCGTATATGTTAAAGACCAATGAAGGTCATGGCTTCGCAAACGTCGAGAATCAGCTTGATCTGTACCGTGCGATTGAGAAATTCCTGAATCGTCATCTGATGCAGCCATAGTACGTTAGACATGAGGGCTGTCCCGCAGGTTCGATTGAACGTGTGGCAGCTCTGTTTTATCGAATCGGAGGTAAATCCATACAACCATATTATTAAATTGACATATGGATTTCTTTTGTTTTAAAATGACCAGTGAGTCATTATTGTTCAATTCGGTTTAATATATATGTACCAAACCATCTGTACGATACTGAATTTATGATCTGATCGGGGGGTAACATGTGATGCAAAAACAAATGAAATGGCCGCTAATCCTGTTTGCCATAGGGGTATTTATGGCTGCGCTGGATAACGGGATCATCACCTCTTCACTGACCACCTTAAATGCATCATTTGGTGTGTCGCCAACATGGGGAGCATGGACAATTACGCTTTACACGCTTGGGCTTGCAGTGAGTGTTCCTATCGCGGGCAAGCTGTCGGACCGTTATGGCCGCAAGAAACTATTTTTGATTGAAGTGGCGTTGTTTGGGATCGGGTCCCTGCTCGTCGCGCTGAGCACATCGTTTACCTTCTTCCTGATTGCTCGTGTCATTCAAGCTTTGGGCGGTGGGGGGATATTTATCATTGCCAGCTCATACGTATTAAGCAAGTTCCCAGCGGAACGTCAAGGTACTGCCTTGGGTCTGCTCGGAGGGATGAATGGTGTTGCCGCTATTCTGGGACCCAATGTCGGTGCTTTCATACTGGATCTGACTGGAAACTGGCATTGGTTATTCCTGATCAATGTACCTATCGCCATTCTGCTGTTCATTGCAGGTATTCGATTTATTCAGGAAGAGCAGGAACTGAATCGTGCAGCAGTGGACTGGAGCGGTATTGCTGCCTTAACATTGGGTGTACTTAGTTTAATGTATAGCTTCAGCAATCTGGACGGTGTGAACATTCTTCAAAGCCTGGGGTCACCGATGTTCTATGGCTTCTTCTTGGCAGGGGTGATCATTCTGGTACTCTTTTACTTCATGGAAAAAAGACTGGAAGGATCTGAACGTGAACCGGTTGTATCAACACAGCTTCTGGGCATCGCGTCCTTTCGCTGGACGTTGCTGATTGCCTTTTTCTCCGGAGCCATTCTGGCCTCGGTGATCTTTATTCCCGGTTTTGTTGAACAGTATCTCGGCGTATCCAATACGGCTTCAGGATACTGGTTTACTCCGCTCGCGCTGGCATCCGGCATTGGGGCGGGTGGAGGTGGATACCTCGTTGACCGCAAGGGGCCGATCTGGACGTTATCGGTTGCGGGACTGCTATCTGCCATTGGATTCCTGCTGTTCCCGCTATGGGTGGAGCATATCTGGCAATTTGTCATCGCAAGTACACTCGTAGGTATCGGTTTCGGCATGATGCTTGGTGCGCCAGTAAACGTGCTTGTCACAGAACAGGCAGGGGAGAACAATAAAGGCATCGCGGTAGCGACCAGTTCGTTATTCCGCCAGATGGCGATGGCTATTGCACCTACGATTTTCGCCGGATTTCTGGCACGTTCTTTTATTAATCTGGGGTCCAACATTCAGACAGGGTTTGCTGAGAAAGGAATTCAGGTGCCGACTGAGATGCTGGAGCAATATGCTTCGAGTGGAGCATCCGGGAGTGATGTATCCAGTCTGATTGCAGGTCTGTCCCAAATCCCTGATGAAGGGATCCGTGATGTATTGCTCCAGGCAGTGCATCAAACGACAGGGCAGGGTTACAATGGCCTTTTCTGGTCTGCGGTGGTATTCAGTGTGCTTACGCTGGTAGCTGCGCTTATAACGGGACGTCTGCGTCAAAAAGAGAAGAGCCATCATGTGGAAAGTGTATCCACAAACGGTTAGGATTGCGTGTGAAAATGAAGAGAACAGTGTACCTTTTGTAGCTAAAAAGGAGTCGCTGTTCTTTTCAATTTAACCGGATTGTAACTTTTCTTGCTCTCGCAATGATTACAATAGAACGAGCGTAAGCGGTGTCTTGATTCCAGAGAGAGAAAACTTCAGAGAACACCGAGTCACAAGGCATCCCAGACGTTTAATTGGTATTATGGATTATCATTTTGATAGTGAAGAAGGAATCAATGGATGAAGAGCAGAACTAAAGATAAGAAGAAAAGAAGAAAAGGCCTATATATAACGCTCGTTTCGCTTGTTGTTTTGTTGATCGGGGGTTATTTGTTCCGTCAACAGCTGGCTGTAGCGGCATTTGATCTGTTCCTCGCCAGTTCGGTAGAAGATCAGCTATCCCGCTCTTACGTACCGCAGGAAGGTAACAATACGCCTGATCCGACGGTATATCGCAAAGAACCTTTCTCTGTATTGCTGATGGGTTCGGACAAACGCGCCTATGAGAAGACGCGTGGACGTTCGGATACAGTGATCTACGCTGTAGTTCGTCCCAAGGAATCCCGTGTCCTTCTGGTATCCATTCCACGTGACACGTATGTGCAGATTGTGGGAAGGGATGCGAACAAAGACGGCGAAGATGATTATGATAAGCTGGCGCATGCCTATGCTTTCGGCGGGGAGAATATGTCCATCAATACCGTGGAGAAATTTCTTGATGCTGACGTAGGTTACTATGCAACGATCAACTTCGACGGAATCCAAAAAGTGGTTGATGCGCTTGGTGGTGTAAAACTGCCAATTGATGAGGACATTGTGAACAAGAACCCGAATCATGTGCAATTCACGATTGAAGGCGGTAAGCCGATCTATACTGGGCAGGAAGCACTGTATTATGTAAGATACCGGGAGGATAGCGATTTTAATCGTACCAAGCGGCAGCAGATTTTCCTGAACGCGATGGCGAATGAGATGCTGAATTTGAATCAAATCGCCAAAATTCCGGAATTGATTCAGATCATGGGAGACAGCTTCCAGACGGATATGCGAGCTTCTTTCATTATTGATCTGGCTAAACAGGTGCTTACTCAGGAGAAACCGCAGATTTCAAGCTTCACCATTCTGAGTGAGGGGATGAAAAAAGACGGTGTCTATTATGGTCAGGCTGACGAGAAAGATGTCCAATATGCCAAAGAGCTGATTAACAACTGGATGGATCAATCGACCCCAGCCGGTGAAGTAATGATCCCTGACCGGCAAATGATTGAATAACCAATTCCATACCAATGGTTTGTTGTAGACCATAATCAGCAGTACGTTTATTTGCGGGCTGCTGTTTTTTTCTTTGTTGAGGTTGTTTTGGAACATCCTGCGTTCTGATCCGTATAATATAAGTTGAGCGAGATAAGTTGATCGAAGAAATTCACAAGGAGGATACGTAAGGGTATGAACATTGCATTTTTTTTGCTGCCCAAACAAGAGGTTACGTGCGTGACGTCGGATTCTACGCTGCGGCAAACGTTGGAACGGATGGAGTATCATCGGTTTACGGCGGTGCCCATTTTGAATAAGGAAGGCAAATATATTGGTACGGTTACCGAAGGCGACTTACTGTGGTATATGAAGAATGCCGAGGGAAAGATTTCATTTGAAAACGCTTCAAAGTTCTTGCTCAAAGACGTTCCGCTTCGCCTGGATATTAAGCCCGTATCCATTGACGCCAATATGGAAGACCTGATTAACTTGGCCAAAGTTCAGAACTTTGTTCCTGTGGTCGATGATATGGAGCGTTTCATTGGTATTGTCAGACGTAGTCAGATTATTGAGTACTGTGAGGGTATTGTGGCCAAAGAATCGATTAAAGCCAAGTAACCATAACGAATTCAAACATTATTGTGACAACAGGGATAATCACAGCCGTCCGGTATCATGTTAAACTTAAGAAGTCCTTAACCAAGGGTGTATTCGAAGGTTTTATACAAATATATATGTGAATTGGATGTACGGAGGACTCCGCATAAGTACCTGACATCAGTTTCGGAGAACTTCTCCGCTTTTTGGGGTAATTTTGCGGGCCCTCTTTTTATGCTATAATGGAGAATAAAGCTTTTTCGGGGGAGAGTGACTTTCGCCAAATGCCTAAAGAACTGGATGTAGCCAAACGCGCTAAAGTGATTGAATGGCTTAAAACCGAAGTACTTGATCAGGTATCCCGATTATTCAAGGCGTTATGGGAAGGCAGTACAACTCGAATCGGGGATAGTCTTGCCAGTTTAATCATGAGTAGTTACATATTGGGCCGCAGGCTCGGTATTCCTTTCAAGGATCTGGATGCACTGCTTGTGGAGAAGTTGAAAAAGCATAAACAGGAAGGTCACCAGCTTGAAGACTGGTACCAAGATATTTCCGCGCTAGAAGATCATATGCGTAAGAGGTGAATTTGTTGAAATTTAGCTTTAAATCAGCTGTTTGGAGTGCAGTCTATCTGCTCCTGCTACTTTCGCTGTTAACTCCTTTATCGGTACTTGCCATATTTTTTATGATGATTCCGGGAGTTATTTTGTATGCTTCATTATCTTTAAAATCATTTATATGGCATCTCGTGCCCGTGGCCGTTATTTTGGTCATTTTCCATCCGATTTATCTGTTACTATTGCTCATCTTTACCCTGCCTGCGATCGTTATGGGACACGCGTATAAAAAACGGAAATCAGCCCTGTTCACGCTTATGGCGGGAAGTGGCGCGATGCTGGCAGAATACTTATTGTTGCTCTTGGTCGGCAGTGTCATTTTCCAATTCGACCTGTCCAGCTATATTGAAGATGTGGTCAGACTGACCATTGAACCGTTAACGGATACATCCAATCAGATGATCAACGGGTTCGCATGGACGCCTGAGATGACAGCGGATGTTGCCAAACAAACGCAGCTTATGATTCCTTTTGCACTGGTTGTGACATCGATGGTAATGGCATTCATCACACATGTCATTGCCCGTCCGATTCTGAATGTTATGGGCGTAGCTGTATCGAAGCTTCCACCAGCGAGAGAGTGGCGTATGCCGCGTGCACTGATCTGGTATTATTTCCTCGCACTTTTGATTGAGGTCATCTCCAGACAGAGTGATGGAACATACTGGACCATGATTGCAATGAATCTATCGCCTTTAATTAATCTGGGCTTCATGATTCAAGCGATCGGTTTCTTCTTCTTTCTCTCTCATACAAAGAAATGGAATCCGGTTATACCGTATTTCCTGGCGGTTGCGGTCTTCTTCATTGGTCCGCTTCGGATTATCGGAATTATCGATCTGGCGTTCCCGCTTCGTGAGGCAATATCGAAATCAAAACGATAGGGTGATGAGTCATGCCTAAATTTCTGAAGAAACGCTGGCACGGCTACTATACCGTATGGGCGTTCATACTGCTGCTGTTGCTCGTTATGTTCGTTACCATCTATAACTGGACGCTTGGTTTGATTAGTCTGATACTGGCCTCGGCGCTGGGAATCGTCATGATTAAGGCGGAGCTCGCGTTCCGCCGTGAGCTCAACGACTACATTAATGGCCTGTCCATTCGGATTAAACGGATGGAGGGGGAAGCGGTCAGCATGCTTCCATTCGGAATTGTGCTGTACAGCGAAGATCGTACGGTAGAGTGGCATAACCGCTTTGTCGCGGAGATGTTCCAGGAGAAGACTTTGGTAGGCAATCCGCTACCTAATTTGTTTCCCAAACTTCCTCAACCTAAAGAGAAGAAGGATGGGACCAAGGAACATTCATCCAAGGAGTTTCATGACGAATTCCAGTTGGATGATCGGCATTATGGAGTTATTCATAACCCGCAGGAGCGGTATGTATATGTATACGAGATTACGGAGCTAGCCATTCTTCGTGATAAATATGAAAATGAACGCCTTGCATTGGGTATTCTCGTTCTGGATAATCTGGACGAGGCTGCCCAGGGCATGGATGACCAGCAGCGTACAGCGTTGATTGCCCGTGTGACCAGCGAGATTACGTCATGGGCCAAGCAGTACGAAGTGTACCTGCGCCGGCTGTCTTCTGATCGTTATCTGTTGATGCTGAATCATAAGTCTTTGCAGGAACTGGAGCAGAGCCGATTTGTCATTTTGGATGAAGTTCGGGAGATGACTGCTGACCTTAAAGTGCCGATGACACTCAGTGTAGGACTGGCGTTTGGTTCGGATAGCATCAGCGAGATGGGAGAACTGGCGCAGTCCAGTCTGGACATGGCACTTGGACGTGGTGGCGACCAGGCCGCCGTGAAATCGGGGCAAAGGCTGTCTTTCTATGGCGGCAAGTCCAATGCAGTGGAGAAACGGACGCGGGTAAGAGCACGTGTTATTGCGCACGCACTGCGTGATCTGATGCAGGAAAGCGACAGGGTGCTCATCTTGGGGCACAAAATCCCGGACATGGACGCAATCGGTGCATCCATCGGGGTATGGAAAGCGGCGAGTCTGTATAATGTGGAAGCACGAATTGTGCTGGATGGAGTTAATCCATCGATTGAACGCATGATGGAGCAAGTGAACAAGGACGAGAAGTTGTCCAAGGCATTTGTATCACCGGAACAAGCAACTCAGATGATGACAGAGCACACACTGCTGGTTGTGGTGGATACGCATAAGGCCTCCATGACAATGGAGCCAAAACTGGTGCAGTCTGCAACCCGTGTTGTAGTTGTGGATCACCATCGTCGGGGTGAGGAGTTCATCAATGATGCTGTGTTGATCTATCTGGAGCCTTACGCGTCCTCAGCTGCGGAACTGGTAACAGAGCTCTTGCAATACATTCATGACAAGGTACAATTCACCCCACTCGAAGCTACGGCTCTACTAGCCGGAATTACGATGGATACGAAGCACTTTGCATTGCACACAGGGTCCAGAACGTTCGAAGCGGCAGGCTTCCTGCGTCGTAGCGGTGCGGATACCATTATGGTCCAGCGGTTGATGAAAGAGGATCTGTCAGAATATATTGCTAAGGCAGAAATCATAAAGCATGCTAAAATGGTATATGGAAACATTGCGCTGGCGGTCACGGACCCTGGCAGCAAGATTTCACAGATGATGATCGCCCAGGTGGCGGACACATTGCTGAACATGACTGACGTGGTCGCTTCATTTGTTATAAGCGAGCGTCCGGATGGACTGATTGGCATCAGTGCGAGATCGCTGGGGCGCATGAATGTTCAGGTTGTCATGGAACAACTGGGCGGTGGCGGACATTTGACGAATGCTGCCGTGCAGCTTGAAGGAACGCTTGGAGAGGCAGAAAAACGGCTGACGAACGTACTGGCTGAAATCGAAAAGGAAGAGGGGCTGTTCGAATGAAAGTCATTTTTATAAAAGATATGAAGGGTCAAGGCAAGAAAGGGCAAGTGAAAGAAGTATCTGAGGGGTACGCACAAAACTTTCTACTGCCACGGGGGATTGCACGTCCAGCAACGGATGGCAACATGAAGACACTGGACAACCAGAAGGCTGCTGAAGAAAGAATCAAACAGGAAGAGAAAGCAGAAGCGGAAGCACTCGCGAAGAAGCTGGAAGCAGAAGTGACTGAACTGAAAGCGAAGTCCGGCGAAGGTGGTCGTCTGTTCGGTGCAATTACCAGCAAACAAATCGCAGAAGCGTTGTCTAAAAAGGGTCTGAAAGTAGACAAACGCAAAATTGAGCTGGACGAGCCTATTCGTACACTCGGCGTAACACAAGTAACTGTCAAGGTTCACCCTGAAGTGAAGGCAACCTTGAAGGTACAGGTAACGGAAGAGTAAGATGGGCGGCGAAATGTTATTCGACCGGATTCCCCCGCAGAACCTGGAAGCCGAACAGGCCGTGCTGGGTGCAATCCTGTTGCAGGGTGAGGCCCTGATTACAGCGATGGAACGGGTGCAAACCGAGGATTTTTATGATAAGCCCCATCAATTAATTTTTGAAGCGATGATTCAGCTTGGTGAGGGAAATCAACCGATTGACCTCGTGACACTGACTTCGCTTCTGAAGGATAAAGGCGAGCTGGAGGACATCGGCGGCGTTAGTTATCTGGCGAAGCTGGCCCATGGTGTACCTACAGCCGCGAACGTAGACTATTACGCTCAGATTATCGAAGAGAAGTCGATGCTGCGTCGCCTGATTCGTACGGCTACACAGATCGTGAGCGAAGGATATACAGGCGGCGAAGATGTTGCAGCTATGCTCGGAGAAGCTGAGCGTCGTATTCTGGAGATTTCCAACCGTCGTTCCAGTAGTGGTTTTATAGCCATTCAGGACGTACTGATGGAAGTATTCGATCGAGTGGAAACCCTGCATCAGAATAAGGGAACAACGACAGGAATTCCGTCCGGGTTCATCGATCTGGACAAAATGACTGCCGGATTCCAGCGCAGTGACTTGATTATTGTAGCAGCCCGTCCTTCCGTAGGTAAGACGGCCTTCGCCCTGAATATCGCTCAGAACGTGGCCATTCGGGCACAGGAGACGGTAGCCATCTTCAGTCTGGAGATGTCAGCTGCCCAGCTGGTGCAACGTATGATCTGTGCGGAAGCCAACCTGGATGCGAGTGTTATGCGTATGGGTGACTTCAAAGGTGACGAAGACTGGCAGAAGCTGACGATGGGTATTGCAGCGTTGTCGGAAGCCAACATCTTTATAGATGATACCCCAGGCATTACTGTAGCAGATATTCGTGCCAAATGTCGTCGTCTCAAGAAAGAGAAAGGCCTCGGCATGATCCTGATCGACTATCTTCAATTGATTAGTGGACGTGGTAAAGCAGGGGAGAACCGTCAACAAGAGGTATCCGAGATTTCACGTACACTGAAACAGATTGGCCGGGAACTGGAAGTTCCGGTTATTGCCTTGTCCCAGCTGAGCCGGGGTGTAGAGCAACGTCAGGATAAACGTCCGATGATGAGTGACTTGCGGGAATCGGGTTCGATCGAGCAAGATGCCGACATCGTAGCGTTCCTGTACCGGGATGATTACTATAATCAGGAGACCGAGAAGAAAAATATTATCGAGATTATTATCGCCAAACAGCGTAATGGTCCGGTAGGTACGGTGGAACTGGTCTTCCTGAAAAACTTTAATAAATTCGTCAATTACGAGAGGGCACACAATGACGCCTTCGCGATGTAACGGACAGGCGCTAACTGCTTCGATCAGGAAGCAAATCCGTCTGTCCCGAAGATCAACCATTAGAGCAACTGAACTCAAACGGGTCTTATAAATACCAGATATAGATTCACATTAAAATGGTTATCCTTGAACCGGTGATAGCAGTCAAGCAAGCTTGGACTGAAGTCTCCGGTTTTTTGTGTCGAAATAATGGGTTAATTCCGAACATTACGGTTGTACTATATCTAATTGTTCGCCATTTGATTTGACTTTGAAAAAGGGTACTGGTACACTAATACTGCTGCGTTAAAGCAGCGCAAACCTTCCCTTGAATGTAACGGAAGGACATTTTTACTGTCCGTTAGCACGCTTCTCAGTCGGTTTTTTGCGTAACACGCCTGCCGGGATAGAGGACGGACAGACCAATACAAAGGTGCGCAAGGCACCCACGGAGGAATGTTAACTATGTCAACGGTAGTTGTAGTGGGAACGCAATGGGGAGACGAAGGTAAAGGTAAAATCACGGATTATTTGGCGGAGAGCGCTGATGTGGTGGCTCGTTATCAAGGTGGTAACAATGCGGGTCATACGATTCTGATTGATAACAAAAAATATAAACTGACGATGATTCCATCAGGGATTTTCTACACGGATAAAGCGTGTGTTATTGGTAACGGAATGGTTATCAACCCGAAGGCACTCATCGAAGAAATTAACTATATTCATGACAATGATTTTACAACGAAGAACCTGTCCATCAGTGAGCGCGCACATATTATCTTGCCATATCACATGGTACTGGATGCACTCGAAGAAGAGAGCAAAGGCCCGAACAAAATCGGTACGACTGGCAAGGGTATTGGCCCATGTTACATGGACAAATCAGCTCGTATCGGTATTCGGATGGTTGACCTGCTGGATGCGGAAGAGTTTGAACTGAAATTGCGCCATCTGGTAAAAGAAAAGAACCGCATCATCGAGCAAGTCTACGGCGGCCAGCCTGTTGATGTGGAGGAGATTCTGACAGATTATCTTGGATATGCAGAAATTCTGCGTCCGTACGTACGTGATACATCCGTTGTTTTGAACGAATATATTGATGAGGACAAAAAAGTATTGTTCGAAGGTGCACAAGGCGTTATGTTGGACCTTGATCAAGGAACTTATCCTTTTGTTACATCATCCAATCCGTCCGCAGGTGGCGTATGTATCGGTTCTGGCGTAGGCCCAGCTCGGATCCAGCAAGTTATTGGTGTAGCCAAAGCCTACACAACGCGTGTAGGAGATGGCCCATTCCCAACAGAATTGCATGATGCAATCGGTGACCAAATCCGCGAAACTGGACATGAGTACGGTACGGTAACTGGACGTCCACGTCGTGTGGGTTGGTTCGATAGTGTTGTCGTTCGTCACGCGCGTCGTGTCAGTGGAATTACAGGGCTGTCCCTGAACTCTCTGGACGTAATGACAGGGCTGGAAACCGTAAAAATCTGCACGGGATACAAATTCCGTGGCGAGATCATTACACACTACCCGGCAAGTCTCAAAATGCTGGCTGAATGTGAAGCGGTATACGAAGAGCTGCCAGGCTGGAGCGAAGATATCACTGGAGCGAAGAAACTTGAAGACCTGCCAGTGAACACACAAAATTATGTAAAACGCGTATCCGAACTGACAGGCATTCCAATTGCCATCTTCTCTGTTGGTCGTAACCGTGAGCAAACGAATCAAGTTCTTCCAATCTACGAATAATTCAACACTTAGAGAGATCATATTTCTTGAATTATAAAATAGGATAGACTGCCGACTCAGGCAGGTAAAGCCTTCAGTTGTTGCTTTTATAGCAATGACTGGAGGTTTTTTGTATGTTTTCCGGATATAATCCCGAGATTTCCGTCAATACTGGTTAACAGTAGAGTCACAGACCCCGACATGCGGATGCTAGATGGGTGGGATAAACGGAGGGAGAGAACGGAATGAAGTTGCTTGTGTGGTTTGTCAAAATCATGCTAACGGTGTTGCTGGTCAGTTCACTGACACTGCTCACGACTGGATTAATTGTACAGTCATATGCGAAATCGCTACTCGCGAGTTTTAATATTCAGTGGGAAGGTCAACCCATGGGGCTAACCGCCATGTTCCAGGGTGCTTTGGGCGGTAAAACCAGTGAAGGGAACAAATCAGGAAATGGGACGACAGATCAGCCGACAGGGGCGGACGAAGAGCAGGTTCCGGAAGATGCTGTTTCAGTTATGGGGAATGGAACGGAGAGCGGTCAATCTGGCGTAGATGCAGGCAATAATGCGTCCCAAGGGAGCGGCTCAAACGAGGGCACAGGGGAAGGTTCAGGTACAGATACGACCGTAGGATCAAACTCAGGCACAAGTGCAGGCAATGGGACGGATACAGGCACAGGGAGCGATTCAGGAACAGCAGAGGGTAGTGGCTCAGCTGCAGGAAACGGAACCGCCAGCGGTGGCGCTTCTTCAGGCAATGATGCCATTGTAGTATCACCAGATGACATCACAGGTGCGAAGGATAAGCTGCCCGTAGAAGAGAAGGAGAAGATCTTTAGTCTGCTCATGAACAAACTGCCGCAGAAAGAAATGCAGCAGATCTCTGGTGCGATGGAAGGTGGCCTAACGGAACAGGAACTTCGTGAGATTGAACAGGTGATCTCGAAGTATCTGACCAGTGAAGAGTACGACAACCTGATGGAAGTACTGCAGACAGAATAAGATAGATGGTAGAGCAGGCGTGCTCATAGACGGGTATCGCCTGATTCATATTGTAATGGACTTGTCGATGGCGATTGAATATAATCTATTTAAATAAATACTGGAAATTGTATAACCTATTTAGGAGGGAACATCTTATGAAGTATAAAGGTAAAGAACACGACATATAAAAACGGTTATGCAATATTGCAGAAACCTCGAGTCCAATTCGTGGACCCCCATTCATAGGGTGCATACAAGAGATACGATGTACCTGGGTTTATGAATACACTAATTGGAGGTTTTATTGAACATGAACTTATATCATTCGAAGTCAGAATCGTCAGTAAAAAAGATTACCGAGGCAGCAAGAGAGAGATTCGAGCAAGGTCTGCAAGAGGCCAATCAGCTATTTAGCGGTTGGGATTTTAGCTATGTAACCGGGAGTGACAGACTCCAGAGCGGAATGTTGCCTTGGTCCTATGGAACGATGGCGCGCCGATTGTTGAATCAGACAGATCGAATGCTCGACATGGGAACTGGTGGAGGAGAAATGCTGTCCAGACTACTTCCGCTTCCTCCGTACACATGTGCGACGGAAGGATATCTCCCGAATATACCGATTGCAGAGGAACGTTTGCAGCCGCTCGGTGTGAAGGTATTTCCTGTGACGGATGATTCACAACTGCCTTTCGAAGACGGGGAGTTCGGTCTGATTCTTAATCGGCACGAATCCTATGATGAAAAGGAAGTTAGGCGGATTCTATCCGCAGGAGGACTGTTTCTAACCCAACAAGTAGGTTGGTCAGATTGCCGGGAGATCAACGATCGGCTTGGCATTCCTATGCCAGTGGACTACGCTGGATGGGAACTGGAACGTGCTGTTCTTCAGCTGGAACAGTGTGGATTCCGTATTATAGAGCAACGCGAAGCAGCCCCTACACAGCGGTTCTATGATATAGGCGCACTGGTATATTATCTGAAGACCATCCCGTGGCAAGTTCCTGATTTCAAGGTAGACCAGTTCCGAGAACGATTGATGGATATTCATATCGAGATGGAGCAAAATGGATTCTGGGAAGTACAGCAAAATCGATTTGTAATTCTTGCAGTTAAAGAGTAGAGACTTGAAAGTTAATTTCTTTTGAGGCATGAGATGAAATCAAGTTTAAGATAAACCACGAATAGATAGTTTACGTAATCCCTTATCAGAGTTGATCTGGCAGGGGATTTTATTTGTATTTTTATGAAAAATAAAGCATATTTCACTGGGTCTTAGAACCTAGTCTTAAATTGCGAATAAAAGTACATAGTACAGCCGATGTTGAGGCATAATGGGTGATGGACCAGCCGTGCCACCTTATGGATAATTCAGGGAAACCAAGCGGGGCGTGGCTTTATGGTGTGACGTGTAGAGTTGAAATGAGTGTAAAACCTGTGTTAAAGTATACGGGTGTGATAAAAGGTTAAAATTTTGACACTTTTACGAGCGCAGCTAAAGTCCTGATTTTACGGACACCCAATACAATTATCAACGAGCATGGGACAGACACGATGTGGGTGATGTCTTGACAGAAATGCGAACTGAGAAGTGCTGAAAAGGAGAGAATCATGAAAGGTTTCAGAGGCATACGCCAACCGGGCAAAGACCGGGTACACGAACAATCCGGGGAACACCGGACGGCCGAAGACAAAAACAACATGAGCATGTCCACCTTCAGTGTGAATAAGAAGCGCGTTCTGGCCTCGCGCAAATGGATCATTACAGCAGCATGCGGTGTGTTTATCGCAGCATCGATCGGATTCGCAGGCAAACAATATGTTACTGCAAACACCGTCCCGTACTATAAAGTAATGGTCAAAGGTAGCGAGATTGGTACTATTGCAGATGAAGCACAACTACAACAACTGTTTACAGACAAAACTGAGGAATATCAACATAAATATCCGGATGCAGAGATGGTACTGAACACGGATGGGATCACGACCGAAACGGTAAAAGCATACAAGCCTGAAGTAAACAGTGATGAAACGCTGGATAAACTGGGCGACATGCTGACTGCTTACGCCAAAGGTGTGGAGCTTAAGGTAGACGGTGAAGTCATTGGCATTGTGAAGGATCAGGCAACAGCGGATGCAATCCTGGAACAAGTGCAAAGCAAATACATATCGGCATCGGCTGTGCGAAGTTCGCTGAAGACGAAGTCGGTATCGGCTAATTCCTCAAAGAAAGACGAGGGAACGAGCACAACCCTGAAGTCGGTAGGCATCAAGGAAGATGTAGCGACGGATGTGGTGAAGGCTGATCCAAACAAAATATGGGATGTGTCCGAGGCGGTTAAAGCATTAACCGTTGGTAAAGACGCGCCTGTAACTTATGTGGTTCATGAAGGAGATACGATCTCTTCGATCGCTGCCAAGTATGAAACTACACAAAGTGAGATTCGCAAAAATAATCCGGGCATCAAGGAAACGTCACTGCAAATTGGAGACGAACTGACCCTGACCGTGCCTAAGCCAGCTGTTACTGTTAAATCGGTTGAACAAGTGGTTGAACAGATTGAGATTAAACCGCAAGTAGAGGTTCGAAAAAGTGCCGAACTGAAAGCAGGAATTACGAAAGTCGTGCGTCCTGGACAAAGCGGATTGAAAAGCATGCAATACCGTATAACAAAGGAAAATGGTGAAGTTGTTCAGGAGGAATGGCTTGGCCAGGAAGTGATCAAAGCCGCCGTCACTGAAGTCGTTCTAAGTGGAACAAAAGTCGTTGGTGAAGGCACGGGTGAATTTGCTTGGCCTGTATCGAATGCAACGATGAGTAGCAGCTTCGGACAGCGTTGGGGTCGTCAGCACAAAGGGGTCGATCTGGTAGGTAACCGGGATGTGAAGTCAGCCGATGAAGGCGTGGTTATTTTTGCAGGGCAGAAGAGTGGTTATGGCAATGTCATCATTATTAACCATCGTAATGGATACGAAACATTGTATGGTCATCTGGATAGTATCGGTGTGAAGGTTGGACAAGTGGTTGAAAAAGGGGAGAGCATCGGCGTTATGGGTAACACAGGACGCTCGACCGGGACACATCTGCACTTCGAGATCCTGAAGAACGGCACAGCCGAGAATCCGATGACGTATTTGAACTAATATAGGGTAAAGTGAGAGCAAGGTTGGCTATGAGCCGGCCTTGTTTTTTGCTGCTGTAAAATATTTTCAGATGAAAGACCTTCCAAGCCCCGGATCGGGATGTGACGGTGCTTCAGGTAT
This sequence comes from Paenibacillus sp. USHLN196, assembly GCF_037144955.1. Taxonomy (NCBI): domain Bacteria; kingdom Bacillati; phylum Bacillota; class Bacilli; order Caryophanales; family Paenibacillaceae; genus Paenibacillus; species Paenibacillus sp. USHLN196. Next base: position 306,775 of record NZ_JBBCYH010000007.1, on the reverse strand, counting down.
GTTAAACTAGAGAGTATAAACAACAAACTTGAAGAACCAATTAACGAGACTTACTACGAGCTAAACATACAAAGAGAGATATAGACACGCTAACGCGGATTAAGCGGGATATAGGGGTGAATTCAGCCGATGCAGGGGAAGATTTTGGTGGTGGACGATGAACAGCCCATCGCGGACATTCTGAAGTTTAATTTGGAAAAAGAGGGGTACGAGGTCATCTGTGCATTTGATGGCATTCGTGCGGTTGAACTGGCGTTATCTGAGAAACCGGATCTGATGCTGCTGGATCTGATGCTCCCGGGCAAGGACGGTATGGATGTCTGTCGTGAGGTGCGAGCTCATCTGGAGATGCCGATCATCATGCTTACCGCCAAAGATGGCGAGATCGACAAGGTGCTTGGACTGGAACTGGGTGCGGATGATTACGTGACGAAGCCATTCAGTACGCGTGAGCTGCTAGCACGGGTGAAGGCACAGATGCGCAGAAGGCAAAAGCTTGCCATTACGGCAGAAGCGCCGGAAGACGAAGAGAAGCAGGTCATGCGACTGTTTGATCTGGCTTTTGATATGGACATGTATACGGCTTACAAAGGCGGAGAACCTCTCGATCTGACCCACCGTGAATATGAACTTCTCTATTATATGGCGAAGCATTCCGGCAAGGTTATGACACGGGAACATCTACTGCAGGCGGTATGGGGATATGAATATTTCGGCGATGTACGTACCGTGGATGTCACGATCCGTCGTCTGCGTGAGAAGATTGAGGAGAATCCGAGCAAACCGGAAACGATTCTGACACGCCGCGGGCTCGGTTATCTCGTGCGCAGTGCCAAAAGCGTGGGGATATAATGGGCCGATTCGCGCGATTCTCGTTCTTCCGAACGATTCAGGCGAAATTGATAATTATCTATGTACTGCTGATTCTGATTGCGATGCAATTGATCGGCGTTTATTTTGTGAGCGCGATGAAGAACTCGCTGACGAGCAACTTTACGGAAGACTTGCAGGCGCGTGCGGAAATGCTGTCGGTTCTCGTAGGGGAGACGATGGCGGGTGGAGAAGCAGAGGCTGGCGAGGACAAAACGGAAAATCTGCGTGTGCTGGTGAACAATCTGTTCAACATTAACGGTGCCGAGATTCAGGTGCTGGATGCCAGCGGCAAGGTACTCACGACCTCGCTAAGTTCACATTCGGACTATGTGGGTCGCAAAAACACCCAGACCGTTGTCAGCCGTGCTCTGCAAGGCATTCGGGACAATGAGGAATATATCGTGGACGAGGATAATGTTCGCAAAAAGGTCGTCGCCAAGCCGGTGCTGTCCGGCGGCAAAATCATTGGCGCGGTCTACATCGCCGCATCCATGAACGAGCTGTATTCCACGATGGAAGGAATCAACAAAATCTTTATCTCCGGCATTCTGATTGCCTTGGTGTTAACGGCGGTGCTTGGCGTGATTCTGTCGCATACGATTACACAGCCGATTAAGGAAGTGACGCGGAGAGCGACAGCGGTCGCAGAAGGTAACTTTGACCAGCAGACACCTGTATTCGGCACGGATGAGATTGGTCAGCTCAGTCGGGCTTTTAACTATATGACCAGCAGACTTCGTGATGCGCTATCGCAGAATGAAGAGGAGAAGGAGAAGCTGACCTCCATTCTGACCAATATGAGTGATGGTGTAGTGGCTACGGATGAGTACGGTAAAGTCATTCTCGTAAACCGTCGTGCCAGCAGCATTCTGGGTATGCATCCTGCGGATATTGAAGGAAGACACTTCGCGATATTACTTGGTATTGATCCGGAGGATGCAGAAGCCCTCGCGAGTGGTTTCACAGGATCAACTTTGCTTCAGATTGCACCTGCAGGACAGGAAGAACCTGTAGTCATTCGGATGACGTTCACACCTGTTCATCGGCGTGAGAGGGGGATCACGGGAACGATTGCCGTACTTCAGGATGTTACCGAGCAGGAAGAACTTGAGGCATCCCGGCGTGAATTCGTAGCCAATGTATCCCATGAACTACGTACACCACTGACAACGATCAAGAGCTATGCTGAAGCATTGGATGACGGTGCACTGGAAGATCCGCAGCTTGCCGGTCGTTTCGTTGGTGTTATTCAGAACGAGACGGAGCGAATGATACGACTGGTTACGGATCTGCTACATTTATCACGGCTTGATTCGAAAGAGGCTTTGCTGCGGAAACAGCCAACAGACATCCTGGAAATGCTGGAGGAAGTGACGGATCGCTTCTCGTTCCAGATGCATCAGAAGGATATTCAGCCTGTGCTGTCTGTGGAGAATGATATTCCGGCTGTTCCGCTAGATCGTGATCAGATTGACCAAGTGCTGGATAATGTCGTGTCCAATGCGCTGAAATATACATTGGAAGGCGGCACCATTACGATTGCGGCTAGACGCAGTGATGAACACGCACTTGCCATCTCGGTATCGGATACCGGAATGGGGATTCCGCAGCGTGATCTGGATCGGATTTTTGAGCGGTTTTATCGAGTGGACAAGGCTCGCTCTCGTAGTATGGGAGGTACAGGGCTGGGACTGTCCATTGCCCGGGAAATTGTAAAGGCGCATGATGGCAGCATCTCTCTGGAGTCCGAGGTGGACGTGGGCACGACGGTAACGTTCACGCTGCCGATGCGCGAGGAAGGGGGTGAGCACCGTGAAGGAACGGATTAAATCCCTGGTGCTTGCTACCCTTGTCGCAGCCAGTCTGGTACAGAGTTATTTCCTGATCTACCGTTTGCCCGGAGGTGGGGACTCCATCGTGACGTCAGAGACGAACTATGTGAAGACGGAAAATATGGGTCAGGAACGTAATATTGAAGAGTTGATCTTCCCCGATCAGATGATTATTCATCTGGGCGAGGATAAACATACGGTGTTTTACCCTGGCAATACGTTCTACCAGTTGATCTATTCACGGTTACAGGGGCGAGCGTTCGATGATTTTCAGCGCCGCAGTGTGCAATCGGTGAATTGGAATCAGATTCGCAAGGAGAATCCTGGATTTGAGCTTTCGTTCAAGGAAGGTATCCCCGTAGCATTGTTACAGCGGGTGATGAGACTGGGGACGGATTCCTTGTTCCAAGGGGAGACCATTAACCGAATCTCGATCTATACAGCTAAAAATGAAACGAAGGCCCATGCGCTGTTCTTCAGCGCCAAGGGAGATGTGGTATACGAAGCAACTCAGGCGGACTTGACGGTACAGGACGTGCAGCAGCATGTCGACTTCGGTACGAATTGGACGCCATATACACTGATGGACGGCGGGTATTATATCCCGGCGGAAGCTCTGGAGACGATTGAAGCAGATGTGCCGACAGGTCAATTCACGGTTGAGCAGATGCAACGCAGTCTGTTCTTCGATCCAAGCATGACCCGGAACATACGGGAAAAAGACGGGTCGGAGATCTATACGGACAGTAAACGTAGTCTGCAGGTAAAACAGGAACAACGCTGGATCAGCTACACCGACCCAGCCGCACCGCCTGCGGGACAGATTGATCCCGCGAAGGATGCGCTGTCTGCGGTTGATTTTGTGAACCAGCATGGCGGCTGGAAAGGCAGGTCGCGCATGATGCTGGAGACCGCTGACAGCAAGACACAGCTTGAATTCCAGCAGTACTACGGCAGCTATCCAATTATGGATTCCATGCAGTTCCGCTTCGGAACGATCAGCATGGAGATGCAGCAGGAGACGGTATCCAGCTACGAACGATCGCTGGAATACCTGAACGAAGGCGCAGAGACGAAGAAATCGGTCAAATTGCCTGGTGGGGAGAAACTCCAGGCTCTTATAAAAAAGGTGGCCGGAGAGAATCGCCAGGTGGTGGACGTGTACCCGGCGTATCGGCCTTCTACAATTGAGGATGGGCTGAAGCTGATTCCGGTCTGGGTGATCCGCTTTGGCAATGGTGAGGAGACTACCGTATCTTGATCGGTTATAGTCATTGAACAAAGAGTAGCTGTACTTTATCACTACGCGTGCAGAATAACCTTCCGATCGCTGTTACCCCCAGATTTCTTGAACTCCCTTTAATAAGGGGGAAATCTGTTGGTAAAGGCGAACGCTCCGCTTCTTCAGGTTATTTCTGCCCTCTCCGTTGTCGTATAGCTTTAAGTTCAAAGGCTAGTAAACGGCTAGTTCCGGTGGAAGGGTAGGCAATTTGAGAAAGTGTTTCAGCCAGTTAACTGAAGGAGGTGATGTTTTGGATTGGGGACGGGCGAAAAATGTGTTGATCTATGCCTTTCTGCTGCTCAATCTGGTGCTGGGATACCAGATCTGGATGGATGCGAGGGAGACAGCCGGAGCCAATCTGGACTTCACCTCACTGGCAGATAACACACAGCAGGCGATGGAAGAGAAGGGCATTCAGGTACTGGCTCCGATTCCGAATGAAACGCCGAAGCTGCCAAAGTTGTCTTATGAGTTCATTGAAGAGGACAAGGCTGGCGTTGATATGGAGTTGGAACAGCCTGTAGATAGCAAGTTGATCTTCTCGCAGAGCGAGCTGGAAGATGCGTTGCAGGGTGAGATTCCACAGATCGGGACATACCGGCTGGATCAGCTGATGGCCGAGGATGGAGCTTTTGTGCTTCACCCACTGGTGGATGGCAAATGGCCGCTCTTCAATGTGAGTCTGGAGCTATTCTACAGCGACCAGAAAATAACGGGTTACCGTCAGACTCCGGTGCGGATTACGACCGCAGAGGAGAGCGATCAGCAGGTACTTCCGGCGTCGAAGGCGCTGGGAACGCTGATCGAGAACTTTTTGCCAAATGATGCGATTGTCAAAGATATTCAGCTGGGCTATTACGGCCAGTTGTTCAATTCAGATATACAGGTAGCGATGCCGGCATGGCGGTTCGTGCTGGAAAGTGGCGAAGTGTTGTACGTGCAGGGCATCAGTGGGGATGTATTCAGTCCCAAGACAGACAAACCAGGGGAGTAATGCGTTATGGGGATATATTTTACCGTGTTATCCAGCGGTTCGACAGGCAATGCCACAGTCATACAGCATGGGGGCACTTCTCTCATGATTGACGCCGGCCTTAGTGCGAAGCGATTGGATGCACTGTTTCAGGAAAGGGAGATTTCTGGGGCAGAACTGGACGGAATTCTGGTTACACATGAACATTCTGATCACATTAAAGGACTAGGCGCGATGTCTCGGAAATATAATTTACCAATCTATGCGAATCTGAATACGTGGGCGGCACTGGAGAAGTCGGTTGGGGCGATTCCAGAGGAAAACCGGAGGGTATTTGAGACAGGTGAAAAGCATGATTTTGGGTCACTGCGTGTGGAATCCTTTGGGATCTCGCATGATGCGGCGGAGCCGGTAGGTTATACGTTCGATGACGGCAGTGAGAAGCTGTCTGTTGCAACCGATCTGGGGTACATGAGCGACAAGGTGCGCGATGCAATCGCAGATTCTGACGTACTGGTGCTGGAGGCAAATCATGATGTCGAATTGCTGCGTATGGGGCGTTATCCATGGAACACCAAGCGCCGGATTTTGAGCGACATCGGGCATTTGTCGAACGAAGCAGCAGGCGCAGCGCTTAGTGAACTGATGAACGGACGCATCAAGCGCACGTATCTGGCACATCTCAGCCGAGATCATAATATGATGGACTTGGCGAAAATGTCGGTACGTGACGCGATGGAGAGTCGGGGTTGTTTCTATCGGGATCACGAGTTCAAACTCTGTGATACGTATTACGACCGTCCTACGCCATGGGATAGGGTGGGTGAGCCATAAAGCTGTCGAGTTCGGCGGCTTTGCGCTCGACTTCCTCGCGGGTCAGGATGCCTTTATCAATAAGTAGTTCAATAATGGTACTGAGGGCAAGGGTATTACGATAGTGTTCTTCCTTGAGATCGGCCAGCTTGGCCGCCATATGAACTTCATCCATGGCTGTGAGTGTACGCGTGCGATCCATGTATATATCCTCCTCTATGAAGCTTCGAATTGTCTTTTACTATTATTGTAGTCAGGCTGGGTGGAAAACATTCCTCTTTTTGCCGCTATAATTTGCGTGATAAGGCGTGTATGCTGAACCTGTGACCATGCAGGGGTGAAAAAGTTTCTTCAAAATGGCCAAAAACGGCGCTTAGCGAACCTGATTTTGTGGTGATAGATACTATGGACCTTTATTGTTAAGCGCGTTATAGCGGAAATTTGCGTTAATTTTCATAATTATGCAACTTTTTGAGATTTGTCGTGTTTAGTATATGAGGAGCATTGTGATTTTGGCTGTTTTGCGTGTGAAATGGCATGTCATAGGATGCGAGAGCATGATTGATAGAGTCACTGACAGAATGGAGTGTCCGTTCTGTTGTACATAGACGCTGTATCTTGATTTGATGCCGGGATGCGGCGATATGCAAGACCATTTTATAAAATTGCAAAAAAGCATGGGAAAACGAGAGGTTATTTACGGTACGCACGTAACGAAAGACACAGAACGAGGCTGGAGAAGCGTAGCGTTCGCCTTTATGAACAAATTTTACCTAGGAAAAAGAAATAAAAAAATTTGTGAGTAACAGCGATCGAAAGCTCGGCTGTGGCTGGAGTGAGGTAACGTAAGAACACCATCGCTGAACCATGCGACAACTTAGGCGGCAGTCAGGGTCTTGATGCGTGACAACGAAGGGGAGAGGATCACGATGGGATTGTTTGGAGACGATTTTTATTCAACCAAAGTATCAAGACGCGCCGAACCTGAACAGAAAGGCAAACTTCAGATCATCCGCCCTGGAGGCAGAGCACGTGGACGTGACCGCTGGAGCAATCCGCGCAGATCGCGTACGGGAATCAGTTCCACAGTGAAAGTTGCTGTGATCAGCTCGGTGATCAGCTCCATCGTGACCGTTACGCTGTTTAGCTTCATCACACAGCCCACATCGTTACCGCTGGCGAATGCTACAGGCAACGGTGGTGGAGGCAGTGCGCAGGCCACACAGGCAGCTGATCCATACGACCGGATTATCCAGGCGGCAGCCCAAGTTCGTCCTTCCGTGGTGAGCATTGTGAACCATAAAACGGGTAGCAGTCTATCGATGGAAGATTCGGCGCTGGGCTCAGGGGTCATTTTTAAGAAGGAAGATGGCAAGGCTTATATCATGACCAACCACCACGTCGTGGAGGGCGCGAGTGATCTGGAGATTGTGACCGTAGATGGGGAGACACATAAAGCGAAGCTGGTTGGTAAAGACCGGGTAAGTGACATTGCGGTACTATCCGCAGAAGATAAAGGGCTGGGAGCAGTCGCGGAGATTGGCGATTCCAGCAAACTTCAGCGCGGTCAAACGGTGCTGGCGATCGGAAATCCGCTCGGTTTGGGCGGTACGCTGACATCCGGTATTGTCAGTTACACCGATCGTATTCTGCCGGTATCGATTAATCAGGATGGGGTGTACGACTGGGAGCAAAACGTGATCCAGACGGATGCGGCGATTAATGAAGGCAATAGTGGCGGAGCGTTAGTTGATTTGAACGGCAAGGTGGTCGGTATCAACACGATGAAGATCTCGGATACGGGCGTTGAAGGTCTCGGCTTCGCCATTCCGATGAACGAAGTGATGAGAACGGTCGATTCTCTGCTTTTGAACGGCAAAGTATCTCGTCCTTACCTCGGGGTGTACACGGTGGATCTGAGCAACCCTTATGCACCACTGGATGACGAGCAGCGTAAGGATCTGAAGTTGCCATCTCACGTGGACAGCGGCGTGGTTGTGCTGGAAGCATCCGGTCCCGCGTCCGAAGCCGGCATGAAGCTGAATGATGTCATTACGGAATTTGACGGGCAAAAAATTACCTCCACGCTCGATCTGCGGAAATATCTGTACGATGAGAAGAAGATTGGAGATACGATTGAAGTGACCTTCTACCGGGACGGTAAAGCGGAGAAAGTATCGGTGAAGCTGACGGATAAGCCGGAATAAGGAAATTTCAAACGGAGCCTTTGCTGTTGTTTGGAGTGTAATAGGGCAATGCTAGAGGAGTGATCAGATATCTGACCACTCTTTTTTAGTTATTGGTTCAGCATTATGCATAATGTTTGTTTGTATAAGGTGAAGCAGGCGTAATTACATAAGTCAGGACATCGAATTAACACTGGCTGTACTAGGGAGTGGACGTGTTCGTTCGACAGTAAATGAGTAGATCAACCATTTATATCTCCTCATGATCAGTTAGACCCGGAGCCAAAGGAGCAGATACATAAGACTCGGGCTGTGGTAAACTGTTGTCAATATGTTGGAGACGGTCACTAATACAAATAACATCTGTTTGTCGATCACATTTTTTATTTCAGAATGGAAGGGGTATTTCTAATGAAACGATTAAGGAAAAAGGTGCTTGGGGGAACGAGCCTGGCGCTGTCCCTGTTTATGCTGTCTGCCTGTGGATCCGAGGTAGCTACAACAACAGGAGCATCTGTAGATACAAGTGCTTTGCAGGAGAAGATTGCTGGCCTGGAGAAAAAACTGGTGGAACAGGGAGCCAAGAGCAGTGAGCAGGAACAAAAGATCGCAGAGCTTGAGGCCAAGTTGAATGAGCTGAGTACGAATGTGATTGCCGTAGGTGAGACCGGTGGTCAAACGCCTGCAGCCTCGGGAAACAATGGATCTGCCGGGAAAGGCGACGGGGTGCTGATTACATTTGCCCAGTATGAGAAGCTTGAGGTTGGTATGTCGGTGGAAGATGTTATCGAGATCCTTGGTGGCGAAGGTGAAGCGCTGAGTGAAGCGGAGAATATGGTGGTGTACAACTATAAAGGTACAGCTGGCAATGGTGCCAATGCTGTTATTGCTTTTCAAGGTGGCAAGCTGTTGACGAAAGCTCAGTCGGGATTGAATTAAAGAGCGTGGGTTAAGGGGCATTCTTTTCGTGGTACCGTGGAGGTATCCGGAAGGGATGTTTTTTGTTGTTTATTTTTGCCGCATGGAGAGGTTTGGTGGAGGTTGGGCACGATAAATTAGGGCTGGGGGTTTCTTTTCGGTGGCAGGTGTGATAGAACTGAGAAGTGGCTATCCTGTAATGGGATACGCGGTTGTGAATCGGGAACATAGCTGGTTACAGAAAGGATGCTTAACGGATGTACGTTGTATGCAAAGAACACGTGGACATTGCCATCGACATGTTTGTCGATGAGTATGAGGACGCTCCAGATATCGTTGATCTGAAGGAGACGGAATTTGCCGACTGGGACCCGCCTGCGAAATGTGCCGAGTGCGAACAGCACGCGGAATTCCTCGTCGTTTAGCGTACTGTAGGACTTAGATGGCCGGAGGCGTGACTATAGGTGGCGCTTCTGGCTGACTTTCCATCCGGTATGAACATCACAGCAAGAAGCCAAGGAGAGCGTGATGAGCGCTCTTTTTGTGTTTGTGGGGGAATTGGCGTGGTTAGTAGGCTGTGTGGAGTTGGGCGAGGCTTGTAGGGGGCTGACGGTGGAGTAGGGGAGAGTAGGAGAAGATTAAGGTAGATAGGTGCCGAGTTTTGAGTTGGGAGTGAGCTAGGTTGTAGTAAAGTTGCAAGTTGTAGGTAATAGAAATGGAAGCCGCTGGGGCATGGGAAAGTGAATTTGGGTGACGGCGATGTGGCAGGGACGTGGGTGTGGACCGTCCGAGTAGCTCTAACGAACCGGAGAACCCTTATTCGGGGCAAACACCGCCTGGTTGAAATCTAACGAATCGTAGACACGTTATATTACTGAAAAGGTCTCAAAAGTGGTTGGGAACGCTCGCTTTGACTGAGATAGCGTGTTTCAGATTCGTTAGATTTTAAAGTAGCCGAAATGGAGCTGATTAAGGTGTGTGGAGTTCGTTAGAATTTGGAGAAATGTGTAGTATAGGTAATACAGTTGGAACGAACGATGCGATGAAGCATCTTACTTATAGAATATCTCGCAAGACAATTTAGGAGGAATGGGTTTTATGTTTATTCAGATTATTGGCGTAGGCAAATTGAAGGAAAAATATTTGACGCTGGGCATTCAGGAATATGCCAAGCGGCTCGCCCCGTACATCAAGTTTCAGATGATCGAAGTCGCAGATGAAAAGGCGCCCGATACCCTGAGCGAAGCTGAGGTTCGGGCGGTAAAAGAGCGCGAGGGCGAACGCATCCTCGCGCATGTGAAGAGCGAGGCGCATGTTGTCGCGCTCGCATTGGATGGCCAGCTCTGGAGTTCTGAGGAGCTGGCAATGGAGATCGACAAGCTCGGCACGTATGGGACGAGCCATGTCGTGTTTGTCATCGGAGGAAGCCATGGGCTCTCCGATGAGGTATTGCGCCGTGCGAAGCAGCGCTTGAGCTTCGGGCGCATGACCCTGCCGCATCAGCTTATGCGGCTGGTATTGGTGGAGCAGATTTATCGCGCGGTGAAGATTAATCGGAATGAACCTTACCACAAGTAGGGCGAAATATTTTGTCTTAGTCGCTTATAGGGTAAGGAAAGTCACCCTGAGGAAATGCCATTGCTTAGGTGATATCAAACGATAAGAATTATTAGAGCGATACTATAATTGCAAATAGTAGAGGAGAGATGGTGTCATGGCAGACGTCAGTTTAGAGAGAGCGGAAATCAGTAGGACTTTCTAACTTTGTTGAATTTTATTAGGACTATTGGGCTCACTATCAGAAGTCCGAGCATTTGAGGAAAGTGGACAAAAACAACAGCTGGGAAGTAGAAGTGCTAAAGGCAACCATTGAGTCAGATCATTTTAGTATTACAAGTGAAATAAGGAACAAGGCAAATCCGCTTTTAGATGGACGGTCCAGAGCAATAATAATGCTCAACTTCTGCTTGAGTTGAGGGGATTTCTCGTAAACAGAGAAAGCCCCTTCAGCCATTTATGTCTTTTAGGTGTTCGGCGAACAGATCGTGGTCCATTTGATCCATCTTGTATAGAGAAGGATACTTTCAATTTCCCTCCTCCAACTTGGTAATTCGGGACTTCACACTGGACAGCTCGTCTTGAAGTAGTTTGATACGTCCGGCCTTACATACGTTTACGCTTTTTACTATTGTCCTCAGAAGGGTTGGCTTAGCGAGAACATTCTGAATCCTGTCTGTTACTGCCTTTTCTGCTTCCAACTTACGGATGCTATTGGCGTGACAGACGGAGCTTCCCTTGCTACGGGAGCAAGCTTCCACAGGAGTACATACGAGTCACCTTGGTGGTACCATCCTTCATCTTGTTGACTGTGCGATTGGCGACTCATAGCAGAACCGCGCTCGGGACAGCGGATGAGTCCGGTTAGCAGGTATTGTCCCTCGAACCGTTTTTTTCGGCACGGAACTTTTCCTTTTCCGCTGACAATTCTCCTGTCTGCGTACTCCCAAGTATTTTTTATTGTAAAGAGCACAGTAGTTTCGCAGGGTATCCAACTGAGCGCCGATGGAGCAACCATACTCTGCTTGCTCCTCGGTACTGACCCTAGCATAAATGGCGACATTTGTTAGCTTATCCATGGTGGTCGTTCGTACAGTAACTTCTCCTGAAAGATAAATCAGATATCATTAGATGCAATTACTTTCTTTATGTTATTTAAGGCCTATGGAAATTTGAGTTGAAAAATTTTGAGCGCGGATAGTTACTCTCTCCGGGGAGTTAGGTACCTTGGTTGGATGCAGGTAAAAATTCAGCGTTACTACTGTTCACGCTGAATTTTTGGCAGTTGAATCTCAAATACTGTTTTTTCAAAGGGAGCACTCGTTAAGGAAATTGACCCATTATGGAGAGAGGTGATTTCCTTGACAATCGAAAGTCCAATGCCGAGTCCTTCGCCTTTTCTGCTGCCATCGATACGGTAGAAACGTTCAAAAACATGCTTTTGATCCTGTAAAGAGATGCCGCGTCCTTTATCGATAACCATCATGAGTATGGTATCAACCTTTTCCGAAAGTCCGATTTCAAGATAATGACCTTCTGATCCGTAGCGAATCGCGTTGTCCAATAGGTTTCGCAGCGCACGTTCGATTAGGGAGGTATCAATCCAGGATTGGATATCCTCATCAGGGATATTTACTTCAACAGTGAAGTTCTGTCCCTCAAGAAACATCAGGTAGTCTGCAGCAATTTTTCGCATCATTTCAGATACATTATGCACTTCAACATGAAGCTTTAAATTCCCCTCATCGTGGCGAGTAATATCTAACAATTGATCTAAAAGCTTATCGATGTAACGAGAGCGCTGTAGCAGAACTTTGGCACTCGCTTGTAGCTCCTTCTCATCCTTATACAATCCAGCACGAATCGTTTCTGCGTAGCCTAAAATCATCGTTAGAGGGGTGCGTAGATCATGGGAAAGATTAGACAGTAACAGATTTCGTCTGGTGTCAAATTGCTTGATTTGTTCGCCTTGATTTTGAATACGGCGTGCCATGGTATTATAATGCGCAGTGAGCAGGCTAATTTCATCCTTTTTCGTGTCCTCTAGTACAGTAATTTCACTTTGGAGGTTAAGCTGTCCTATAGCCTGATTAAGCTTACTAATTCGTTTATTCATGGAAGAGAAAAAACCTAGAGATAGCAGATAGGGAATTAATAAAGCAACAATTAACGGTAGCAGAAAAGTAGACATGGCTTTAAAAGTTCGCATGAAGAAGTAAATTTGCCCATTTTTCATGTCGTGGCTGGATAAGCTCATCAATAGATAATAGGGTTGATCCTCATGGCTAATAGAGTAAGTAAGCGTAATCGGTTCATCGACCCCCCATAGGTTCTGAGGCATATTGAGCATTCGATTTGCAAGCTGCCCGAAATCATAGGTATTCTTTTCTCCGAAGGTATCATAAATCGTCAATCCATCTGCTGAAATCCATTCATAACGAATATTAGGGTGGTTTCTATGAGCATTATCCAGTATTTGCGTTATGTCTTGGATACGAAAATCTTGACGCATTGCAATCGGATCAAGGACTTCTTGTGAGATGGCGTTCAGGCTGTTCAGATTATAACCCTTATCTCCTATTTTGCCCATAATGAGGCTAAGAGAAGCAAACACAAGAATACTAACGTTTGCACTAATGAGCATAAGTAGCCAAAGCTTTGTTCGACTTTTCATTGTCCATCACCTGAGAATCTATAACCAACTCCACGTATGCTGTGAAGGTAATGAGAGGGGGTCCCCGTGGGTTCAAGAATGCTTCGAATTCTGCTTATAAAAACACTTAAATTGTTTGCATCAAAGTTCTCATGGTTCCACACCTGCTTATAAATCTCCCTTTTAGTTAAAATACGGTCTGGATTTTGCATGAACATTTCTAGAAGTCGGCATTCTACCGGAGTTAAAGGAAATGAATTTCCATCATTTTGCAAAACATAATTATCTACATCTAGTACTAATTTATTTAAACGTAGAAGCTTAGCAGTATAAGAAGAAGGTCGATGTCTTCTTAACTGTGCTTGCACGCGAGCAACCAATTCCACTGGGCTAAAAGGCTTAGTGACGTAATCATCTGCACCTAATCCGAGCGTCAAGATTTTGTCTTGCACTTCTCTTCTTGCACTCAGGGCAATTACCAACGATTCAGCCTTTGCTTCCCGTAAATACTGTAGCACCTCAAACCCGTTGCCATCATCCATCATGAGGTCCAGTATCAATAATTCGATCGTATACTTACTGAATAATTGTATCGCTTGTCGTCCTGAACTGGCTTCAATGACTTGCAGTTCTACTTTTTCTAAATGCATCCGAATGAGCTGACGAATTTCGGGTTCATCATCTACAATTAAAATGTGATTAATGGTGGATCATTCCTCCTTTGTAAGTGACATGAAACCAATCTTGGTGATGATCAAATGATAACAATAATAAATGGAGAAATATATATTGTATAACATTCATTAAGAATTCATTAAGAAAAGTACATTTGTGTTTTGATAAGATGAGAAAGAATGATGTTGATGAGGAGGATTGGTTATGTTTAAACGCGTGGTATTAAGCTCCATGGTATTGGCCTTATGTTTGTCTGCAACACCAGTTCAAGCAGCAGAAGCAGAAGCAGAAGCAGAAGCAGAAGCAGAAGTTATTCAATCTCTTTATGTTTCTTATTTTGAACGGCCGACGGATGCCAATGCTTTTATCGATCTAAAAGATTTAGATGCGGCAACAAAGGCGAAGTTCGATGCGATGATTTCAGCAGGTATCTTCCAAGGTGTCTCCGATAACATTTTCGGATTGAAAGAAGAGATGAATCGGGCCCAATTCGCCAAGGTTGCGGCGCTTGTTTTTAACCTGAATGTTGACACTACTCCAAGGGAATCGTCGTTCAGTGACGTAAAAGTAGACAATCCTACGCTGCCTTATATTGAGGCGATCCAAGCGGCGGGAATAACGAGTGGTATGGGTAATGGAGAGTTCAACCCAGAGGGCTTAGTGAATAAGGAGCAATTGGCCACATTCCTAGTTCGAGGATTAGGTATGGAGGAGAAAGTTGAATCGTCTTCAATTGTTGGAGTCTCCAATTGGGCTGCTGGATATGTCCAGAAGGCGCTCGATCTAGGCTTGCTAGAGAACGCTCCGGACGGTACATTCGACGGTAAGGAGGAGGCGAGTCGCGGGCTGCTTGTTACTGGAGGCTTCGAAACAGCTAGAACGTTCGAAAAGACCAAACCTCTTGAAGTGTCTGGAGCAGACTTCGCAGCGGGAAACACGCTACATCTGACTCTGACAGTGGGGATCGATGTTGACTCTATCGACCTGTCTAAGATTACGATCAACAGCGTTGCGCTGAATCCGAAGTTGGACAGCTTTGCTCTGTCTGAAGACAAGAAAATGATTATTATCAAGCTGCATGATGGCTTCCAGTTAGATATGTCCAAGACACCAGTCATCGCCGTTAACGGCCTGAAGACACAATTCGGTAATGATGTGAAAAACGGTGAAAGTAAAAAGATCCCGGTTACGTTGACCGAACCTCCAGTCAAGTTAACACCAACACCGGGGCCAACAAATTCAAATCAAGGAACGGACCCAACACCGGGGCCAACAAATCCAAATCAAGGAACGGACCCAACGCCGGGGCCAACAAATCCAAATCAAGGAACGGACCCAACGCCGGGGCCAACAAATCCAAATCAAGGAACGGACCCAACACCGGGGCCAACAAATCCAAATCAAGGAACGGACCCAACACCAGGGCCAACAAATCCAAATCAAAGCTAAGATTCCATGCAGGGAACGAATACAAATTCATGTCCCAAAGGGGCACTCAGGCTCAGGTAGGTGCTCTTTTTTTCGCTTTTGGAGTGATAAAATGAACCGTATCACAAGTAGTAGTAATATTATAAAATAAAATACTTTGAGAGATCGAAGGATGAACATAGACATAATGAAATTATCATTATGATCACTGCATTTCGCTCCACCCTATAAATCCACTACCCTATGAGGTTGTGGTTTTTTGCTTTTTGAGTCTTCTAGCTATTGTTAAAAGCTATGACCAGCCATGCTTTTTTCATATAACAAGCATTCCTTTCGACCATGCTATACTCATTAGAATAAAAAGTTAGAAGGAGAAATAACTATGATACCTTTTCGTAATGATCATGTAGGCAGCTTTCTACGTCCTGCAAACTTAAGTCAGGCACGTGAACAATATAAATCAGGCAACATCACATATGAAAAATTAAGAGCTGTGGAAGATAAAGAGATTATTCGAATCATTGAAAAGCAGAAGGAAAATGGCGTATTGGCAGTTACGGATGGTGAATTCCGCAGAAGCTGGTGGCATTTTGATTTTCTGGGTGGCTTGGATGGCGTAGAGTTGTATGAGCAAATAGACGGCCCGAAATTCCATAACATGCAGACTCGCAAGGGTGGGATTCGTGTTGTTGGTAAAGTTGATTTCTCGAGTCATCCCTTTGTTAAGGATTTTGAGTTTTTGAAAAAGCATGCAGGTGACGCAGTGGCGAAACAGACGATTCCAAGTCCCAACATGCTTCTATATCGATTGGAAAATGGCGCCAATATCTATACCGACCGGGAGCAATTCCTTCAGGATACGATTGCGGCATATCAAAAAGCCATTCAAGCTTTCTATGATGCGGGTTGTCGATATCTGCAATTAGATGATACCGCTTGGGCAGACCTATTCTCAGAAGCTGGTCACGATAAGCTGCGTGCCAAAGGTCTGGAACCGGCAGAAGAGTTGAAAACGATGCAGAGAATGATTAACGAAACTTTGGCTCATAAACCGGCAGATCTAGTTGTGACGATGCATATATGTCGTGGTAACTATAAATCGAACTATTTCTCAACGGGTGGTTATGATTACGCTTCTGAAGTTATCTTTGGAGGCTTAAACGTAGATGGATTATTTTTAGAATTTGATGATGAGCGCTCAGGTGGTTTCGAGCCATTAAAGTATGTGAATCGAAAAGATTTGAAAATCGTGCTTGGTTTACTCACATCGAAAACAGGCGAGTTAGAGGATAAAGAACACATTAAAGCTCGGATTGCAGAGGCGGCAACCTATGTACCACTTGAGCAACTTTGTTTGAGCCCACAATGTGGTTTTTCTTCTACAGAAGAAGGCAATATTTTAACGGAAGAACAACAATGGCGTAAACTTCGTTACGTTAAGGAAATTGCAGAAGAAGTTTGGAATTAATCCATTTAAATAACGGAGGGGATGTAAAATGACAATCCAAGCAGACCAAGAGACAATTATAGTTGAAGCGTTCATTAATGGTCAGAATGTAAAATCCCTTTCGCAGGTAACAAAAGAGAATCCGACAAACCCCGCTGAGATCGTAGGCTATTTCCCTGTCACTACGAAAGAACAAGCGGTTGAAGCGATTGAAGCAGCGGCCGGAGCTTTTAAAACATGGAAGCAGACCTCCCTTGATGAACGCATTATGATGATGCGCAAGGCGATCGAGAAGATTAGAGCAGCTGAGAATGAAATTGTACATTTGCTGTCTAGAGAGCATGGCAAGCCCCTGTATGATGCACACGGTGAAATTTATGTTTCGTTAATGTGGATGGAATTTGCTTGTAATGAAGCCAAATCGGCTCTACAGGAAGAGATCAAAGAGCATGAGAATGGTAAAACGATTCTTTCCTACGATCCAATTGGTGTGGTAGCAGCGATTAGTCCATGGAACTATCCTATTGCTTTATCTACAATTAAGATCGCTCCTGCCTTACTTGCGGGCAATACAATTGTGCTTAAACCCAGTCCATTTGCGCCGCTGGCGGCAGCGAAGGTGGCAGAGATTATTGCGAGTGAGTTCCCGGCTGGTGTAATCAATGTCGTTCATGGTGATGCGGATGTGGGCGTTGAACTGACTACGAATCCTCATGTTACGAAGATCGCCTTTACAGGTGGAACCGCGACTGCTAAGCATATTATCAAATCAGCTTCGGAAACGATTAAGGATATGACGCTTGAGCTTGGTGGTAATGATGCGGCGATCTTCTTGGAAAGCTTTGATGTTCATGATGAGCGAGCAATGCGCCGGATTGTCATTTCTAATTTTTTGACAACAGGACAGATCTGTATGATCGCCAAACGTGTGTATGTACACCGTTCTATTTATGATGAGTTTGTGGAAAAATATATAAAGGCGGCAAATCGCTGGATTCGAATTGGCGATCCATTTGATTCAAATACGACAATAGGTCCGGTTAATAATTTGAAGCAGAAAAATTACGTACTTGGATTGGTTGAAGATGCGCAAAATCGTGGGGCTAAGGTCATTCCTCTCGGCCAAATTCTGGATCAGAAACTGTTTGACCAAGGTTACTACCTACAACCTACGCTTGTTTTAGGTTGCGATGTTCATGATCCGATTGTAGTGGAGGAACAGTTTGGTCCTACGGTTCCGATCCTTCCATTTGACGATGAAGAGCAGGTTATTCATCTACACAATGAAAGCATATATGGATTGACGAGTTCTGTGTGGGGGAAAGAAGAGGATGCCATCTCCGTCGCACGTCAACTCGAAGCTGGAACGACAATGATCAATACAGCTGCTGTGCAGGGTCTCGACGTTCGGTTCCCTTTCGGTGGGGTTAAGCAATCTGGTATTGGCCGTGAATACGGCGCCGAAGGCATCCGCACGTATACAGAAAAACATGTCATCAACGTTCCGAAGACACTGGATCTTCCTTATATACCAGAGTAAATCTTATAGCACACAACTTTCACATCGTACGAGGAATGTACATGTAAAGTTGAATGTAGGCTCTAACTTTGCGCTTTGTTTACTGATCTTTAAGAATCAGTAGGCAGGGCGTTTTTTTGTCAGATAAGTTTGACCGCAGCAACTTTTTAGAAAAAATTAACTCATATCTGATGGAGGTGACGCTGAAAAAATAAAGAAGCCACTCCATTGATGGAGTGGCTTGATACTCAGCTATTACGGTGAACGGCGGCTATTTTCTACCTAGTGTCTCCCAAATTCCATGGAGCCAGGAATCGAAATCAGTATCCTTGTCGCCCTCGTAAGTATCATAAATATCCAGACGTGTCTTTTGCAGTTTTTCCTTGAATTGCTCGAATGTGTGACCTTCAGGAAGGCTTTTTTTAATCCGTAACAAAATTTTGTTAGTACCTTTAAACAGCTCACCTTTGTTTTTGGCAGGCATTTGTACATCTTCATCCAACTGCTTCAGCTTGAAATATGCGGCTTCGCGCACTTGAAACACTTGATCGTTTTTCAAAACATGCTGCAGCAATTTAATGGTAGGAGCTGTATTCCAGTTCCCCAATTCGTTCACCGCATTCAGTCTTTCTCTCCAGCTCGACGTCCGGTTAGCCGCTCGTTTGAGCTCTTCAAAGTTCTCCGGTAGTTCGTTAACTGCTCCAATATCATGGTTGTTCGTCAAAATTCAATCTCCTTAATCATCGCCATCTCGGCAGAATGATGAATGTTATTTATGTGATCACTATTATAGCACGAACCTGACTAAACTACTCCTATGAAGCCGATTGGTTAGCCTTTTCCTTAATGAAGTCCACCATATACACCCAACCAATCAGTCCGCATAAAACAAAACCAAACGCATGCAAAGATCCATAAATGGGAATAAAATCGAGTATGGTTAAGGAGTACATATTTTTCAGTAACGGATAGAAGATGGAAATGACAACAACCGTGTAAAAGGCTAGACAAGAAAGGCCTAAGAAGAAGGCTGCCTTAATATCCAAAGCATTTTTCCTCAAGTAAGCTAGGAGATAAGCGGTGTAAACCACAATATTACAAGCGAACAAAGTGACACCAATGTATTCAATTGGCTTGGAGAAAATCATACCAATAGCAATCAATATGGGTCCGATGATATCGATGGCAACAACCCAGGGATACCAGCTTTTCTTCGTCATGATGC
This sequence comes from Paenibacillus sp. USHLN196, assembly GCF_037144955.1. Classification (NCBI taxonomy): domain Bacteria; kingdom Bacillati; phylum Bacillota; class Bacilli; order Caryophanales; family Paenibacillaceae; genus Paenibacillus; species Paenibacillus sp. USHLN196. Next base: position 287,394 of record NZ_JBBCYH010000007.1, on the reverse strand, counting down.
GTCCCAGTGCACCAATAAAAATTGGAACGATCGCAGATGAGAAATGAAAGTGGAGCGAGCTTAACGCGTGCGTTGCAGGATTAGCTTGGAAGAGGGTCAATTGATATTGATATAAGGTAAACCAAATGCCCCCGATAAAAAAATAAACGAGCCCCGCACCAATCGCTATTTCCGCTGCCTTTCCTTTAGAGATCACAATCGTGGTCAAGCCATAGATGCCAATCAGCAGTGTGAACAGTAGCCACCCAAGGGACAGAATCCCTGGGATTGCCGTACTTTCTAACCCCCACATCTTACTACTCATTACCGAGGCCAGGGTAAGAAGCGCAGCGGGAAATTGAAGCCATTTCATAGCAGCATAAATCATTCGTTGATGTTTATTCTTTTCGTCATGGTTTAAAAGTAAAATCACAAGAGGTACAATGACAAAAGCCGCAAAAAGTAGAAATTTTTCAACAAGTTCGAATTGGAAGTAATCAAGGGAAAATATAAGAATGGTTATAATTCCACCAGGAAACACTGTTAAAAATAATGATTTCATTCGTTGCTTCAAGGAACTTTTCATGTGGTTTCCTTTCTAACTACGTTTATCGTAATAACTGCCTGTATCCAGTTGTGTTGCATTCTTTAGTATAGATCGGCAATTCTTCTTTTAGTAGTCTAACACATTTATTTGTCAATATATGGAAATACAGTGCTTTAATAAAGGAGCTGTGGTATCAAATGAATAAGAATGAAAGTACAGAAATGAAACGTTCTTCACTAGCAGAAAATATCCTATCACAGATCAATAGTAAAACGAAGCTAGGCGACTTACGAAAAATCGCGAAGGACATTAAAAAAGATCACGAACTTGCTATGGAACTTTGGTCGACCGAAGCGTTTTTGCCCAGACTATTAGCTATTTTAATTATGGATAAAAAACTTCTTTCACAAGAATTGCTTAATAGGTTTGATAAGGATATGCAGACTCACACTTTTGATGAGCGAAATAACTTAATGGATTGGTTAATGGCTAATCAGCTTACCAAAGACAAGAAGACCATTGCATTGATGGAGTCATGGGAAAACAGCCCTTCTGCTCTTCAAAGGCGAGCTTTTTGGTATTATCAAGCGCGATTGAGATGGACTGGACAAACGCCTCCTGATAACACCGAAGACTTACTATCTGCAATTGAAGCTAATATTACGCAGGAAGAGCCGGAAGTTCAGTGGGCTATGAATTTCATTGCAGGCTGGATAGGCATTTATGATCAAAAGTATCGTTCGCGTTGTATTAAACTTGGTGAGAATACAGGTCTTTATAAGGGTGAAATGGTATCAAAGGGTTGTACTCCTAATTATTTGCCAGAGTTCATTGCAATTGAAGTTAACAAACGAAATAAGAATTAGTTGCCCCTGAAATATTCATTAGTACCTGATGTGAAAATAAGAATTCGAAGCCTCAATATAGAAAAGGGATCTGGAAGTAAGCTTCCAGATCCTTTTTGCTTGAAGGGCAATTATAACCGTAATTCATTGGTTCTGAAGTATAATACTTATTTCAAGAATCTCAATTAGGTTGAATTCTACAAGGGCGCGCTTTGACCGTTGTTTTTTTGCTCATAATTTTTCTTTACAGGAATTTCGAAGCTCCAGTCTCCAGTGAGCAGATCCTGCTGATCCGGGCCATTGGACAGAACTAACTGATTTACGTTGACCTTCAGCAGGAACTGGTCAGGAGGTGGCGAATTCTCGATAAAATAAAAATGGAGGGTACCATTTTTGGCAAACACTACTCCTGAATCTGTGGCGATGCCGGGAACTATCTTTATCGTTGAAGGGTCCAACATAAAAGTCGGTTTGACCGATTGTTTCGCCCACTGCGTCTCCAATATCTGGTTAGAATGTTTCATGGAGTATTGGATAATTAGGTCATGTCCGTCGTAACGGTAGCTATGAATAAGCAATGTATAGTCTTTGTCTGTTTTACCGGTGATTAGAACCAATTCGTCCTTCCCGGTTGTTGGCATCAACGTTGAATCTTCTTTTTCAGAGAAGATGGAAGGTAACTTCACCACGAGATTAGAGGTAAATGAATTCTTCATACTGAATAGTACCACCGCGCAGACGAGCAACAAGATCATGGGTACAGCAGCTATCCTGGAGAGAGACAGGTGTCGAAGCCAAGGAAATATTCTTTGTTTTGGTACAAGGTCTTGTTCCGGAAGCACGGTCGGTATCCGATTGATTTCGTTTTGGGCTTCTTCCGTAACAGCCACTTGCGTCTGATTGGGTCCGAACATGGATAACCGTGTTTCAAACCAGGTTGCCTTTTTGCTGCTGTGCGCAGTGATGCCTCCTCCGTGTACCTCGACAATACTTTTTGTTATGGCGAGACCGAGACCTGTACCTCCGGTCTGCTTCGACCTAGAGCTGTCTACCCGGTAGAAACGATCGAAAATAAAAGGTAAATCCCGCTCGGGAATAGGGACTCCATAGTTTTGAATCCGTACAACTAACATATCTCCATCTTGTGCAATATCGATATCGATATATTTGCCTGTACGCCCGTATTGGATGGCATTGGCGAGTATATTCTCGTATGCCCGTACCAACAATGCTCCGTCCGCTTGAATGTTGAAGTCTCCTTCTTGAACATTCAGCCTGATTTCCATGCCTGCACTCTCGGTAATTGGCACGAATTCTTCGGCAAGCTGGCCAATTAACCCGGTCATATTAAGCTCGCTGAGTTCCAGGGGCATGCCATTGTTGACCCGTGTGTATTCGAATAGTTCGTCGATCAATCGTCGAAGCGCCAAAGATTTCTCATATGCAATATTGACGTAATAGCGCATCTCCACCTCATCCTGATACCGATCCTTCTCGATGACTTCGAGAAAACCGAGGATCGAGGTCAGTGGAGTTCGCAGGTCATGAGATACACCGGTGATCAGATCGTTTTTAGTCTTTTCCGCCTTGCGTTCCTCCGCAATCGAATGCTTCAACTGCATACTCATCCGGTTGATGCTGAGCGCTACCTCTCCCAGTTGATGATCGGCAATTTCGGGGATTTGATGGTCGAACTGCCCGTTCGCAATCTCCCCCAGACCACGTGTGATTTCCGCGAGATAATGATCCCATTCACTACTCAATTGATTCATATTCTCCGCAATGACGCTTAACTCATCCTTGCCCTTAACCCTTACAACCTGCCCGAACCGCCCTGCCGATATTTCCTGCAATCCGGTGTTAATTTCACGTAAATCCCGAACCAAACGGAGACTGGCAAGGAAGAAAGTAATGGGGAATAGAACGATACCGGTTATGATCATCACGCGAACGGACCCGGCATACTCAATGAGCCAATTGATCGGAACAGCCACGTATTCAATGTTCTGCAGCGCTCCCGCCATGACATACCCCAAAAAAATAGCTGTGCCTGTCAAAACCAGGCTTGCAACCATGATCAGCATTAATCTCCACCGAATCGTATACAGCCACTGTGGTTGGATCCTACTCACCCCTTGCTTTTAAATCGCTTTCGATTTTGTATCCGATCCCCCACACGGTTTTAATGATCCGTGGTTCACGTGGATTGGATTCTATCTTCTCACGGAGCTTACGGATATGAACCATGACACTATTCTTCGACTCCATAAAAGGCTCATTCCATACTTCTTCGTAGATACGGTCCATACTCAGCACCATCCCTCTATTAACAGCCAGCATGTGAAGGAGCGCGAACTCGCGGGGAGTCAATTTGATTTCCTGCTGATCGACCGTTACCGTGTGGGATGCATTATTAATCACGACGTTTTCGATATGTATTTCGTTCGCATTGCCCGAAAGGGAGTTGAACTGGTTCATTCTTCGAAGTTGCGACTTAATCCGTGCGATTAGCTCGAGCGGGTTGAACGGTTTGGTTACGTAGTCGTCAGCGCCGATACTAAGGCCTGATATTTTATCGATATCTTGGCTTTTAGCGGACAGCATAATGATGGGAATCGGATTCGTCTCTCGTATTTTCATACACGCTTGCAAACCGTCCATCTTGGGCATCATTAGATCCAGTACAATTAGATCCACTTGCTTGGTCTGCAGAATCTTCAGCGCCTCCATTCCATTCGACGCTTGCAGCAACTTGTAACCTTCGTTATTGAAATAAATACTCATTAATTGGATAATTTCCGCTTCATCATCCACCATTAAAATTGTGCTTTCCGCCATAGATCCTCCCTATTCCAGCATCTTCCTTCAATTGAAGAGCATCACGATAATTATAAGCGATATTTCTTATGCATTGAATAACATCAGGACGATTTAAGGAAATGATAAGAAGTTCGGTAGTTAGATGATAAGCTTTCACTTCTATACTGAGTACAACACAAGCGAATCATCGTTTGAACAATACATGAGTGGAGGTTTTATTTTTGAAGCATAAGGTATTACAGAAGGCCATGCTTGTTAGCCTTAGTGTTATGTTAATCGGTATGTCAACAGTTTTTAGCACAGGCAAGCAAGTTTCGGCAAATTCGGATAACGAGGCAGATTCGGCACGTACTTTAAAAGTATTGTACTGGAACGAAGATGATTTCAACATGACATATGGAGATCTGTTTAGTCAGAAGTACCCGAATGTAAATATCGAAGTAGTTACACCTGGAGGTATGGAAGCGATTAGGGATTACAACGGGGCAATCAATAAGTATTCGCCCGATCTTGTGATGCTCCCCCCTTACCAATACCAACAAATGTCTAAAGAGAAAAAGCTGGTCGATTTAGAACCTTTAATTAAGCGAGATACGTATGATACGACAACGTTATACCCCGGCTTGCTTGATGAATTGAAGAAACAAGGCGGTGGCAAACTTTATGGGTTAAGCCCAAAAGCGGATTCCTACGCTCTTCTGTATAATGCTGATTTATTTAAAAAGTACAATGTTAAAACTCCAACGGATGGGATGACATGGGAAGAGATATTGAATCTTGCTAAGAAATTCCCTACCAAGGGAGATAAGAACTCCCGAATTTGGGGCTTAAGCACCACTGGATCAAGCAATTTGGTAATGGAAATCGCCAGAACAGAAGGATTAACGTACATGGATTCAAACACCCTTAAGGCTACTGCAAATACAGCTGCGTGGAAAAATGCTTATCGTCTGTCGAGCGAGGCAACGAAGTCCGGAGTACTTGACGAGATGATCAGTCTGTCCGGCAAAAGTTACTTGGAAAGCAGCTCGTTCATTATGGGACGATCAGCTATGAAAGTAGCCTCTATTAGTCAGTTACAGTCCCTGCAAGCAGCCAAAAAAGGTGTGAAGAATTACAAACCTTTCACGCTTGGTATTGCTGCCGGCCCTGCCGCTAAGGACCGAAAGTCAACAGGGAACCTGTATATTAATGAGATATTTGCGATTCCAGCAGGCGCATCTCATGTAGATGCCGCGTGGGATTTCATCAAATATTTCAATGGAGATGACTACGCTAATGAATACTATAAACCCAAGAACTCGAACAATAGTATCGGTGCTCCTCTATCTCGCATGATTAAGGAGTACTCCGGGTACAAGTTGGATGCATTCTATAAATTAAGACCTAATCTGGATTCATCGATAACAAGTTATGTTCTCATGAACAAGTCGCCAAATTTTGAATTGAGATTTCGGTCAATTGTATTGAAAGAACTGACACAGGTAGTAAACGGGAAGAAAACATTAGACAAAGCAACTGCTGCTATTCAATCCAACACTCAAGCCGTTGCTGATAAATTGAAGAAAGCTCAGACGGCAAAGTAATAGAATCTTAGAGTTATGATATTTCCCCGAAATATAGAGATCGGGATAGTCCATACGACTTTATGTATAGAGGTCAGCCATTTGTACTTGGTTGGCCTCTTTTTGTTAAGTGGTGAGTCTATTAGCTTCCTTGTATAAACAAAAAAGAGCCGCACAGCATGCGGCTCTTCATTTTTTTAGCGTCCACCCGTATTGGAAGCCCAGACAGGAATCCAACTATTTGGATAATTGCTGTTAGTCAAGGTTGTGTTATAGAGAACTAGATTCCCATCACTTTGCATGACCAGTGTGTCACCCGTTGTGTTAGCCGGCAAGCTGCTTCCGTGATGGCCTGGAATCCATGAGGCGGTATTGGCAGACCATACGCCTTGCAGTATAGAAGTATCAATCACCCAAACTTTATCATACCCCCAGCCCGTGTAATATTCGAATTTACCTGTGGCAGGGTTGAATCCATAGCGATAACCATATTGGTATACATCTTTATATGATCCGCCATACGAATAGATTACTGGCTTTCCTACGGATTCAAACTTGAACGCAACAGCCCCACTATTACTAGTACCGCTACTCCATAGAGAAGAACCATTCTGATAGATGACAAAATTCCCATCATTCTGCCAAATGGCTGAAAATCTGCCATCTTGAGAGGTGAGATAATCACCCTTCGCCATGCTTTGACCGATCGTAAGCTTATCTCCAAGATAGCCGGCAGAAGCCGTCGCTGGTACGGCAAATGCTAAAATCAACAAGCAAGCCAAAAGAACCCGAAAAGATTTGGGGAAAAGTCGTTTATTCATTGGACACACTCCTACATTTCATATAATGGTTTTACATAGATAAGTATATTATTTCTGTTGTTATGTGATACATTGTTGCATTCAGTTAGGCATGGTGAAGGATAGGTCAACATTGCCCCCATCGGTGGAAAAGAGGAATTAGAAGCCTCAATGGTCTCAGGACCACCTCCTTAAATGGATAGTGTGATGCTTTGAAATGATGTAGTGAGTATTATGCTTTTGGGGAGTTGTAACGTCAGAATGATGCCTGTTAGTGATAGTTAGTTCACTGTACTCTACCATTTACATACTTTATTTACCATTATAGCAACTTAAAAGATAAAAGCCATATATTTCTATGTAAAATCTATAAAAATAACCCAATTGAGATATATATAAATCTATTTACAGCCCGTCCGTTTTTTTTCTATAAAACTCAGAAATTTTTACATTGGTTTCATATTTTTTACGATATTTAAGAATAGATTCATGTTAAAATATTACAGGATCTGAAATTGGAGAGGGGTTTTGTAATTCATGTCTTGGAAAAAATTTGTGAGTAAAAGTACAGTTGGGGTGGCTACTACTGCACTACTACTCACCCAACTATTGGGCGCAGCGGGTTCTGTCTCTGCCGCAGGCAGCGATGTAGAAGTACACTTGATTGGAATTAATGACTTCCACGGTCAGTTAGATACGACATCAATCGTGGGTGATAAGAAGGCAGGAACGGCTCCAATTCTAGCAACCTATCTCAAAGAAGCTCAAGCCAAATATGAACACTCCCTACTCTTCCATAATGGAGACTCTGTTGGTGCATCTGCTCCAGCCTCATCTTTGGATCGTGACGAGCCTACCATGGAATGGATGAATATGATGGGATTTGATGTAGCTTCTCTGGGTAACCATGAGTTCGACCAAGGAATTGCAGCATTAAAAGCACAAATCTTTGGTGGCCTTGATCCAAAAGAAGGTAAAGTAACGCATGCCGGTGCAAAATTTGATTACGTCAATGCAAACGTGATTGAAACTGCCACAGGAAAAACATTGATTAAGCCGTATGTGATTAAAGAAGTGGGCGGAGTCAAAATTGGATTTATTGGACTAGTGACGAAATCCACACCTGCCAAAGTATCTCCATCTGGGACAGCTGGTGTACGTTTCTTAAGCGCAGAAGAAGAAGTGGAAGCTGTTAATAAATATGCAAAAGAATTGCAAGACCAAGGTGTAGAAACGATCATTGTTTTGGCACATGATCCAGCAACAACCAAAGAAGGCGTAACCACTGGAGAAGCAGCTGATCTGGCAAAAGCTTTACCGGCGGACTCCCCTGTTGACGTTATCGTTGCAGGTGACAATCATGCTTTGGCTAACGGTGAAGTGAATGGAAAGTTGATCGTTCAAGCTTATTCCTATGGTACGGCGTTTGAAGATATCAAGCTGATGATTGACCCTGCCACCGGGGATGTAACTGAAAAATCAGCGACTGTTACAACGACTTTCCAAGAGGGTGTAAAAGAAGACCCTGAATCTTTAGCTATTATTAAAAAATCATTAGACAAGCATCCTGAGCTAACGAAGCCAGTAGGTACAACGGATGGTTCTGTTACCCGTACAGATGCTTATAATAACGAAGCCCCTCTAGGCAACCTCATTGCAGATTCAATGCGTGAAGCAGACTTTGGGGATAAGGCAAGTGCTGCTGACTTTGCATTTATGAATCCAGGTGGTATTCGTGCGGATCTGCCACAAGGCGATGTGACCTTTGCTGATCTTGCCAAAATCCAACCGTTTGGTAATACTCTAGTAAAACTTGAGCTGACTGGCGAACAGGTTAAAACCTTGTTGCAGCAGCAATGGGGTACCAATGCTGACGGGACACCTAATACCAAAACACTCCAAATCTCTGGTTTGAAATACACTGCAGATTTCAATAAGCCTGTCGCAGAGCGTGTTACTGGTCTCAGTCTTGAAGATGGAACAACGATTGATCCTGCAAAAACATATACGGCTGTAGTTAACAACTTTATGGCTGCAGGTGGAGATAACTATAAAGTGCTGCTGGATGCTAAATCATCCCTGGCAGGTCCTATCGATCTGGATGTATTCTACCAATACATCGTAGACACGTATAAAGGTGGTAGCATCGTAGCTAAAAATGAAGGACGTATCACAAACCTGGCTGCATCTACCGAGCCAACTGAAACACCTGTAACAACAGAAGTCATTTCTCGTGCTGAATTTGTAAGTGCTCTGGTCGACATGTTGAAATTAAACGAAGTTGCTACAGCACCTGCATTCAAGGATGTTGCAGCCAATGCTGCATATGCAGATGCGATTGCTGAAGCTACGCATGCTGGATTCATTCAAGGTTATGGTGGAAACTTCTATCCTGATCGGGATATCACGCGTGAAGAAGCTGCTACCATTCTTGCTGTATTGGTAAACGACCAAGCTACGGATAAAAATGCAGCTGCGATCATTGCTGGTTTCGAAGATGGTAAATCCGTGTCTGCCTATGCCATTAAGCCTATGGCAAAACTGATTGACAAAGGTATTCTTGGTGCAACAGATAAAAAATCGCTCCAACCTAAACAAGGCCTTACTAATAATGATGCAAAAGCATTAATTGAAAAAGCTGTTGCAGCCAAAGCTTCATAATGTAGAACTTATTCCCGCCTTATATTAAAACAGGAAAACACATCCTATCAGGTGAATGAGCGTTCTTCTTAATCTAGGAGAATGCCATAGTCCAATGTAGGATGTGTTTTTTTCATGCTCACAAAATCAGGTGTAAAGTAGGTAGACCCAGAGCAAGTAAACACTATAATGGAAATAAGATACATAAATAGAACGAATATTGCTGCACGAGAAACGCTTAGATCACGATCAGTTTTGGAAATCCCATGAGGTAGGTGAGCGAAGAGAAATGGACAAATTAAAGAACAGCGGATTCTATAAACTGAGATTCTTCATCACTCCTGAAGAGTTTAAAAGCCTTTTGCAGCTTTTGGAGCATCGGCAAGCGCAATTCTATCGTACCAATGCTGCCCGAACAGAGCATGATTATAATCAGGTGTACGAGGGGTATCAGACGTTCTATCAGTATTTTGTGGCAGGAGAAAAGAGAGATGACATCCATCCCTTCTTTGTTTACTCTATTTCTATTGCATCGGATCAAGAAAGTTCGGGATTTTTTGTGAGAAATGAAGAGGTTTCTTTTCCATATCACGGACAATGGGCAGAGGATGAACTGCCGTGTATCTTGCTTTCATTTCCAAAAGGATTTCAAGTTAATGTGGAAGATGAAAAAGGAAAGTACTATATGTATGAGGATATCCGTGAACATAAGCCGCGGACCTATGCATTTTTCGATGAAATAAGAGACTCTATCAAAAAAATGACCAAACCCCTTCGCTTCTCAGCCCTTGATGCAGATGCGATGAAGGAGCAAAAGCCCTCTGTGCGTATAAGCCATGATGCAATGCATGAATTGAGCCAATCGTGGATCTTCAGTAAATATAGACTTGTGATTCATGGCAAATAGGAGGGGCTGAAATGACGTCCGCCCTAAATATTATCTGTACCTGGGTACTACTAGTTGCCTCATGTTCCGCAGTATGGTGGAGCTTCAGAACAGAAAAGCTTATAACCATCTCCTGGCTGGCATTTTTGCTACCGGCTGTCTTCCAGCTTGTTACCGCTTTCCGGATCGGTCCAGGCCAAGCAAAATCACTCATCGTGTTCGGCTGCATTAATCTGGTGTTTGCTGCCCTTGTGGGTGCGGGTGTCTGGTATCTAGTCCAAATAGCCAATTCATATCGAAGGGGCAAATGATCAACGAATGGAAAGGAGAACTCCAATCATGAAGCCAATGCAAGAAATAGAGACGCTGGCCATAGAGATCGCCGCTGCCGCCAGAACGTCTTTTTGTACTCTTTTTGAAAATGGTGAACGTTACTATTATTGTACGTTATACACTACTGGCGAGGGACATGCGCCAAGCATCTCTACCTGGTCGTGGGAAGCTTTGGCGTTGGAATCGGCTAGGCAAGCAGAGGAAAGTGATACGCCGGTATCCACGATTGCCGATCTCATCAAATGGTCGTATGCAGATTCGCCCTATTGTTGTTTTGGGGATGATTACTTTGACGGTGTCAAACAACGATATAACGAGCGTCCTTTCATTGCGGAACTGGAGTATGATGATTGGAATTGCGAGTTGGATGTGAGGCTGAACGCCATGGAGCTGGCGATGAAAATGCTCGATGATGAAGGCATATTTGCCTTAAATCAACGGCGAGAGTCCGTATGTGTCCTTGTTGAAGTCATGCCGCCGGATAAGATCAATACCGAAATTGCCTTACGTTTGAATCGGGCGGAATCTCCGGCTATGCAAGCATGGTTGGCGGAGGCGGCAGAATAGAAGTATCTGCATTTGGGGAGTTTTGACCGTCTATGATGTACCGTTTCGACTCAATTGGCCCAATAAGATGATACTGACAGTAGTTCTATAATTCGCGAACCACCTTTGTATAGTAAAGGGTGGTTTTTTTGTGTTTGAGTTATGAAATCGAGCTACTAGTTTCCCTCTACCACTGTACAAACACACTTTTTCTACCTTGTCCACATTTATACCTTACCAAAACAATTCAATTGCATTTAATAGACTATCAATAAAAAAGGAGGTTTTGAGAATGGGAAATAGAAGACCTGGAGCACCTAGAGGTGGTTATGACCCTGTTCAGATCTATAACTCTACTTCGTTTAATGCGAGTGGAGTAGTGGAGTATGCATCCATCTTTTGTAGCAACGATAGATATAGTGTTCAGCGTGACGAGACTTGGAGATCTTCTGACCGTGGTGTGTGCCTGGTAACTAGAATCACCGCGACGGTTAGAACACCGAGTGGAAATATTGAGGCTGAACCGTATACCTCTTCTGGTACTTCGTACAGCCAGTTCGCCATTATACAGGTAGGGGTGAATCAGTTCCGAGTGACACGTGTTACAAGTGCGATTAGAAAATGCCGGAAATAACCGAAGAGGGTTAATATCAAGATTAGGTACGAAACATGAAAAGACGACTTGCCCGGAGTAATAGGCAGGTCGTCTTTTTTCGTTTTAATTTTTCTTGTACCATAATATTCTGCGGTGCATCGAGGAATCTTTCATAAGTCGGAAAGGGCGCAAATCCGGTTGATAATTTCCTTCGATGATCCAGATTCGCCGTTTCTTGTCGACGGCTATATCGAACCCGACTTGTCTAAGCATGGGGTAATGCTCTCCCAATCGTATGGCGGCTAATCGTGCAACTTGTTCCGCTTTGACAAGCAAGCGCCGATCTCCAATTCGGGCTAATTTCAGTGCCTTAAGCACTGGAATGGGGCGGTTATTCACATTGGTAACTTGATATCCCCGTGCGGCAACTTTAGCATAGGAACCTGTCACGTTCCAAGTGGACGAGGGGCCTTTTTTGCGCTGAACCATGATTCGAATGTCGAACGGCCTGTGTTTAATTTGAGCAAGCTGCAGAAGCTTTTGGACAATATATCCATCACTTTTGTTTGTTTGCTCGAGCCATTCGAGTAACTGATCAGTGTCTCTCATGGTGACCGTGTTATTTTCGTTCTGGATACGATAAGCTTTCGCATCGTTTCGTCTAATGAACACGATATCCCTTCCGTAACTCCCATCGCGAGGTTTCAGTACAACGCTTTGATATTGAAGGAGCATCTTCGTGAGAGTGTTCTTCTCAAGCAACTGTGTTTCTGGCAACCTTACAGCGAGAGAGGGCTCATGGCGGAGGATGCCATACTGCAACCATTTGTCTTTTTCAATTAACATTGGTATCACAGCCTTTTTTCAATCTTCTACCGTTAATTCTAATTCTAATTCAAATTCGTGATCTGCATAAGTGACCATTCGTCTAGATTTAAGGGCCGAAGCAAGTAAAGAAGGATTTTAAGCTCGTACCGCTTGCTTGACTGCTATCATCCTCGGTAAAATCCACTATAGATAATACGGTTAACCGTACCATAAGTAGGGCGGAATTTTTTGGCTCGCGTTAGCTGTTTCGAATGACCACGAACTCATCAGATATCCTTCATCTTCACGGTTAAAGAGCCTCCCTTTCTTTCATTTTCCTTTCATAGGGTTGTGTTAAGATTCTAATGGAGAAAGCCTTGCCAAGATAAACTTAGAATGAAGGAGCGAGTACATATTGTTATCGTTTAAATGGAGAACGAAGATTAGTCTCTTTATGAGCCTCGTATTGCTGCTTGGCTGGATGGTTCCCTACGGATCGCATTCCGCTTATGCGTCGCAAGAGGGAGTTCGAAGAACGGATGGAATCCGGATGGCCTCGGGAGCCTACCACTCTCTCTTGATAAAATCTAACGGTACCGTTGTCACATGGGGTGACAAGAGTAGAGGTCAGGCGGATATGCCAGCGAATCTGACGGATGTGATAACCGTCTCTGCCGGCGGAGGGCATTCGCTCGCCTTGACATCGGAGGGTACTGTCGTCGCTTGGGGAGAGAACGGTCTGGGTCAAACGACGATTCCAGAAGAGGCTGCATCGGGTGGAGCGGTAGCTATCGCTGCAGGTGGAACTTATTCGCTCGCGCTCATGTCGAATGGAACGGTTATTGGATGGGGTAACAATAGCAATGGTCAAGCGACCGCCCCTGCAGGGATGACGGATGTGGTGGACATCTCTGCCGGTTTTGAACATTCGCTTGCGTTGAAATCGGATGGCACCGTCGTCGCATGGGGAGACAGCTCTTCTACTTTGCCATCTGGATTAGATAACGTGGTGGCCATCTCCGCAGGAACCTATCATTCGCTTGCTCTAAAGTCGGATGGCACCGTCGTCGCATGGGGTAACAACAACGATGGGCAATCGACGATACCGGCGGAGTTGGCAGCAGGCGGAGTGACAGCGATCTCCGCAGGAGATCACCATTCGCTCGCGCTCAAAGCGGATGGTACCATCGTCGCATGGGGAGACAATAACAAGGGCCAACTGGACACACCCGCGGACTTGACCGATGTGGTGGCGATTAGTACGGGATGGGATTATTCGCTCGCGCAGAAGTCGGATGGCACCGTCGTCGCATGGGGAGACGATACTTATGGTCAAAGGACTGTGCCCGCCGGGCTCTCTTCTCCAATTAAAGGGAGTAAGATCGCTGCGGGAGTTGTCCATTCTCTAGCGCTGAAGTCAGATGGCACCCTAGCCGGCTGGGGGAGCAACTTCGATGGTCAGCTCAACATGCCCGCTGCCCTAAGAGAAGTGGCTGCAATTGCCGCGGGAAACTCTCATTCACTCGCATTGAGATCGAACGGTACCGTCGTCGCCTGGGGGTACAATTATCAAGGCCAAACCAGTGTGCCTGCAGGCCTGGATGGCGTGGTAGCAATCTCTGCGGGCTTAGCTCATTCCCTTGCATTGAATTCAGACGGTACCGTCGTTGCCTGGGGGTACAATTCCAACGGACAAGCCAATGTGCCCGTGGGCTTGAATGATGCGGTGGCCATTGCCGCGGGAGGCGGACATTCCCTTGCATTGAAGTCGGACGGCACTGTCGTCGCCTGGGGTTTCAATAACGGCGGCCAAATCAATGTGCCCGCAGGTTTGAATGACGCGGTAGCCATTGCCGCGGGAAACTCTCATTCACTCGCATTGAGATCGAACGGTTCCGTTATCGCCTGGGGAGCAAGTGGTAATGGTCAAATAAGTGTGCCTTCGGGCCTGAGTGGCGTGGTGGCCATTGCCGCGGGAGCCTCATATTCCCTTGCATTGAAATCGGATGGAACCGTCGTCGCTTGGGGGAACAATAACCAAGATCAAATCAATGTGCCCGCAGACCTGGATGGAGTCGTGGCGATCGCTGCGGGAACCTCCCATTCCCTGGCATTGAAGTCCGATGGCAGTGTGGTAGCTTGGGGGGATAACAGCGGTGGTCAAACTACTGTACCTGGGAATGCAGATCTGAGCGGCTTAACTATGCTGGAAGGGGACTTCACGGAGCCCTTCGATCCTTCCGTCACAGCCTACACGTATTATTATGACGGGCAATCGCTGCCCAGCGTGGATGTAACGCCGACGCTTGCGAGCACGACCCAGACAGACCTGTACGTGGACAATGAGCTGTTGGCGAGCGACGGTACGAAGACGATTAGCCTAGCAGGAGCAACGACGGATACGGCCATCCCTGTTCGCGTCGAGCCCTATCTGCTGCCCGGCCGAACCTATACGATTACATTAGTGATCGATTCAACGGAACCGGAAGTTCAGTTCGGCACGAATGGACAGTCCACGCCAGTGACATCGGCGGCAAGCACGGTAACGGTTAGCGATACACAAAGTGGTGCAGATGCTGCTTCCTTGCAGTATGTGTGGACGCAAAGCACGGCCGTTCCGAACGGAGGGTGGACGGCGTTCAGCAACGAGGATACGTTAAGTCAGACAACCGGCGATGGCGACTGGTACTTGCACATTCGAGCGACGGACGCCGTCGGGAACACGGTCGATGCTGTATCAGCCCCCTTTGTACTGGATAACACTGCACCGACAGCAACCGTAACCAGCTCGGCAAGCGGAACGGTAAACGCTGCATTCTCAGCAACGATAACCTTCAGCGAAGACGTAAGTGAGTTGTCGGAGGAAGATCTTGTAGTCGGGAACGGCACAGCGTCGAATGTGACGTCCGTGAGTGCGGCATCCTACACGGCGACGATTACGCCAACTACAAGTGGTCAGGATGTGACCGTATCGGTTATCGCAGACTCCGTAACGGATGCGCTAGGACATGGTAATACAGCGTCCAACATGCTGACACTGCTGTACGATACGACGAAGCCGTTCGTTAGCTACGGCGGATTCACCGATCAACAACCATTCGCTGCGCCGCCAACTGAAGTCTCCGTTTCTGTCAGCGAGGCCGTTTATTGGATCGATGGCGGAGCGGAGCTCACTTCTGCCAATGCGCTGCCTATGATCAGCATGACGAAGGATGGGGAAGCATTCTCCGCTTATACGCCAAGTTATGACGAGACTTCCCGAACGTTTACCTTAAGCTTTGGCGACGCGCTGGAGGATGGAGTTTACGAGGTTAATGTTGCTGGTGGTTTGGTCGAGAATATCATTCATAATACGCTGGACAAGGCGAATGCGAGCTTTATCGTAGCCGTCCCTGCGGTTGCGAATATGGCGGCTAGCACAACCAGCTTGCCACACATCGGAGGCGATACGACCGTTACCATTAAAGGGGTCAACCTAACCGAACAGGCGGTGAGGATATACGTGGATGGAGCTGAAAACGCTACGGCGACTGTCATCAGCGACACGAGCGCAACAGTGACAGTATCTCTTCCGCGTAACTCGGCTCAAACCGATAGAAGCTATATTTTAACGATTTATCTAAATGGGGTGGAGGTTGCTGGCCAATCTACTACGGTAACGGTGAACGCAGCGCCGGCATCACCACCACCACTACCAACAACACCAACAACGACGACAACGCTCTCTAGCAACGCAGATCTAGCCGACTTAAACGTGGATGTATCCGGCAGGTCATTAGGATTATCCCCTGCATTCGCAACCGGAACGAGGGAGTATACTGTAGAGACGGATGCGGAGCAGATCGAGCTGCAGGTGACTCCTGTTCAATCCAATGCAGTGATTACGCTGCTCGGAGCACGCATAGGGGAGACGACAATCGTCCCTCTGGCGATGGGAGCCAATGTGCTGACCCTTACGGTTCAGGCCGAGAACGGTACCCTCAAGACTTATACGCTAAAGATTACTCGTGTGCCCATCAGTGAAGAAGAGACAATCCCTTCGGCGCCTGTCTGTACCTTTACAGATATTGAGAATCACTGGGCCCAATCGCAAATCTGCGAAGCGGCAGAACTGGGAATCGTGGAGGGCGTGGATGCCGACAATTTCTTGCCGAATGGCCAAGTGACTCGGACGGAATTCGCCGTCATGCTGCTACGCACTCTTCAGATTCCAATAAGCAACGAAGCTAGCGCGTTGACCTTTGGCGACAAGGATAACATTCCGGCGTGGGCGCGATCAGCGATCCAGACTGTAGTAGCCGAGGGAGTTCTCACTGGATACCCGGACGGGACATTGCGGCCCATGCAAGTGGTGAACCGGACAGAGATGGCTACGATGGTCTCCAGAGCAATGAATTGGCAAACTGACAGAACGGCAAGTCCTTTCTTCTCTGACGATGTCAGAATTCCGGCCTGGGCTAGGACTTATGTCGAAACGGCCCGCGAGCACGGAATTATAGTCGGACGAGTAGGCAACCAATTCCAGCCGGATGGATTAACAACAAGGGCCGAAGCCGCCGTCGCTTTATTGCGACTTTGGAAGGTTCTTAATTAACTTCATAGAGCATAGATAATCAGACTAGCCCTGCATGTCATTTTTAATGGCATAAGGGGGTAGTCTTTTTGTATACTATTGAGAGAAACGATAATATACTAGACACTTACTTATGACGAACATAAAGGGACCTGACTTATGAATTCCACTGTAGAGCTTGTTTTTATGATTGCTTCGCTGATTTTGATGGGCATCATTTTATTCTCTGTATACGGATTTAGAAGAGAACGCGGAGTAATCTATCTCATCGGTATGATCGTGTGCCGGATTATCTATTCAAGCGGGATTCTTATGGAGAGAAACAGCTATTTATTAAATGAGAAGCTGTTTTTCCGTAATATTCAAAGTACGGCGCTAAACTTAATGGTCCCTTTCTTTCTCCTATTCGTATATCAGTTGATCGGTCACGATAAATTCGTCAAGCTCCGGTGGAAATTAATTCCGTTTTTGATCGTTGCGCTCTGGTCGGTGCTGTCATGGCTGGATCCCTATCTTCATGTGATCTATCGCTCGATTGAACTCAATAACGGGCATTTAATGGCAACAAAGACCCTTTATTCAATGGCCTTTTCGGTCGTTTGTTATTGCGTCCTGGCTGTATGTCTTCTTTTACTATTCCAGTTTCTTCGCAGTATCCGTGACGACTTGCGCAAGCCAGGAATGTGGGTTCTGTTTCTAAGTACATTTCCGTTAGTTCTTGAGATTGCTAAACTTCTGAAACCGGATTGGTCATCCTGGCTGCTGCCGTTATCAGTTTATTGTGGATTTACGGGGGCGGTTATGCTGGTGATTACCTTGCGGATCAAGTTTTTCAATACCGTGCCGATTGCCAGAAATATTGTACTGGATACGCTTCAGGAAAGTATTGTGATAGCGAGTGCTTCTGGCAAGATCATTGATAGCAACAAACGAGCTTCGGAGTGGTTCTCGGAGGTCGGGAGCGGGGCGATTGACGGCCGGAATATCACGGAAGTGTTAGTGGCTTGGCCGGAATGGCTAGACTTGTGCAAGACCATGCAACAGGGTCGTTCGGAGATCGATGCGTGGCTGGATGGAGAAAGGAAGATTTACAGTGTAACCGTATATCCGTTACATATCCTGCGCAAGCAGGGTCAGGGCAGCATTTCTCTTATCGTCGATATTACGGAGAAGCAGAGGCATCTGGAGCAGATCGCGCAGTTGAACCGGTTGAAGGATCAAATGTTTACCATTGTATCGCACGATATTCGCAGTCCATTGGCCGTTCAATATCAACTCGTGGAGCTTCTGGAAGAGGATAGGGCTCGCCTCACACCCGATCATCGGGAGATCGTCGAGTTGCTGGGAGGCCATATTCGCAACACTCTCGGAATGACGAACAACTTGTTAGAGTGGTTTCGCAGCCAGCGGGAGGACATGACTCTTCGTCCACAGTCACTGGAGTTGGTAGAGGTTGTGGAGGAATGCCGTCAGATGCTGGTTATTACAAGCGAGGCCAAACAGATAAGCGTGAATAACAGGATTGGCTTAGGTATTCGCGTATATGCGGATCGGGAAGTGCTAGGGTTAGTTATCCGTAATTTGGTATCCAACGCCATCAAATTTACCGGACTGGGGGGGAAGGTCGATGTGTTTGCCCAGTTATCGGGGGACGTGGTGACCATATCCGTCAGAGATAACGGGGTAGGTATGGGACAGGAGCAGCTTCGCCGGTTGTTCAGCACGGCGCAGCTCCATTCATTGGCCGGCACCCTGGGAGAGAAGGGTACAGGACTTGGACTGCTCGTAAGCCGGCAGTTCGTTGAGCGTAGCGGCGGAATTATAGGGGCGAATAGTATAGTAGGACAAGGAAGCACATTTTACTTCACCATGAGAGGCGGAGCAGAGGAATGAGAGTTCTCATCGTTGACGATGAGCCAGCCATGCTGCTCGCTATGAAGCGGTTGCTGTCTAGTATGGATGGTGTGGAGCTTGTTGGGAGCTTCCAAAGTGCGCAAGAGGCGGTTGACCTCATTCAGGACAGGGATGTGGGTGTGGATCTGGCGTTTTTGGACATTCAGATCGCTGGGGATGATGGGCTAGAATTGGCTCGAAGCTTGCGTTCGTTTCGTGCAGATCTTGAAATCGTGTTTACGACTTCTCATACCGAGTATGCGATGGATGCCTATGATGTTTATCCACTGGATTATATGGTTAAGCCGATTTCGAGGAATCGCCTGACCCAGACGATCGCCAGAGCTGTTCGCCAACGCAGTGCTTCTTCCGATTATCCTGATGGACTCTCATCGAATCGGTTGACGGTTCGGGGATTGGGATGCTTCGAAGCAAGCAGCAAGCGAGCGGGTGCAGTGAAATGGATCTCCAAAAAAAGCATGGAGCTGTTCGCCTATTTACTCGTTTATCGGAGTCGAAGCGTTAGCAAGATCCGAATTCTGGAGGATATATTTCCGAGGATGCCTCTTAAGAATGCGGAGGTGTATCTTAATACGGCTGTCTATCAGCTTAGGAAAGCATTGGCGGCTCATGGATTTAAGGAGATCGTCCTATCGGCGCAAGAACAGTATCGTGTTGACTTGGATCAGGCAGATGTGGATTTCATTCAACTTGAGCAGGGTATAGCGGAATTGCCCGAGATCAACCCGGCGAATCAAGCAGCAGCAATCGACTTGGAAAGTAAGTTTACAGGTGAGCTATTCGAAAATAAATCCTTCGAATGGGCGGCAATGGAACGAGAGCAGTTGGCGTTAAAGTACGAATCTTTTGCCAAGCGTCTTGCAAGCTGGCTTCTGGCCCAGAAGCGATATAGCGAGGCTTTGTTCATTGCGAGAAGAATGGTATTCCGTAATGAATTTGAAGAGGAGTCCAATCTGTTGCTGTTGAATATACTTGGAGCTATGGGAGACCGACAGGCACTATACAACCATTATGAGGACTATACGCAATTGCTACTTCAAGAACTCAGCTTGCAGCCCTCAGAGGAATTTCGCTGGCTCTACGAACGATATCAGTGAACACCACTTAGGCTACATACAAGCTGAAGTAGCACTTGGTCTTCGTTTCAGCGTATTTTCCAAGCAATCGAGCCACATGCATTTTCATCGCAATAATAAAAAGGAAATGTCTAAATGAGTCGAGTAGCAGACGCCGGGCACTGGATTTGCGGATGACGGTGCAATCCCGGCATGGGCGAAAGGTGCCGTAGCCGCAACCAAGAAATTTGACCTTATAAAAGGCACTGAAGATAATCGATTCAACCCTCATGCTCCAACGACGAGGGCCGAGGTTGTAACGGTATTAATTCGCATGCTGGAGGGGATGGATAAGAAAACCCAGCGAACATAACATCTCCATTGCGAAGGTTAACCAATTAGGGGCCCTTCTATTAGTCGAGGAGGAGCAAATAAACGAAGAATTGTTGTTAGGGACGTCAACGAGATGAATATCTGAGGAGCGAGGACTTCTTTCATGCTGCCAAGTATCCATCCGTTACGTTTCAAAGCACTAGTTGCGTCCTTGCTGGCGAACGGCAATATGAACTTGCGGGCAATCTAACTCAGTATGGAGCAACAAACACTTTTCATACCTTTTTTTGAAGGACTTAATAAAGACCCTCGCGGCCGGTTTCCTAAATACTACTTGAACATTCACTCGCCCTAACTGTGGCGAGTTTTTTCGTTGTGTATGCTTATTTTGTAATCACCTTCTTATCTCGTGACATGATTAATAGAAAGAGAGCGATAGAAGAAGACGACCGGACAGAAAGGCCCCACAGTCCTATTCCTAGTAATTTTCACCTATAAATCAGCTCATAAACTATTACATTTTTTACCAATATATACCAGTTATCCGTTTACTGTATAACATATCGATGTTATACTCACTTTATTCCAAAAGAATTTGCAAAAATATGTCGAATTGAGGCTTATTAGGATGATTATAGGTAAACAAAACGGCGAAACGATCATCCTTATTCCATCGCTTGAGCCGGATGAGAGACTTCCAGCCTATGTACGGCAATTGCGAGAGTATGGCTTGACGAATATTGTTATTGTAGACGACGGATCTGGTGAGGCCTATCAGTCTATTTTCGAGGAGCTCCGTGAGAATGGTTGTGCTCTGCTGACGCATACAGAAAATCAGGGGAAAGGTGCGGCACTCAAGACTGGCTTTGAGTACATTGGACATCAATTCGATGCATTTAGCTTCGTGGTTACTGCTGATTCAGATGGACAACACGCAGCTGAGGATGTATACCGCATAGCCCAAGAAGCCAGGCTTCATTCGGGCTCGTTAGTTCTCGGCGTAAGGAATTTCAGCGAGGGGAACATACCGCCGAAGTCTTTGTTAGGCAATCGGATGACCTCCTTTATCTTTGCTATGTTATATGGTAAGAAGTTGTCAGATACCCAGACCGGGCTTCGCGCCTTCGGTCCTGGTCTACTTGCGTTTATGCAGGATGTTCGCGGCACTCGGTTTGAATATGAGTTGCAGATGCTCATCTCGTGCATTCAGTCTGGCATACCAATCCATACCATGCCAATACAAGTTATCTATGAAAATGGTAATGCAGGAACTCATTTTAAAGCCATCCAGGATAGTGCTCGGGTCATGGGGGTATTGTTCTCCAATTTCCTGCGTTTCATATCATCGTCTGTGGCAAGTTCTGTTGTGGATTTAGGTATTGCCTGGTTTTTGATCGATGCTTTGCGGCCCGTGTTGGGTGAGCAGCACTATCTAAGAATTTTGCTCGCAACCGTGATTGCGAGAATTATTTCAATTGTGGTCAACTATGTACTGAATAGACATTTTGTATTCCGTAAGGAAGATAGCCAGGGAAGTCTATGGCGCTATTTGACGTTATGCGGAGTGGTCATCTTGCTCTCCAGTACCGGCGTATATATATTTCATACCGTTCTCTTCGTAGATGAGAAATTGGCGAAATTCGTCTGTGATGCCTTGCTGTTCCTGCTCAGTTTCCAATTGCAGCGAAGATGGGTATTTGCAGCAAGGAGGAAGCAGCTGTAGTGCAAAACGAGAAAAGACAAAATATCTTTTTTATCATCACCATGATTCTGATGTCGATTTATTTGCTATGGCGCACATTCTTTACACTGCCATGGGGCGAAGGCGTTCTGAACGTGATTTTCGGTATCTTACTGATTGTGGCTGAGACCGTAACGGTACTGACAACCTTTGAATTATTCTTTCAAAAGATGCAAAAAGAACGTACACAGCTCGACTTTCCAACCGTCCCGCCGGAGTATTATCCGGATGTGGATGTATTTATCGCTACGCATAATGAGCCTGTTGATCTCTTGTATAAAACGGTTAATGCCTGTACGTTCATGGATTATCCGGACAAGCAGAAGGTTCATATATATATCTGTGATGATGGAGCAAGACCTGA
Organism: Paenibacillus sp. USHLN196; assembly: GCF_037144955.1. Classification (NCBI taxonomy): domain Bacteria; kingdom Bacillati; phylum Bacillota; class Bacilli; order Caryophanales; family Paenibacillaceae; genus Paenibacillus; species Paenibacillus sp. USHLN196. The sequence continues at coordinate 265,051 of NZ_JBBCYH010000007.1, read as the reverse complement.
GGTAGAGGAGCTTGCCAGACAGTTCGGCGTGGGTTATCTGGGTTTCCCGGGGAACAAGGATGCCAAGTCGGGCAACCTGAATAATGCACTGAGCAAAAGCTCTTCACCGCTCATTGCAACGTTTGATGCAGATATGATTCCGCAGCACACCTTCCTGATGAAAACGGTCCCCTATTTCATGCTCTCCACGTTTATTAAGGAGAATGAGGTATGGCGTCCTCGCCGAGAGGACGAGATGGACCCTAAGTTCAAGCTTGGTCTGGTACAGACCCCGCAAAGCTTCTACAATCCGGATCTATTCCAGTTTAATCTGTATGCAGAGCAAGGTATTCCAAATGAACAGGATTTCTTCTCCAGAGAAGTGAACATCCTGCGTAACGCCTCCAATGCGGTAGCCTACACAGGAAGCAATACGATTATTTCCCGGCAAGGCATGGAAGACATCGGAGGTTTTCCACTCAATACGATCACGGAAGACTTTGAGACGAGCATTCGCTTGCAGCAGGAAGGTTATATTACCTATGCGACTCAAGAGGTTCAAGCCGCCGGGCAGACAACAACAACCGTAAAGAGCATGATTAAACAGCGGATTCGCTGGGCAAGGGGTATTATTCAGAGTCTGCAGAATACGCGCGCTCCTTTATCCGAGAAGCTTCCCTTCTGGACAAGAGTAACCTATTTGAGCAGCTTCTTATACTGGTGGTCCTTCTTTAACCGATTGATTTTCATTTTGGCGCCTATTTTGTTTGCGTTATTTGACTTCCAGATTGTGAACACAACCTTCTGGCAGATCTTAGTATTCTGGCTTCCATCCTATTTCTTCTACAGTGTCTCGATGCGTTATCTGTCCAGCAATATTCGGAACCAGCGATGGAGTCAGGTGATTGATACGATATTTATGCCTTATCTGATCTGGCCGGTTCTCCTGGAAACGCTGGGCATCCGCGAGAAAAAATTCAAGGTTACGAACAAAAGCAGAGCGAGTGGTCGACAATGGATGTCTGCTCTGTTATATGCACTTCCGCATATTTTCCTGCTGTTGCTTTCCATTGCAGCTGTAATTCGATATGTAAATGGCAAGTATGGCATCGCGCTGTTCTTCAGCAGTATCATTATTTTCTGGCTAATCCATAACATGATCGCGCTATGTTACGCCCTGTTCTTCATGATCGGCCGCCGTGCATATCGTGAGACAGAGCGGATTCGGGCACAGGAGGATGTCACGATCTATGATCAGGACACGAATCTACGCTACGAGGCTAAGACCGTTGATGTATCCGAGCAAGGGATTGCCTTTTATGTCCCATATCCCATATATCTACCCGAACAGAAGACGATCTCACTGGTCGTAAAATCGGAGCGGTATGAGGCCAATCTTGATGCAGTTATTGTCTATGTTAAACAGGATGGAGAGGGTTGGCGCTATTCCGCAACGGTTCAGCCGATTGATGAGAATGATAACCGCCAATACATGCAAATCATCTATGATCGTAAACATTCGTTGCCAGAGCAAATGAACCTGTGGGATACGGCTTATGACGATATGCTTCGCAATGTGAAAAAACGTATCGTGCAACCTAGATCGGATCAGCGGAAAATGCCGCGGCTTTCCCTTCAGCTTCCGGTCAATTTCACCAATAATGCTGGCTGTACGCTGCGCAGCTTTAACTATCGTTTCTTTTCCGCGACAGGTCTCCATGGTGACATTGCCGCAGGAGCGCTCGTTACGTTTTATACGCAAAGTAATATTGAAGTCCGATTACAACATACCGGCAAAACAACAGCCAATCATCGCGAAGTGCTTCTCTCCGTTGAGAATATCGATGATATTGTGGAGCGTGGCCTGATTAGTCAATTATTGAATGATTTGACCCATCCCCATAGCGAGAGTTTCACCAGAGAGGGTTAGGAGAGATAGAGATGCTCATTATGCTTCAACTAGTGATGGGAGTTTTATTGATATTCTCCTTTCTTGGCTATATGCAGTTTGTACGGAAGGCACTTTCCCTGCGTTGGGAGTTCATCCCTGTATTTGTGTTTTCCTCGGTTGCTTGTCTTGTTTTTCTTAGTGGTTTGGCAGGGCAGCTCTTTACCGGCAGCCTTGTCATTCTAATTGTAGGTGTGCTTTTGTATGGAGGAATGTTGCTTCTCGGATTACGCCGAGGAACATCCTTTCGCTCGTCTTTTTCCTTATTCCAGTTTTCATTTCTAGCAGGGACGTTTGTTTTCTTGCTGGTACTCTTTCAGAACCAATTAACACACTACGATAATTTTTCCCACTGGGCTATCGTATTGAAGCAGATGTTGAGCACAGATGCCTTTCCGACGCCAGACTCCAGCCTGATTGATTTTAAAAACTATCCGCTGGGGACTTCGTCATTTATTTATTATGTCTGTCGCTTCATGGGGCATTCCCAGTCCGTGATGCTTTTGGCACAAGGTCTGCTTATCTTTTCCTGCTTTTATGCCATGTTTGGCATCGTTTCGGAGAAGAAACGCTTTCTTTTGTATGCTTTTCTCGGACTTGGGTTATCTACACTTTCCTTTTTCAACCTTACGATTCGGATCACCAACTTACTTGTAGACTTCTTGCTTCCGATCTACGCGCTTGCCATCCTGGCAGTCGTATACCAGTATCGTAATGAGATAAAAAAAGCATGTCTTGTTGTTCTCCCACTTGCAGGATTGCTGACCATTATCAAAAGCACAGGGGTTATTTTCGCAGCCATCGGTCTTATCTTCCTGGTATATACGTGGCTAAAGCAGGGGCAAAAGTTCAGTTGGAAAACTGCGCTCGCTGTGGTGGGCACGATCTGTGGAGCACTGATCCCTTACTTCGGCTGGAGCTGGCGAATGGCGACGGTATTCCAAGGGATTGATAACAAGTTCGATGTAGCTACCACAGGGATTCAGGCCGGCAAGACGTCAGAGCAGATGCGTGAGATTCTATGGCTTTTCTTGAAATCCAGTACGGATCTGACGACGCGCCCAGTGATCGGGATTGTTCTTTTCCAGCTTATTGCGATTGCAGCTTCGGTATTTGCCGTTGTTGTGCTCAAGAAGAAGTGGAACCTGTGGAAAGCATTGATTGCACTAGATGTTGTACTGTTACTGTACTATGCAGGCATCCTGGCGTTGTATCTCTTCTCCATGCCACTGGATGAGGCGATTGTCCTGGCTGGGTTCGAGCGTTATGCATCAAGTATCGTGGTGCTGTTCGCCGGTGGGCTGGTGTTGTGTGCTGCAATCGATCTGGAGCGTTCATTCCACTATAGGATTGGTGAAGTCCCTGATTATCAAGCCTTTAAGACGGTTGAGTCAAAGGGTCACTATCAAAAAGGGATTATCGGTTGTATGGCGGTTGCTGCCACGATTCTTTTGTCTGAATACAATGGTATCGTCTCCATAGCCCAAAGCTATGATACAACGCTCCCTTACAAGATTCATGCGGTTACTGGTGATCGTTGGTACCAGGGAGGGCAGGAGGATACTAACAGATATCTCTTCTATGCTTCAGATCGGGACCAGCAGGTCACGAACTATTACATGCAATATGTAGGAAAGTATTTCTTGTATGCTCCACATGTGGACGGGATTGTGTTGTTCTATGAGGACAATATGGACAACCTGTTGAGCGGCTACGATTATCTGGTGGTCGTCGAGACTGATCTTAACGCCAAGTGGCTACTGAAAAAGCATTATGGCATCGACATGCAAGAGGGTATCTACAAAATCACCCGTTCCGGGGATCAGATCGTTCTTACTTTGACGTGAGATCATAGGCGTTGAAGTGCTGTTAAGTTCAACATAGAATCTCCTTAAATATAGCCCGTTATAGCTAAAACCTATAACGGGCTATAGCTCTTTCGTAGAACGTTAAATCCGATCGGATATGTTATATTTAATTCTATAATGATAAACGGGGAGATTAACTTATGAGCATACAAACCGAACCTAAACAACGAACCGTCACTCCATTTCGATATGATATTGTTGGCAGTTTCTTGCGCCCAAGTGCGCTGAAAGATGCCAGATTAAAATACCAGAACGGCGAAATCACCACAGAACAGTTGAAAGAAGTAGAGAACGCCGAGATTGTGAAACTCGTACAAAAACAAAAAGAGGTTGGCCTTCAAGCTGTAACCGATGGCGAATTCCGCCGCTCTTGGTGGCATCTGGACTTCTTCTGGGGACTGGATGGCGTAGAGCGGACAATCATTGATGAAGGCTATCGATTCAACGGTGCAACATCCAGACCGGAGACAGCTCGTCTGACTGGCAAAGTTAGCTACAGCAATCACCCATTTGTAGCACATTATGCTTTCTTGAAAGATACGGCAGGCAATGACGTTGTTGCCCGTCAATCCATCCCAGCGGCCGCACAGTTCCTGTTCGAATTGGACCGGGCCGATAATAAGGAAAGTACACAGGCCGTCTATCCGAATCGCTCAGAGCTTCTTTCGGACATTGCTAAGGCATACAAAGCATCTATCCTGGCCTTCTATGAAGCCGGCTGCCGCAGCATCCAGATTGATGATTGCACATGGGGCGCACTATGTGACCAACAGTTCATCACAGTGATGGAGCAGATTGGCGTCAATGTGGAAGAGTATGCAAACGAACTTGCAAAACTGAACGAAGAAGTGGTATCTGGCCTGCCGGAAGATCTCGTGGTAACGACCCATGTCTGCCGCGGTAACTATGTATCGACATTTGCAGGTGTTGGTGGCGGTTATGAGCCGATTGCGCAGACACTTCTGAGCATCGATAACTACTCTGGTTTCTACCTGGAGTTCGATACAGAACGGGCTGGTGATTTCAAGCCACTTCGCTTCCTGAAGGATAATCAGCAGGTCGTACTCGGACTCTTCTCTTCCAAATTCGGAGAGCTGGAGAACAAGGAAGATATCCTGAAACGGATCGAGGAAGCCAAACAATATGTTGATCTGGATCGAATCTGCCTGAGCCCACAATGCGGTTTCGCTTCCACGGAAGAAGGCAACCATCTGACCGAGGAACAACAATGGCGCAAGCTTGCGTTCATTAAGGAGATTGCCGAAGAGCTCTGGAAGTAAGGAAGTAAGGAAATAACATTCGTATCTTCGATTGTCAGTAATCATATGTTATGCACGAACAAAAACAACTCCTAAATAGCCGTACGGACGTCATCCGTATGGCTTTTCGTTGTAATCTTTTTATGAAGTGAACGTTAATATTAAACGGTCTCATACGCTTCAAAAAATTGATCAGAACCCATAGTATGCAGGTCGTCAAATAAGATACAATGATACTGTAGAAATCCATTTAAAAGTGGTGAATTCATGAAAGAATTGCATAATCAGATGAATCGGAAAACGTATTATATTTCAATGCTAGCGATTATTGCTCTGATGTTATCCGGATTAATCCTGTCCACGACAGAATTGAACGTGATTACGGTGGGTTATATGATCCACTGCCTATGCGTAACCGTTCTCGCCGTATGTTTATTGATATATCCCAAGTTTGAGACGTTTCCCTTCAGATTGAGCATCATTCTGATCGGATTTGCATACTTCTATACGCTTGCTATTTTATATCCCCAGTCTTGGACAACTTACATTCTCATATGTCTACTTCCAGCCCTCGCCATCCTGTTCTATGATCTGAAATTATTTTATTTCTCGTTAATTCTCAATGGAATATTGCTCCTCATTACGTTTGGTTACAATCTTCTATATAACCAAGGGAATGATTATGCATATATACATACAGATGTGGTAGGCAATTTTATCAATATTATGGGGAGTCAGGTCATTATATTTCTTATTTTTCATCTGACCTTTACTCGAATGAGAAAGCAGGAACTTTATTTTGAGCAACTACAACAATCAGAGCGTTTGAAGATGATTGCTCATCTAACAGCTGCTGTTGCCCATGAGATTCGTAATCCAGTGACCGTGGTGCGAGGTTTTTTGCAGCTATATCGAGAAGATCACTCTTTTGAGCAGCGGGTGAGGAATAAGTTTGCCTTAATGATTGATGAATTGAATACCGTAGAGCAGGTGACCTCGCAATTTCTGACCCTTGCCAAACCCAATAGAGAACTGAGACCAGAGAAGCTCGATGTGAGGGAGGTCCTTGAGGGTGTAACAGGTCTGCTCAGCTCCTACGCGATGTTGTCGGACAAACATATGGATGTGCAGGTGGATGAGGATTGCATAATTCTAATTAATACAATTGAGTTCAAGCAGTTACTGATCAATCTTATCAAAAATGCGCTTGAAGCTTCTAATGCAGGTACAACCGTCCAAGTTACAGCGAAGCGAGTGAAGCAATGGGTAGAGATAAGAATCTCGGATCAGGGAAGCGGCATGACAGAGGAAGAGGTGAAGTCACTGGGGACTCCGTTTTATTCATTGAAAACAAATGGGACGGGGCTTGGATTAATGATCTGCTATAATATCGTGGAAAAGTATGAGGGAACGATCGAATATCACAGCGCAAAAGGTCAGGGGACCTCGGTGACGATTCGCTTTGTAGCTAGAACGGATTAGGCATAAAAATAAGATAGCGACAGTTAGGACAAAAGGATCTTTGTCTCAACTGCCGCTATTCGTCTATCTCGCATGATATCGGCCTTTGGGCACCACCATCGGTGATCCCGAGACGGGGTCTTCTATGACCGTACATTCCAATCCAAAAATGTCTTTAACCTGTGGAGCGGTTATCACCTCTGCGGGCTTACCCTCAGCCACAAGTTTTCCGGTATGAAGTGCAAAGATATGATCTGCATACCGCGCTGATAAGTTGATATCGTGCAGTACCATCACAATGGTCGTTCCGTGTTTGCGATTCAGCTCCGTAAGCAGGTCCAGAATCTCGACTTGATACGTGATATCCAAGAAAGTCGTCGGCTCATCGAGAAACAGGATATCTGTCTGTTGCGCTAGCGCCATGGCAATCCACACACGCTGACGTTGGCCGCCCGAGAGTTCATCAATATTGTGATTGGCAAACTCGGTGATGTTCATGATGGTCATGGCTTCAGCGACAGCCTCATAATCCTTCTTGGTCCAGCCGCTGAACAAGGATTGATGTGGAAACCTTCCACGACCGACCAGATCCGCTACCGAAATACCTTCCGGAACAATGGGAGACTGCGGGAGTAACCCGATCACGCGAGCCAATTGCTTGGGCGGGATTTTGCCAATGGCTTTGCCGTCCAGCGTAATGCTGCCGGATGTAGGCTTAATGAGTCTGGCCATCGTTTTCAAAAGGGTAGACTTACCGCAGCCATTAGAGCCAATAATGACGCTTATTTGGTTACTCGGTATGACAATGTCCACACCGTGGATAATCGTTTTATTTTCATATCCCGCAACGAGTTGTTTCGCTTCAAATACATGTGTTGGTTTCATTATAACTCCCCCTTACGATTCATTCGGATTAACAGGAAGATCAGATACGGTGCTCCGAGTAATCCGGTAATGACGCCTACGGGGAATCTGTACTCAAAAGCAAACTGTCCGATAAGATCTGAGGCAAGAACCAGATTAACGCCAACCAGACCTGCCGGGAGAATGTTCGAAGAACCAACACCTACGAGTCTCTTCGCAATAGGTCCCGCAAGGAAGGAGACAAAGGCGATCGGACCTGTAGTCGCGGTAGCAATGGCAACCATGCAGACGGAACTCACAATAAGTGCAATTCTGGTTTTGTCCGTATCCACACCTAGTGAGAATGCCGATTGTTCTCCGAGTTCCAATATAGTGAGGTGTTTGCCCAACATCATGATGATGGGTGAGCAGATCAGTACGGTAATCACGAGAGGTGGCAGTTCACTCATCTGAGAACCGTTCAGACTGCCTGTGAGCCATCGGATTGCAGCAGGAATATCCTTTTCAGAACTAACCAGTAGGAGATAGGAGATGACCGCATCAAGCATGGCTTGAATACCAATCCCGATAAGTATTAACCGTCCGATGGAGAACACTTTTCCTCTGGAGAGTACATATATGAACAATACCGTAGCGAGACCTGCAATCACTGAAGCCAAGGAGACAATGGCTCCGCTTGCATGAAGTACGACGATACAAAACACAGCAGCAGCGCTTGAACCTGAGGTGATCCCGATAACATTAGGATTCGCCAGCGGGTTCCGCAACATGGTCTGGAAGGTATAACCTGCAATACCGAAGGCAAATCCGGCAAAGAGACCTGTAAGCATTCTCGGTAGACGTATCGTATTTACGGCAAAAGACACACCTTTGATCTTCTCTCCCAAAAGGGAGCTAATGACATCTCTAACCGGATAGATTGTGTTGCCGAGCAGAAGCATGGCGCAGCAAAGAGCACATGCAAGTATGGCAAGGAGACTGGTGACAAGTATCCAGCGGCGACGTCGATGACGTCTGCCCGCCATAATAAATTCAATCGATTGATCTCTCATAATGAACGCACTTTCGATCGCATCGCAAGGATGATTAATATTGGAGCACCTATAAAGGCAGTAACAACTCCGACTTCAAGCTCTCCAGGGTTGCTGATGAGTCTGCCACCGACATCGGATATGGTTAGAATGATCGCTCCAGCTACCGCTGACATAGGTATGACAAAACGTAAGTCAGGACCCAGTATAAGGCGTATGACGTGTGTAGATAACAATCCGATGAAACCAATAGGTCCAGCAAGTGCAGTAGCTGCACCACACAACAAAACCCCTGCAAGAGCCGCAATGAATCGAAGTGTACCTGTGCGAACACCGAGTCCTGTCGCAACATCGTCACCCAGGGCCAGCGCGTTCAGGGCGGGCGCCGTCAGAAATGCAATAAGTACCCCAATGACCAGGAAAGGGATGAACGTACTGATTCCGCTCCAGGTTGCCGATCCTACGCTGCCCACTTGCCAGAACCTGAACTGGTCCATGACATAGGAGCGAGGGATCATAATGGCGGTGACGAGTGAGGAGAGTGCGGCACTGATGGCCGCTCCGGCCAAAACAAGCTTAATGGGCGTGGCTCCGCCACGCCCCATTGAGCCAATTCCGAATACGAACACAGCTGTTATTGCAGCTCCAGCTAGTGCCAGCCAGATATATTGATTGGCGCTGCTGATGTTCAGGAATGCAATACCCATCACCACAAATAGAGATGCCCCTGTATTGACGCCCAATATGCTTGGGTCGGCAAGCGGGTTCCGGGTAACGGCTTGCATAAGTGCTCCTGACACGCCGAGTGCTACTCCGCATAACAAACTGAAGACCGTTCGGGAGATCCGTTTGCGCACGATGTTTGCCCCATATGAGTCTACCTCTGGGTGAAATAATCCGTCGATTAACTCATGAAACCTCACGGGTCTAGAACCAAAGACCAGTGAGGCAATCATAGTTGCAGCGAGCAGAATGAAACAAATGACTAACACCAAGATGAAGTTCTTGGGGACATGTGCTCGTATTCGATTATCGTTCGAAAGCGATGTACTATTCATTGATCTTGTCGATGGCTCCACTAATCAATTTCAGGTAATCATCAATAGTATAAGAGATGGAAAGTGGGTTTGGCGTTCCAGCAGCAACCAAAGGTGTGTCTGCTTCAATGAATGCTACGGAACCACGTTTAACCGCAGGGATTTTACCTAGCAGCGGATCAGCCTGAATGGCTTTCAACAACTCGGCATTACCATATCCAACAATAATATCTGCATCATTAAGGGCTTCAGCATTCTCTGCACTTAAGCTCAGGGAGTAGCTGTTAGGGTCTGTAATTTGGCTAGTGATACTCTCTGGAACAACCAACCCTAGCTCACCAAGGAAGGCCACGCGTGAATCTACAGGTGTATAGATATGAAGTTTGGACATGTCTTCAGCGGAGAAGTTAACCCAAACCACTTTTTTGTCTTTGATCTGAGGATATGCGGCTAATTTTTCGTTGACCATAGCCTCCGTATCTTTGATCAATTGCTCACCTTCTGCTTCCATACCCATACCCTGCGCATTGAAAGTAACCTGCTCACGCCATGTTGTTGCCCATGGAGCCGTTGGATAGGCTACAACTGGAGCAATTTCACTAAGAAGATCGTAGTCTTCCTGCGTGATACCGGAGTATGCTGCAAGAATAACATCTGGATTGGAATCGGAAATCGCTTCAAAATCAAGTCCGTCTGTATCTTGGAAAACGTTCGGGTCTGTTACACCGAGTTCATCGAGTTTCTTAGCTGTCCAAGGTAACAGTCCGCTATCGTCCTGAACACCAAAGTTAGCTGCAGAGAAGCCCACAGGAACTTGTCCAAGCGCGAGAACGACATCTTGGTTCGCCCATTGTACAGTAGCTACACGCTCAGGCTTTTTCTCAATAACCGTTTCACCCAAAGCATGCTTGATTGTAATTGGATATCCGGTATTCTCATCAGTAGCGGCTGGTGTTTCTGTAGCTGGAGCTGCCGAGTCACTTGCAGCAGGAGTTGCTGCTGGCTCAGCTGTTTGGTTGCCACAACCTACCAATGCCAAGATGAAGACCAGTGATAGAAGTAATGTTGTTAAGGAAAGCTTTCTCTTTGTGTTCATGTGTTTCCCCTTCCTGAATCTTAAAATATATTTGGTGGTGCTGAATATCCGGGTTGATCCATTACATCCATGGGGATGTGAACAAGTAGATATATAAAACGTTTTATATACATGATAATGATTATCAACATCAATAAATATATCTTTTTATCAAAGGGAGTGTCAATGAAAAAATTGTAAAGGCTCATATCATATTAGAGTTATATTTCTTGGGGGGAAGTATTCCATTATCCGTTTTAAATGAAAAGTTGTAGGGAGAGAGTAGTAGAGACTCTATTAAATAGGGATAAACATATTATCAATGTATTACATTCCAGATCATGGTATATTTCTAGTATTAAATAATGTAAGGAGATAACCATGAGTCGCACACTAGTTTTTTCACTGAAAGTAGTATCTCTGCTGTTAACCACGATCCTGCTGTTTTCCTTAATTTCTGCACATCCTGCCCAGGCAGAGGGTGAAGGTGCTAACATTGAGAATGCTGTAGTAAAAAGTCAGTTGAACCTTAATTGGTCTTCATTGGATGAGTTAAATAGTGGAGTTTCCCATTCCATTGCCTATGGTGGAGGGATTTATATGATGCCAGCTGCTGGAGGCTATGTGAAAACCTCAAAGGATGGAGTTACATGGAAGACAATCTATACCGGAAATCCAGTAGATTTTAGTTTGATTATTCGTGGAAAGTCTGAATTCATGGGTTTTCGTGAGGAAACAGACAACGTAACCGTATGGACATCCACTGATGGTCTGTCATGGAAGAAGTTAAATAATCCAATACATATAAGATTTTTAAAAGACGCCGTATGGAACGGAAAACGGTATATTGCAGTTGGTGGAACCACGTATGAAGGAAAGATTTTGTCTTCAGAGGATGGATTAACGTGGACCGAACGAAAAACAGGAATCTCCACCAATTTTACAGCCGTAGCATGGGGCAATAATACCTTCGTAGCTCAAGGTTATGAAGGCGGAGTCGTAGCGGTATCTAAAGACGGAATTACCTGGAAAAAGGTGAAGACCAATCAGCCTAATTATGAGCAAGTTTGGGATATGACCTATGGCGGTGGAGCTTTTGTTGCTGTAGGGGATGCAACGATCATGACCTCGAAGGATGGACAGAAATGGACATACGTATCGTCCAAAGCCTTTTGGTCCAAGGTGTACTGGGCAAAGGACAGGTTTTATATTTTTGGTTTTGAATATGTGAATAAAGCCAATCATGTCCTGAAGGAGGTCAACTGGACATCCAAGGATGGTAAGAGCTGGAGCAATGCTGGGTTTGCAACTAGCCCTAAGCAGAACCCGTTTTTTACCATTCACAACGGCAAACAGTATATAACGATTACGGATGCTGGTATTCAAACATCTGCGGATGGGCGCAAATGGAAGCTGACAAAGCGATATCCTTTTGTGCTTCCAAGTAACGTATATGAAGCAGCAGTGAGCAAGGATAGGCTGGTGCTGGTGGGTGGGTATCGTAGCCAGCTTAACTTCCTTTCCGTCAGCTCGCAGGGTTCTGCAAAGATGAACACGGCTGGCAAATGGCAATCTTCTTATGTGGATCAAGCTTATCCACTTCGGGGAGTTGTATGGTCAGGGAAGGACTTTTTTGCGGTAGGAGATAACGGGAAGATGATGTCCTCTGTTGATGGAGTAAAGTGGACAGTCATTAAATCACCGACAACTCAATCACTTACGAGTGTGTTATATGCCAATAATACGTATTACGTGGCAGGGGAGGGTGGCACGATTCTTTCTTCCAAGGATCGGAAGACGTGGAGAACCTTGAACACTAATGTAAAGAAAAAAATCAATGCGATGGCATCAAACGGCAAAACACTGGTAGCCGTTGGAGAAAAAGGGCTTTTGCTCGTCTCCGAGGATGGTCTGAAGTGGAACGAAATCCCGGCACGGTTTCCTGGACATAATTTCGATGTGGTATGGGGTGACGGAAAATTTGTCGTGACCACTGCCAGTCACTATGGAAATGCACAGAGTGCGGTTATTTTGACTTCAGAGGACGGTAAGAAATGGGCGAGGACAGAGTTCCGTGATGAATTATATGCTCGTGGAATGAACACTGGATTCTTTGGCATCTCATACGTGGGCAATCTCTTCATTGCTGTTGGCAGTGAAGGTTCCATCTTCCTTTCCGATGACGCTGAGAAATGGACCAAGCAGGATGTCTTGACGGTAGACGATTGGTACGATGCGGTGGAGTTTAAAGGGAAAGTGTACGTCTTTGGAAATACAGGTAAAATCGTTACGGCTGACCTCAACTCCTTGAAACGGAGCTACTAATTTAAGATGCTTAAAGGGAGATTCTATATGCGTAATCAATTCATCAAAAGTATGATCGTTTTATGTTTGGTTTTTGTACTATTACCGACCACTATTATCTCGGCTGCATCGCTTATCAAAGACCCGGTCTTGGTCAAAGTTATTCGAACAGATTTGAAGCTGTCGGCTAAGAAGGAAATAAAGGCTACCGATTTGAAAAAATTAAAATCCATATATGCTATGGAAACGAAAAATAAGATTTCTAACCTGCAAGGTCTTGAACATGCCGTTAATATGACGGATTTATTCTTGCCTGGTCAAAATATAAAAAATATTAAGCCACTCCACAAGTTAAAGAAATTGACGTTCTTAGCTGTTGAAGGCAATCAGATTACAGATATCTCGCCACTTTTAGGTCTGACTAATCTGCAAAATCTGGTTATGGACGATAACAAAATCAAAAGCCTGACTCCATTAAAAAATATGCATAAGCTGACCAGTCTACTCGCCAGCGGTAATCAGGTGACTGATCTAAGTCCTCTTCAGAAATTAAAGCTGAAATGGATCATTATGAATGAAAATAAAATTCAGGATCTGACTCCTTTAAAAAATCATCCGACCTTGGAGTATCTATATGTAGAAGATAACTTCATTAAGGATATTTCAGTGCTCGAAACCATCCCACATCTAACAGAGGTATATTTGGCTAACAATCCGTTGAATGAGCGTGCAGAGCAGGTTGTGAAAAACTTGGAGAAGAAAGGCGTCGTTGTAAGTCTGGTAAGCGATGAAGAGGGTCAGGCGAAGTAGTTTCGATTAGAGTAGATGTATATGTATATGTATATGTATATGTATATGTAAGAAGAATTTTAATTCCTCATTAATATTGAACATAACAAAGAGAGCCTCAGATAATTCTGACGGCTTTCTTTGATGTACACTGGAAAAGAACGCTATGAAACACCTTTACCTGCTCCGTTCCAAACCAATACTATTCCACTTCGATCTCCTTCACCGTCTCTCCCTCAACTAGCACTGGTTGATAGTGGGTGTTCGTCGGTAGATCCTTTTTGCCTTGCAGATTTTTGATCACCCAGTCGGCAGCATCGCGGCCCATTTGTTCTTGGGGGTGGGTTAGCGTTGTTAGCCTAATGTTGGCGTTCTTGGCGATGTACGAATTGTCCTGTCCAATGATGGATAACTCATCCGGGATCGAGATGCCCAGTTGCCTGCAGGCGTTCACGACCTCCAGTCCCACTTCATCGTTGTAACAAACAATCGCGGTGAGCGCATCTCTGTTTTCGTCCAGATATGTGGCTACACTAGAAGATAAATCCGGTTTCGATGCGGTATCAAAGGAAAGCACTTGCTCAGGATGGAACCGTAACTTTGCTTCACCCAGTGCCTTGATGTATCCCTTCATCCGATACTTTCCTTGTAAGTCATCCATTTTGGCAATTATGCCAATCTGAGTGTGGCCTTTGGCGATCAATTCACGTGTGGCAAGATAACTGGACTGCACGTCATCCAGACAGAAGAACGGAACTTCCAGCTCTTCATAGAACGCATTAATCATCGTAAACGGCACATCCTGCTCCTTGAACGACAGGTAGTACGCAATATTGGGATTATACAGATTACTTTTGGTTGGTTCGACGATCAGGCCATCCACGCCGTAGGAGAGCATCATTTCGAGGGCCTTTTTCTCCTGCGCTACATCATTATTGGTGCTGGCCAGCAGTAACGAGTAGTTGTCCTCATTCAGACGACTCTCGATGCCACGGATAATGGACGGAAAGATGTAATCCGAGATGTATGTCGTGATCACACCGATCGTTTTCTTCGACGTGTTACCGCCTGATCGTGATCGGTACTGATTGCTAACGTAAGTTCCTGACCCCTTTTCACTTCGTAAAAACCCTTCGTTCGATAACTCCAAAATGGCTTTCCGCACCGTCTGGCGACTTACGTTGTAGCTGTCCTGTAATGCCGACTCCGTAGGGATCTGTTCACCTATGCTATATGTCCCCGAGAGGATATGACTCTTTATATCATCAATGATGACCTGGTATTTTGGCTTCACGTAGTCCACTTCTTTCATCGTTACTCATCTATATCAACGTTGTTGTTCAAATAGTTGTACGTACATATTTTAGCATGATTCAGATGGGATGAAAATAAAACCGAACATTTTTCGAAATAAACCGTACATATCCAGCCTTTTTGGATGGAGGTGTACCTTACAGCATAGCCAATTTATAGTCATAGAAGACCTTGATTGGTCAAATAGACTACAATATCTGTCCTTTGTAAGTATAACTATTATATATTATTGACAAATGTACGTACAAAAAATATACTAAGGCTGTCAGAAAAGGAAAGCGCATTCTTTGAAAACACAACAGGAAGTACTTATACAAAATATTATTAGTCACTGCCTTAAGTAGAAGCTTCACCTTATATATGCATCCTTTGGGGTGTGAAATCGCGACCGGAGAGGGGATACACGTGATTATGAGTCAATTGGACTTGAAAGAAGCCATTACCACGGGCGCTACTTCACTTGGAATTGAATTTGGATCAACGCGGATTAAGGCGGTATTGATTGATGAGCGTTTTGAGACCATCGCGTCAGGCAGTTATGAGTGGGAGAACCTTCTGAAAGATGGATATTGGACGTACAACCAGGAGGATATCATCACTGGTTTGCAGGCGGCTTATCGTGAGATGAAGCAAGATGTGGAACAGAAATACGGAATCACGCTGCGCACGGTTGGTTCTATCGGATTCTCGGCCATGATGCACGGATATATTGCGTTGGATAGCGCGGGTGAACTGTTGGTACCTTTCCGCACCTGGCGTAATGCTACGACAGGAGCAGCTGCAAGAGAGCTAACGGAACTTCTGCAATTCAATATTCCGGAACGCTGGAGCATTGCCCACTTGTACCAAGCGATTTTGAACGAAGAGGTGCATGTGCCACAGATTGATCACCTGACAACCTTGGCTGGATACATCCACTGGTTGCTGACAGGCAATAAGGCGATTGGGATCGGCGATGCATCGGGCATTTTCCCCATTGACGAGTCTACACATAATTACCACCCATCCATGATCCAACAGTTCGACGAACAGATCGCAGGCAAAGGTTATCCGTGGAAGGTCGAGGACCTTCTTCCCAAGGTATATCTCGCGGGTGAGAACGCAGGTGCATTGACGGAAGCGGGAGCCAAGTTGCTCGATCCTTTGCAAGATCTGCAAGCAGGCATTCCGCTCTGCCCGCCAGAAGGCGATGCCGGAACGGGTATGGTGGCAACGAATAGCGTAAGAAAACGTACGGGGAACATCTCCGTCGGCACATCCGTATTTGCGATGATTGTACTGGAGAAGGAATTATCCAAAGTGTACCCCGAGATCGATATGGTCACCACGCCGGATGGTAGCCCAGTAGGGATGGTACATGCCAACAACTGTTCAAGTGATATCAACGCATGGGTTGGGTTGTTCCGTGAATTCTCGCAAGCAATGGGATATGAAGTGGATAACGCCAAGTTGTTTAGCGTGTTGTTTAACAAGGCTTTGGAGGCAGACCCTGATGGTGGTGGCTTGCTCAGCTACGGTTACTACTCAGGTGAGAACATTACGGGACTTGAGAAAGGCCGTCCATTGTTCGTCCGCTCCCCGGAAAGCAACTTCAATCTGGCGAACTTCATGCGGACACATCTGTTCAGTGCCTTCGGTGCACTCAAGCTGGGTATGGACATTTTGACGGAAGAAGAGAATGTAGCCATTGACAGCATTTTGGCTCACGGTGGCCTGTTCAAGACCCCTGTTGTCGGACAACGTATTGTAGCCGCTGCGATGAACGTACCCGTGTCGGTAATGTCTACCGCTGGTGAAGGCGGCGCATGGGGCATGGCACTTCTGGCTTCGTACATGATTAACAAGGATCAAGAAGAAAGCCTGGATGTGTTCCTGGAGCAGAAAGTCTTTAACGATGTTGAGGGAGTCGAAGTGGCGCCGGATGCATCGGATGTGAAAGGGTTTGAAGCATTTATCGAACGCTACCGGAGTGGGCTTGCGATTGAGCAATCAGCTGTAGATCATCTGGTAGAGGTTGTTCAAAAAGACCGCTTTTGATTACGAAGGATGCCTAGTGCATCATCAACATCGAATATGGAATTCAGCCGAAATGTCCGTGGCTCACGTAGCTCTATCTACGCTCCGCTACTCCATTTCTAGCTTCATCCCATCTTCTCGGTACTGAAAACCGACTTTTTGAACACGCACTATTAGAGAACGGGAGGGAATAACATGTTAGAGCAACTGAAAGAAGAGGTATTCCAGGCGAATCTGGAACTGCCAAAGCATGGACTTGTGAAATTCACATGGGGTAACGTCAGTGCAATCGATCGGGAAAGTGGTCTGTTCGTCATCAAACCAAGTGGCGTCAGCTACGATACGATGAAAGCAAGCGACATGGTTGTGGTCGATCTGGACGGTAACGTGGTGGAGGGTGAGATGAGACCTTCCTCGGATACCGCAACACACGCCGTACTATATAAGCATTACTCGGAGATTGGTGGCATTGTGCACACACACTCCACGTGGGCGACTATCTGGGCGCAAGCCGGATTGGACGTACCTGTAATGGGAACAACACATGCGGACACGTTCTATGGGGCGGTGCCTTGTGCACGTTTCCTGAACCAGGAAGAGGTTGATCGTGGATACGAAGCAGAGACAGGACGCGTCATTATTGAAACGTTTGAACAGCGTGGGATTGATGTTATGGCTGTTCCAGCAGTGTTGCTCCATGGGCATGCACCGTTTACGTGGGGGAAAGATGCCAAGTCTGCGGTGGTGAACAGTGTCGTACTGGAGGAAGTGTGCAAAATGAACCTATACGCGCGGCAATTGAATAACTTCGCGAAGGAACTGCCACAAGGCATTTTGGATAAACACTATCTGCGAAAACACGGAAAAGACGCGTATTACGGACAGAAGTAATTAGGTTAAATAGCGATCGGTTGATAATAATTCAAGCGAATAGGTTGTTTGTTACTACTACCACCAATGAAGTTGTATCAAACTTTTACACGATAACGGAGAGTGCAGTACCAATCTGTAGAAGCGAAGCGTTCGCCTTTATAACCGGATATCATCCTTATTAAAATTGATCAAAGAAATCCGGGGATAACCAGCGATCGGAAGATGGTACTGCAATCGGAGTGGTAAGTGTAACCCATTGGTTCAACTATAAAATAATGAAATGAGGATGGTTATATGTCAGCAGCAAAAGAATTCTGGTTTGTCGTCGGTTCACAGCACTTGTACGGAGAAGAAGCACTGGGCGAAGTAAAAGCCAATGCACAGAAAATCACGGATGGCCTTAATGCAAGCGGCGTGCTACCTTACCCGCTCGTATTGCAGGATATGGCGGTAAGCGCAGATAAAATCACGAGCACGATGAAAGAAGTCAATTACCGCGACGAAGTAGCGGGTGTGATCACGTGGATGCATACATTCTCCCCGGCGAAAATGTGGATTCGTGGTACAAAATTGCTGCAAAAACCTTTGCTGCACTTGGCAACCCAATTCAACGAAAGCATTCCGTGGGCAACCATCGACATGGACTTCATGAACTTGAACCAAGCTGCTCACGGTGACCGCGAGTATGGTTTCATCAATGCCCGTCTGAGAAAACAAAATAAAATCGTTGTTGGCTACTGGGAGCGCCCAGAAGTGCAACAGCAAGTTGCTGACTGGATGGACGTAGCGGTAGCTTATAATGAAAGCTTTAACATCAAAGTAGCGCGCTTCGGTGATAACATGCGTAACGTGGGCGTAACCGAAGGTGATAAAGTGGAAGCACAGATCCAATTCGGATGGACGGTTGATTACTTCGGTATTGGCGATCTCGTGCAATACGTGAACGCTGTAACAGAGCAGGAAATCGATGATCTGATCGCTCAGTATGGAGACCTCTACGAATTCGATTATGGCACGAACAGCAAGGAAGCTTGGGAAGCCAGTGTACGTGTGCAAGCGAGCTATGAGATTGCCATTAAACGTTTTCTGGACGAAGGTGGTTACAGTGCCTTCACTACAAACTTCGAAGATCTGCATGGCATGAAACAACTTCCGGGTCTGGCTGTACAACGCCTAATGGCTCAAGGGTACGGATTTGCCGGTGAGGGTGACTGGAAAACAGCTGCGCTGGATCGCTTGCTGAAAATCATGGCCCATAACGAGAACACAGGCTTCATGGAAGATTACACATACGAGATGGCCGCTGGACAGGAAGCGATCCTGCAATCTCACATGCTTGAAGTAGATCCGACACTTGCCAGCACCAAACCGAGAATCATCGTGTCCCCTCTGGGCATTGGCGATCGTGAAGATCCGGCTCGTCTTGTATTCGATGGTAAAGCAGGCGAAGGTGTCGTGGTATCCATGGCAGACTTTGGTACTCATTACAAACTGCTGATCAATGAAGTATCTGCATTTGAGCCAACTGTTCCAGCACCTAATCTGCCGGTAGCACGTGTTCTGTGGAGCGTGAAGCCGAACTTCCAAGACGGGGTAAAAGCCTGGATCGAAAATGGTGGTGGTCACCATACGGTTGTATCCTTGAACCTGACGACAGACCAGATCGTAACGTATGCGAAGCTGGTAAATTTGGAGTACGTTATTATTAAGTAAAAGTGGATTGGCAGCTACTGCCTGAACTCAACCAATTTTTTTCTCTGTGGCCGGGGGTTAACCCTCGGCCCTTTGTTTGTTATGCTGAGAAGCATGATGTGAAGCTGAGCAAGGATTTGCTTTTTCATCGAAAAGGGATAAGAAATGAAGGAGGAAGGACATGTATACAAAAGAAAGCTTGATGCAGCAACTAGAGCAGCTTGGTATGGATAGGCAAGGCACGTTGCTCATTCACTCTTCAATGAAAAGTATAGGCGAGGTTGAAGGTGGAGCAGACACGGTGTTGGATGCCTTTAGCGACTATATGAAAGAGGGATTGTTGGTGCTTCCCACTCATACGTGGTCTACCATTAATGCGGATAACCCATTGTTCCACGTGGAAAATTCTACCTGTTGTGTGGGCATTCTGCCTGAACTGTTTCGTAAACGTCCGGGCGTCGTTCGTTCATGGCACCCAACGCACTCGGTAGCAGCACTGGGAAGGGATGCAGAGGCATTTACGAAGGATGATCATCTCTTCGACACACCGTGCGCGAGAGGTTCGGCATGGGGGAAACTGCTTGATCGGAAAGCGACGATCTTGTTAGTAGGCGTTGATTTGAAGCGGAATACATTTATTCATGGGGTCGAAGAGTGGGTGGACATCCCTGGCAGAATGACGGACGAGCATGAGATGCTGTATACGGTTCTACCAGATGGAAGCCAGATTTCAGTACCGTCCCGCAGACATTGTGGGTTGCCATGGTCGGAGCATTTTTGGAAAGTAGACGAGGTATTGGTTCGCGAAGGTGCGATGCGTAAAGGAAAGCTCGGCGATGCGGTCGTAAGAGTGTGTGATGCGGCTAAGACGGCAGAGGTAATCACGGAGATGCTGAAGGATAACCCTGATCTTTTCACGGATAATCTCCCTCTGGATGAAGTAAACGAATGATGTAAGAGCCGTCCGATAGCCGGATGGCTCAATATGAATCACATGACAATGCCCAAATATCTCCCGAGCAGATGACCTTCCTCTCCTGTTTGTACTCTAAACCTCCAAGCATTCACAAATAATCAGAAATAGATCAGCATTTCGATCAGAGGTTGGTCGGACTTCCAGTGTATGGGCTACTCACCCTTATAGTGGTGTGATAAGATATGGTTAAATTAACCAATAAGTTTGGCGTAGCAGAATTGTATAGGTGTTTATTGAAGTTATATATAAGTATCACATAGAATCATGAACAACCACGTTGTCATTGTAGCATCTAAGAAGGAGAAGATTCGTGAACCCTTTAGTATGGTATGATCTCTTTTTATTTGTCCTATTGTTCGGTGTAGGTGTATATGTGTTTGCTACGGTTAGGATTACGAACTTACATAAAGTGTACTTTTTATTTCACGGGTTGATGATGCTCTGGCCTTTCTGCCAATTTGCGAGTACGCTCACAGATGATTCCGGTCTGCAGTTATTCTATGTTACGTTATCTTTCGTCGCGGTCTCTCTGCTCGGGAGTGGGTGGCTTCTACTGACGATCTTTATTACCGGTTATTCAGAGCGTTTGAGTGCAAAAGGAACCTTCTTGCTATTTGTCCCTGCGGTGATCGGGGCTATAGGTGTGGTCGCAAATCCATGGAACGAATTCGTCATTCCACTGGAGGGCGGGTACATCGAGCGGGATTATGGCCTTTGGTTCTGGGTTGTGATGACTATTCTGGTGAGCTATTTCTTGACTTCTCTCGTGGTTTTATTCCGGGCGGTGTATTCTTCGCAGACGTCTGCCATGATCAAAAAACAAGTGAGAATCACCCTGTGGGGCATCTTGGTGTTGGCTGTGTTTGCAACGATTGATGCGATTCTGAATGTCGTTCTAGCCCGCTGGTTGCCGATCATTCCTGGCATGACTTCGCTGGGGATCTTTCTGTCGGACCTCTTCTTCGTCTATGTGATCAAAAGATACAATGTGTTCGATCTGGTCTCCATCGCCCATGAGGATGTAATCAATACCATTCCATATGGCATCCTGGTACTGGATGAGAATGAGGTCATTGTTGAAGCGAACAAAGCCTCTCGATCCTTTATGGATCTGCATGTGGGGGATTCTTTTGATATGGAGGCATTTCTGGAATCTGTTCATGTTGTGGGCAGCTGCCGGGAGTTCGTGAATCATTATAAGAAAAAAGAAAATACCCTCTCTCACATTGAGGTGATCGTGGAGCGGGACAACAATATCCGGCACTATATCCTGCAATCGTCTCCAATTGTGGATTCGGCCCTTGTGCCGATCGGTCATATCCTCACGTTCCAGGATGTCTCGCAGGAGCGCTTCTATGTGAAAGAGATGAATCGCCAGAACGAGACGCTTCAGGAGCGAAACCAGGCGCTGGACTTGATCCGTCAGGAGTTATCCGAGGCTAATCGCAAACTGGAGGAACTCGCCCTGACGGACAGTTTAACCAACTGTTACAACCGTCGTTATCTGACCCAACATCTGAATCACGAGGTCATTACCAATATTCAATACAAAACACCATTTTCACTCCTACTGCTCGATATCGACTACTTCAAAGCCATCAATGATCGCTACGGACATGTCATCGGGGATGAAGTGCTTGTTCGCACAGCGGAGGCGGTCAAACACTCCATTCGCAGTACGGATATTCTGACGCGCTATGGCGGGGAAGAGTTCATGATCTACCTTCCGCACACGGAGCATGATCTGGCTAATCAAATTGCGGAGCGTGTGAGAACCGCTGTGGAGTCCAACCACATTGTGGTGGATCACGAGATTATGAAGGTGTCCATTACGATTAGTATTGGGATTCTATCCTTTGAGGACTTTGAGGTTGAGCATGTGCCGGACAATCCAGAAGGGTATTTGATTCAGCTGTTCGCTGCGGTGGATAAGGCATTGTATCAGGCGAAGCAGAATGGGCGTAATCGGATTGAATTTGCGGAGTTTGAGCGGGGAGTTGTTTGAAAGGGAAATAAAAAGAGTGGGGGCATTGCTCCACTCTTTTTGGACGCAGTTTATATTTTACCCGAGTCACAGTCAGGAAAGATCGGCTTTTTATTTTCTAAATTAAACCAATCTTCAATATGATCACTTAAAGATGGAATGTCGGTGATCCCTTTTTCGCATATTTCGTTATACTTATCGCCTAAAATTCTTTTTAGATTATAATTTTTCTTATATTCGTCTGTTAATCTTGCCTGATATACTTCATATGGTTCCAAGCTGTAATTTTGGTTGCGAGTCTCAAGACCAAGATACAACTTCCATTGTAACTCGCCCTGGAAAGCATCTATACATGTAGCTAATTCGTTGTACACCTTCCCTGGATTGAAAAATCTGAAATAAAATCCAGGCGTGTGATGATAAAGATCCTCTCTTGCAAACATATTATATCTGACCCATTCGTAGGTACGAAGCTTAGATAATGTATAGCCTATGAAGTGAGGCAGTTCCAGAATTTTATTCGCAATATTTGTACATGACTCTAAACTCTCAGTGAATATATCGCTCCCAAATTTTCCCCTGAACATCGTGTATATTTCTTTAGCTAAGTTATGTTTATCCAAGCTGGCGTTACGAGTACATTCTTCAATTTGTTTTACCTCTTCCTCATATTCATCCTCAGGAGCGTAGGGGAATAGATCAATGGGGTCCCATTCATCTATTATTTTTTTAACTAACATATGTAACACCTCTTTTAAAATCCTTTATAGATCCTGCGGGGCCAGTCATTACACAAGTATTTTCCCGAATCAGAAGCTTTTATCGGTTATCATGAGAGCATCCCTTCAAGATTCTGATTCTAGTATAGACTCCGTCCTTACTGGATGAAGCCAGATTGTTTAATTAAATTGTTGGATAAACGCTGTAAAGTCTGTGGCGGCCACATGACCACCCAAGGGGTTGTAAGAATTTATCGTTTCAATATAGATAATATTAGGCTGAGAATTGTGGCTGTAATTAAAACAAAACAGGTTACCCTCTACATCTATAGCAAAAGGAAAATGATTAGGAGGAAGGTTGTTCTTTTGCTCATTATATACATCCAATATATCAAGCTCATCAAATGCGATGAAGGTTAAGAAGGAAGAAAACATCACTTTTTTTCCACTGATGTTCAACGTCCGTTGGGCAGGTTCTGCACCGTGATATTTTTCTATGAAATGAATGTACTCAGAGGGGAATTGTATACCCCAAGTCTTTTCCACTGTCTTTACGGTATGAATATCAACAGGAGAATACTCCGTGCTCCATGCATTATTATTATCCACCATCTGATCTACTCCCTAGAGATAATCATTTTGGCTACTTCGGTTTTTGATCCACTAATTTCAAGGAATATAGTAATAACGGCCCTCTTAGTATGAGTCATTCATCTTCGGGGAAAATCGGCATTTTATTCTCTAAATTAAACCAATCCTCTATATGATCGTTCAAGGCCTGTATATCCTCAATACCTAACTCACAAATTTCATTATATCTTTCTCTCAAAATACGCTTTAAGTCATAATGTTCTTTAAATTCATCTGTTGATCTTGCTAAGAATACTTCATATGGCTCTAGCTATAATTTTTATTGCGGCTCTCATAGCTGAGATATAGTTTCCATTGCAGTTCCCCTTTTTGAAAAGAAGCTACACATTCGGCCAATTGGTTATATACATCACCAGGGTTATGAAATCGGAAATATTATCCAGGCGTGCTGTGGTAAATATCCTCTCTTGCAAACATATTAAATCTGACCCACTCGTAAGTACGAAGCTTAGATAATGTATAGCCTATGAGGTGGGTCAGTTGAACGTCTTTTTTATCCATGGTGTATATATTCATAACTTCACCTCGATTCTTCTAATTGTTCAACAGATAGTTGTATTTTACCGTTATTTTGTTCTTGTATCGCTTTTAGATAACTATCGTATCTTTGTCATCGTCTCAATCCTCAGTTCTTGATCTATACTATATTTTAATCCATGTTAGATGCTGTTTGTGAGGACCTATAGTTCTATTTGTTTGTACCCATTCTCCTGGAATTCTCAAACGGAGGTGTATTGTTTTTGACTAATTCCGTATAGTACACATATATATAAAATTATTATTTTAATAGATTAGGGTGTTCAAATATGTTCACTATTTCATTTAAAGCAATTGATAACTTTGATGAAATTAAACAAATGTCTGCAAAGCAGTTTGAACTAACGAAACAAGATATCGAGGGAATTATTGAATTGGACTTTAACGGAAGTAAGTATGGTATGTTCTTTGATGATTGTCCATTTGGTAATGAAAGACTTATTAGATGGTTTGTTGACTTACTGACTATAGTCCAGAAGATTAGAACACACCAATATGTTGCTTATCGAATTCCTGATAGCGCTAATTTTTGGCTGGAGTTTAAACAGCAGGGAGTGGAACTACAAGTTAGTTTAGTAGAAGATATTA
This sequence comes from Paenibacillus sp. USHLN196, assembly GCF_037144955.1. NCBI lineage: Bacteria > Bacillati > Bacillota > Bacilli > Caryophanales > Paenibacillaceae > Paenibacillus > Paenibacillus sp. USHLN196. The sequence goes on along the minus strand of NZ_JBBCYH010000007.1, from coordinate 240,086 downwards.
ATCGGGAAGTTATTCTGGACTTATTTATTACTGAACCACTTGAGGAATTTAGATACTCAACTTGGAAGGATGTTATTGTAGGTTCGGCTTCCTTTACAGATGAAATTATGAAAAATACGCATCAGTTTCTGGATTTTGTTACTGAATTGAATCCTGACATACTGCAGAGTACGAGTATTCAAATACTTCAGGAAAAGTTAACCGATGTAAAGCGACTGACCTCATAGAGAACCTACTTTGGCTGAAAATGTTGATTACGAAGTATAATTTCATATCGAAATTTCAGCATGTAGTCACTTTGAATACAGAACATAAGAATACTCTTATTCTATGGCATCATAAAGTTCCGACATTCGGTCAGCCAATTCCAACTGTGGCTGCATTCGCTGATAATTTATATCGGTAGGTGTCATGTACAGCACTTCTTTTCTCTGCTCAAACATCGTGACATGGTACAAAACCCCTGTAGCATCCTCTTGGTCCGGATCAAGTACGATTTCTAAATCGTGTACCTTTTCAATCCATTCCTGAATTAGTACCTTATCTGTGGTTGTTTTTTTAGTACCATCACCACCACTCATCATTTCAATAGAATCAACCTGTGTAATATCGCCAGGATAGAAGGTGTGTAATTCCTTCAGTACTTTACTTACTCCAGATTGATCGGCCTTATTAGAACTTTGGCAGCCGCTAAGAATCAGGATCATAACTGTAGCAATCATTAAGACGATAAATGAATATCTTCTCATCGTACTCCCCCTCTTTAGTCCCTAAACGAATTTTGTATTTGAAATGTTCTGGATAAAATTTATTTTGTTTAATCCTTAAAGTACATCGAGGTTACTGGTCACATATGCTGGAAGACTACGAAACTGGGTTATAACTCTTCGAGAAATCCTGCATGGTTCTACCTGTAAACAATTCCGGATCGTAAAGGAAATACCAGCTAATAAAGCTCTCAGCGGAGGAGCGGTTTATTACAGCACAATCCTAAAGGGTGTAAATAAAGGTTATATAGGAACTGATGGAGTATATTCACACATAAGTAATGTGTTAAGTAAACTTGATGTGGAACCAATTCTAAATTAATTTAAATAAATTAATTGGAGGTGTGTCCGTATGAAATTTATGAAGGTGTTGTTAATATGTTCACTGTTATTTATATTGAGTGCATGTACCATTTTTAATTCAAATGATCAACAGGTTCAAGGGTATGTAAAAGAGATTGATCAATCGAACAAAAGAATTCTTGTAATAAGTGATTTGGTACCAGAGGATCTTCAGGAAGATACTAATAAATTAATACAATCAAACAAATATAGTGAAGTATATTGGGTTAGTGGTATAAACCTGTCTAAGTTTAATGTTGGGGACGAGATAGAAATAACCTATGATACTTTAGAGACATCGTATCCGGGGATTCTCACTGCTAAGAAATATACTAAGTTAGCAAATGAGTAAAACAAGATAACTTAAATCGATTTGAATTATGAAGAGTGTTGTCTATGCTGATTTAGTGCAACGCTCTTCTTTCTTTTTGCTTAGAAATCTGTATGTGATTTAGTTCATTTCAGAGTTTGAAATAGTTTGCACTTCAAACTTCACTTTTGAATCATTGCGGGAAGAGGCGACAGAGGAGCAGATTGGGCGGTATCGGGTGATGTTGGAGGAAATGAAGTAGGAGAGGTATTTACTGAAACTGATAGGATATGCCTTGAAGTGGGTATATGCATATAGGACCACAGCACCGAAGAGGAGCACAGCTTGTGTTTTTACCATGGTGAAATCAGGATGTTAGCCGGATAGTTTACATATTACACTTCTGCTAACATAGGATAATCCTATTTCGAATGAGCGGAGAAACGTATGAGTACAATCAAAGTTACCCCTGAACAACTACATCACGTATCGAATCAGGTGGATCAAGCCAGACAACAGTTAGAGAGTATACGAAGTGAACTGACGAGACAGATCATGTTCGTTCAGATGATGTGGATGGGCGCGACGCAGGAGCGATTTTACTATGAGTTCGAGCAGTCGCGACCTATACTGGATAAAGCGCTGGAGAGTATGGTGAACACATCCAAGGAATTGAAGGATATTGCCACGCGTTTCCAAGATGCAGATGCTCAGAAGGTAAGTCTGGGTGGTGCGTTTGGAGCAGTCGCTGCCGCAGCTATGATGACCAAATCATCAGGTGATTCAGGTTCGGGTGATAAGGGCTATCGGATGGCGCAAATCAATATGTTTGGTAAATTGGTATGGATGCCTGTCAACGAGAATGGTGTTGCGGATCAGGCTGCTCTTCAGGCTTATCAGAGGGATCAGGGAAATCTGGACTTTAATCGCATGCAAGCTGTGAACGTTGAACCGCCTGGGGAAGATATTTTTGCGTTACAGATCAAGGCATTTGAGATGGGCATTCATCCTACGACAGGAGAGGCTGTATCAGATAAGTATGCTCAGATGATGGTGACCTCTCTGAAGTTTAGTCAGATATTCATGGCGATTCAGATGGTTCGTGGGAGTATGCCGGGTGGTAAAGGGCCTCATCGATTGCCTGCTTCTAATCCTGCTGTGGCGAAGATCAAACAGCATATTGAGGCTGCTAAGGCGAAGAAAGGGAATGGGCAAAAGCAGGCTAAAGATGCCGAAGGGGCACAATCGGGGAAATATATAACTGATCCAATAAAAATGAGACCACACATAATACCTCCAGAAGACGGATTTCAAGCTTTTGTTGAGAGAAAGTATATTGATATAAGAAAAATCGGTTTAGATGATGTACAAACGGTTTCTAAAAACACTGGACTGGCGGAAGCAGAAGTTGCCGCGATGAAAAAACATTTGTTTCTTAATGTTCATGATCTATCTGTGGAGGGTAGATATTATCAAAAGTTATACATGCAAGGAGATCAAGATATTGCTTACGGTTGGCAACAGGCACAGCTAAGAGAACTGACTAAAGCAGAAAAAGACTGGTTTCGGCAAACTGCAAATCACGAATTGAAAGAAAGCGATATAATGAAAAATGGAGTTAAGAATGATAAAGGAGAGGTTATTTCTGAACCCTTACCATTAAGAGATCAAAATACATGGGACTCTGCCAAGAAGACATTTAATGTAGATACTACAAAAAATGCACATGATAAAGCAGATGTAACGGATCCTAATCCTCCCCCATTCCCAGGATACAATCCTGTAGATGATGTCAGAAAATACGTTTTTGACGATCCAGATAAATATTGAAATTGAGGTGGCTATAGTGAATTTGCAAGCAGCAGTAGGAAGAATTAACAAGATAAATTGGGAACAAGTAGGAAGCCGATCTTCAGAAGTAGAAGCAGATTTGGCACGTGAGTACTTAAGAAGATTAGCTTATTTTTTTAAGGAGAGTTCTATACGACCGCTACCTCCTTTTATTGCTAACATTGCAACTGTATTGGGAGATAATGAAGAAGTAGAAATTTCTGATTATTGTAATATAACTGCAATGAGCGAATATGGTACTAATGTGTATGTGTATAAAGTATTCGAATATTATTTACAATTAGCAAAGCTTGCTGATAAGAATCAATCATATGTAGAATATCTAAGCGTGTATGAACCATTTATAAAAATCTTTGAACGACAGGGATTAGTTGTACTTAAACCAAAAGAGCTGAATGTAGTAGGGTGTGCACATATTCCACTAAATAGTTGGTACGATAAATTTCTTGAGATGAAACCATTAGATATGAATAGTTTGGAATAATAGGTCTGGGGCTGATTGAAGTATGGATTTAGCGTTGTACCTATTCTATAAAAAAGACACGAAACAATTAGCAGATTTATTGTTGAGTTCACTACAAGATTTTTCTCAGGAGACTCACATGAAATCGAGGGATGGTTATTACACGATTACCAATCCTAACTTCTCATTTATCGTACAAGACGATGATGAGTTAGTAAGTTTTACGAGAGAAGAGTTAAATTTAAATATCAATTACTGTATCAATATTTCCGTTTTTTCACGTTCACCCAAAGAGGGATTACAAGTTATATTCCAAGCGATTAATACTCTAACGGACAGATTAGAAGAGGATATTGCATTGACAGATAGTGAATCTGGCGTGATCTTTCTGCGGTCCGACGGTCAGCTTGTCATTAACTCGTATTGCAGAGAGAACCCTGATATCTATGATTGGCCTTATGATTTACTGGATGGAAACTTTATTGAGAAGGATATGGCAGGGTTGATTTAAGAAGCTGGGAGCTCACTTTCAAAAGGAGATCTTCACAATTCGAACGGGCTGATGTATAGAATCGGTCAGAGTACATTTTTTATTAAACCGTTTTCTGAGGGAGATTAGTCTTTAAAGTAGGCAAGAAATTGATAGTAAGTCATATACTACGAGGTAATTTAATGGCTAAAACACAACATAGTAAATGGCTGAGGTTAGTAGGTAAGGACGAAAATAAATATGAACTAAATTGCCCTAATTGTGGCCATTCCAATATACACTTTCAGTATGTCGGAGATACACGGTCAAGAATAGGGTTTTTAGATATATGGTGTGATTATTGTATTCATGGGATTCATATCTCCCGGACCAAGATCCCTGAACGTGTAGATATGATCTCGTTTGAAGAGGAAGATGAGTATAATAAGCGAGTAACTAAGTTCATAATAGTAGAGCGAGGGTAATGCTCTTTATGAGCGTTGGAGAGTTGATGAACTATGAAAGAAGATAAAGTTAATGACTTTTATTATGTTGGTTACGAGGGGCAACCGGAAATATTAATTGTATTTGAAAACTCTACGGAGAAAAATATCCTAAAGATGTGGAATGGATATTTGGAGACATTATTGGATCTTATGTGTCATTACGAGTCTACTGACAATGGTATTCTACAAGAATATTATGCCCATGAAGGTTGGTATGAGGAAAGTCCATGGGAAATACAGGACCTGGATTCAGCTATTCATTTATTTAAATCCTTCAATGTGAGTAAAGTAACTGGTAAGCAAATAGAGAATGTTAAGAATATTGTCCCTACTCTCCCAGAAGCAGCAAATCAGATATCAACATTTTTAGAATTAGCCAAAACGAACGGTTGCAGCGTGTATATTGAATACGACTGATTGGGAGCATGGAACATACTTTCAAACGATAACGCAGTTGCTAGCGCTGTGTTATTTAGTCGTTACCTGGTACGTAACTCTAAATAGGTTTAATAGTCGATCAAGAGGAGAGCAACGCATGGGCATCTACTAACCAAAGCTATTGAACGTTTATCGTCTATTTCATTTGAGGATACAGAAGATAGCTCACTAGAATCTTCTTCTCATGTTTTGATTAAAGAATATCTTAGACGCGTTAATCAATTATTAAATGAGATGGATGCTTCAATAGATCAATATCCCCTATTTAGTTTTGCTAAAATTCTTGGAAAAGCTATAGATGAAAAGGTATATCGAGCTTGTTCAAAACTGGACACGCTAGGAAATCCTTATGTGAAGGTAATTTGCTACGGTTATTTAGAAGTCTCCGAATTAGCAGATCAAGGAGTGGATGAAGCAAATCAATACATCGACCTCTACGAACCGATGATAAAGTTCTTTGAACAAGGCGGGAGTTTTACTATAAGACAAGGCGAAATGGTTGTAGGTAGTTCAGCTTATCCTCTTAAGTATTGGAGACATTTAAATATTTCAGTACAAGATATTAGCGACATTGAATTAAATCATATTGAGTAAACTGAGGGGATGACTTTGGAACAAATAAAACAGATGAATAAAGAAATATTCAAAGAAAATTTATTAAAGACAATTCAAGAAATCTCAAATGAAATTGGGTTAACATCTAATGAATATAGATTCATTATCGAGCCTGTGAGGGAAAAGGATAAGCCATTGAATAGTGCAGATAATATGATGCGATTGAATATTTTGAGTGAGGATAATATAGGAGGAAAGCAGTTACCGTTAATCAATACGGTGAATGTTCTTTGCGGGTTAGAGCCAATGGTGCCTATATGGATTAATGTAATCTTTATAGGTTTGGATGAAGCTACAGCGATTTTTAAGTTACAGTGCAGTCTAAGGTTTAGAAAACCTACTTTGCTGAGAAATGTTGAAACGGGACATGCTCCCTTTAAAGCGATTATTGAAAGAACAGATTAAAGATAATGGCTATATAGTCAACTAGCCCACATAGATACGGATGAGGGGTTGTGAAGAGATTATGTACGAATATCATGGATGGGCAACCATTAGAGAGAGTACCTCGTTTGAAGAAGATGAGTATCAATATGGTTTAGTTATCCAACATCTGCGGGAATATGTATATGAGCTAAATTGGCCTACAGGTGTTTTGGACTTGAGAGCAGTTAATGGTGACTTTCAACTATGGATAGCGGGCCTAGATAATCACAAACCTGTATCAAAATATGATCCGATCAAAGTGTTTAGAAAAGTAGGTGAAATAGCTCCAGGTTCCTATGGAATTCTTTATGTAAGAGATAGTGATGATTCGGAATCCTTCAATCAGTTTAAGGTCTACACTTTAATTCGAGGTAAAGTAATGGAGAATGATGATCCGTTGCTCTCCCCATTCATACCTAACATAGAGGATGAAAAGCCATGAAACAAGAGTTAGATCTTAAATTTGAGCTTCACAAAAAGTGGGTAGAGACTAGTGGTCAAGAAGGTGAGAAGCTACGATTACAGGAAGTTGATTTTCAACATTATGAGTTAACTGGTGTGTGTTTGGAACAATCGTATATGACTAGCTGTAATTTTGATAATCTTAGTCTGAACAACATGGATTTCCATGCCTCAGTTTTAAGTTCGTCAACTTACAACGACGCAGAATTAGTGGATTGTGATTTTTATAAGTCGGACCTATCTTATACTGAATTTTCTAATGCAGCTTTGAATAATGTAAGATTTGCTAGAGGTGATTTTTGGGAGGCTGATTTTAAAAGGGCTACGATTATAGATTGTAATTTTTCGGCAAGTAGCTTCTCTTTAACTGACTTTAGTAACGCTTCATTAATAAATATAGATATAAGCCAATCGAGGTTTGAAGGAGTTTCATTCTATGGAGCAACTTTAAAAAACATTAAAGGAATAACCGAAGCGAATTTCCATAGCATTAATGTCGGCACTCCTGACAACCCAACAGTCCTTCTAGGCCAAGATGCAGCAAAATGGTTAGAAGCTACCGTGGGAGAATGAATTTTAAATTATATCTAAAAGACAAGTGCTGAATTGAATTTATATTAACGGAGTTGGCATGCTGAGTAAATATATGGACCTAGATTCTTTTAAGGAATACTTATTAAAAACTGTAGATGAATTATCTTCCTATCATAACGAAGTACTGGGTGAGAACAGTAAATTCATAATCACTCCGATTGAGGAGTTGGGTAAATCTTTAAATTCTACAGACGAATATCTTTACCGGGGAATGTTAAATTCGAATAATTTAGACGGACGCGAGTTCGATATTGATTCTGTTACAAAGATATTGGGTTGTAGAGTACCATTGTGCCCCCTTTGGATAAAAGTATCGCTAAAAGGAATCTCGGCGGACGCACCTGTAATTGAATTACAGACGAGTTTAAGATTTCGCAAACCAAGTTTGTTACAACACCAAGAAACGGGGCATCCTCCGTTCATAGCAGTTCTACAGTCTTTAAACTAATAAAGAAGAGAATAACGAATGTTTATGAATACCTGAATCTTAATAGATCGGACTATTTTTGGGTGTCTGATTACGATTGGGCTGAATCTTCTAAATGGAGGTCACTATAAATGATCGAAGAGTCTAGAGAAGTAATACGAAAAAGAGCGGCTCTTCATATGAACGATCCAGTAATCGAGCAATACAGAGATGAACTAATTAATATACTAAGCCAAAATGAAGATGAGACGATTCAATTCCTCAAGAACTGTAGTAAGGACGAACTTATTTGGGTTAGTGAGGTGTTTGAAGAAATAGCTTATAATCTCCAAAGTACAGAATATATCAACACCCTCAAGGAATGTGATAAAAAATATCCTGAATTAAAATTAACGAATATTATCAAGACGGCCATTTCTTACATGGATTAATCTTACCGGTATACAGAAAGTAGGATCAAACTGGGAGATGACTAAGATAGAGGTTAATGTTTAATATGTACAAACAATTAGATAATCTTTTATCAGCTGTGACGACAGTTGATTCCTGGTATGATGACGGTTGTATTATAGCAGCAGAATCATTGGGGAATTCGGACAAAGTGATTGGGATAATTAACCATTGAGGTGTTAAATAAGCCACTGTACTGGAAGAAAAAGCTGGCTTACTGTCTAGATAGTACACAGCACACACAAGAATTTGAAATCCTGCTTTCTCTACTTTCTGATGAAGACAGCGAGTTATTCGAAATATGTATAGATACATTAAGAAGTTACACATCTACTGAACATAAGCAACGAATTATAAATCATCCTATAATATTAGATCGTGTGCATAATGCAATTTCAGGAGCAGGAACTGCTAGCCAAAAAATATTAGAGGAATTTCTTAAGGGGTTAAAATAGGTGAAATGAGTATAATAAGCGAGTGCCTAAGTTCATTAGAGCGAGGGTGATGCTCTTTATGAGCGTTGGAGAGTTGAGCTATGATAGAAGATAAAGTTAATGACTTTTATTATGTTGGTTACGAGGGGCAACCGGAAATATTAATTGTATTTGAAAACTCTGCGGAGAAAAATATCCTAAAGATGTGGAATGGATATTTTGAGACATTATTGGATCTTATGTGCCAGTATGAGTCTACTGACAATGGTATTCTACAAGAATACTATGCCCATGAAGGTTGGTATGAGGGAAGTCCATGGGAAATACAGGACCTTGATTTAGCTATTCATTTATTTAAGTCCTTCAATGTGAGTAAAGTAACTGATGAGCAAATAGAGAATGTTAAGAACGTTGTTCCTACTCTCCCAGAAGTAGCACATCAGATATCAACATTTTTAGAATTAGCCAAAACGAACGGTTGCATCGTGTATATTGAATACGACTGATTGAGATTAAGGAACATAATTTCAAACGATAACGCAGTTGCTAGGGCTGCGTTATTTAGTCGTTACCTTTGAAGTAACTCTAAATAGGTTTAATAGTCAATCAAGAGGAGAGCAACGCATGGGGCAGCTACTGACCAAAGCTATTGAACGATTATCGTCTATTTCATTTGAGGATACAGAAGATAGCTCACTAGAATCTTCTTCTCATGTTTTGATTAAAGAATATCTTAGACGCGTTAATCAATTATTAAACGAGATGGATGCTTCAATAGATCAATATCCCCTACTTAGTTTTGCTAAAATTCTTGGAAAAGCTATAGATGAAAAGGTATATCGAGCTTGTTCAAAACTCGACACGCTAGGAAATCCTTATGTAAAGGTAATTTGCTACGGTTATTTAGAAGTCTCCGAATTAGCAGATCAAGGAGTGGATGAGGCAATTCAATACATAGACCTCTACGAACCGATGATAAAACTCTTCGAACGAGGCGGGAGTTTCATCATAAGACAAGGCGAAATGGTTGTAGGTAGTTCAGCTTATCCTCTTAATTATTGGAGACATTTAAATATTTCAGTACAAGATATTAGCGACATCTAATAGGATCATGTAGATCAAACTGGGGGGATACTATTGTCCGTAGGTCTATATAGATATAACAGGGATATAGAAGATCGGAATTGTGAACTTACACTCAGTGAGAATATTGCTACTCAGGAGTTTTACGATGAGTACTGGGAGGCAGCAATACATGAATTAGGAATAGCCTTGATTCGGGATGGATCTAAAATATATTTTCACCAATTAGAAGCTGCTGTAGTTGAGTTAAAACGATTAAGTGAGTGGGCAAAGGAACATTTAAACGGGTGTGAGTTAGATTATATGACGGGTAGAATTGAAAATATACAAGATATATTACCTAGTGCATTTATTAGTGAAACTACAATTCTGTATATATTCTGAAGTTAGTAGCTTTATGTGGGAAGTTATTAGAATTGAATAGTTGACTCTAGAGGAGGAGGTATTAATGAATCAATTATGTAAAGGTCTAGAAAGAATAAACAGTATCAATTGGGGGACTTCCGGTAGAACAGATGAACCCTCAAACATGGCATTATTACAGGAGTATATTAGAAGAGCAGCAATATTGACCACTACATACCGTTTGAAAACATCGTATCCCTTTTTCAACGCTTCTCGTGCGTTCGGATATGACGTTGATCTGGATATAACTGAAAAATGTCCTCAATTAAAGAGGCAAAAAAATGATTTCCTAAAAGGAATGTGTGAAGCATATTTGGAATGGTTGTTATTATTTGATTCCGGAAATGAAATTGCGTTGGAGTTTCATGATTTGTATGAACCTTTGATTCTTTTAATCGAAAGAGGAGGAACCATTAGAAGAAAGCATGGTGAGATTATTACAGGTGGCTATGCTTTTCCTCTAGCGCATGCCGAATACATGTCTAAGCAGGCACCAATTGATATAAGTGATGAGGGACTGAAAGCCTGGGCGCACCAGTGATTTCTTAAATCAGTCGTATGGTTCTATCTCAAGCATTTTAAAAGTTAGAGGAGTGAGAGCATGGATTTTGATATCGTAGAGATAAAGGACTACTATGAATCGGAAATAATTAATTATGACTACACTATACTAAAAGATTGGGGCATAAGTGAAGAGAATGCTCATTTTTTAATCGACATAGGAGTTCCAGAACAATATGATGATTTTTCCTTTTATGAATCTGAAGCTTTCCAAGTAAAAGTTATTGAGGGAGAGGAATATATTCAGATTGGTCACTTTGCAAGTTATGGTATATGCGTGACTCGTATGGTCTCTATCTAAAACAAGGGAGCGATATGTTTTTCACAACATCATCATTGGATAAGTCCAACATATATATGCTCAATAAGAATTTGGGAACCTTCTTTTTGTTTCATCTAATTAGAAGTGAACTGGCAACTAAAATGAGACTGGAAGGTACATATACCTCAGATGAGTATGCTAGAGCACTTCGTGGTTATTTTGAGAAGATTGATCCGATAGCAATGAAGAATGTCGAAGGTTACTGGTCACATTTGCTAGAAGACGACGATACAGGGTTGTAACTCTTCGAGTAATCTTGCATGGTTCTACATGTAAACAATCCAGGATCGTAAAGGAAATGCCCACTAATAAAGCCCTCATATGTAACAAAAAACATGAAGAATCCGCTCTCATCCGAGAGTCGGATTCTTTCTCGTTCTAACACCAATATAACTCTTGTCAAAACGTAATCATTACGATATGATAATACTCATTGTTTAGATCATAATGATTACGATTAAGAGAGAGGGGCATTACCTTGAATAAAAAGACGCCACTGCTAGCGCTGGTCTCCTTGGCCTTAAGCGCTGGACTGTTGAGCGCCTGCGGATCATCTGAGTCCAGTCCCGCTGCGCAACCATCCACCGATAATAAAAATGTTCACTTCCTATATAACTTCTCCACCAGTTCGCTAGATCCACATGTGGATTCTAGCTATGTGCCGCTGCGCGCGGGCATTACGGAAACGCTGGTTCGTCTCGATGAAGAGAATCTAACGGTTGCTCCATGGCTCGCCGAGAGCTGGGAGAGCGAAGACGGTCAGCATTGGACGATCGACCTGCGAGATGATGTGACCTTCCAGAATGGCAAACCAATGACGGGCGAATCCGTTAAGGCATCCCTTGAGCGGGCACTGGAAGAGAATGTAGCCATCCAGAACGCGCTGAAGATCGATACGATTGAAGCCGAGGGTGATAAGCTGGAGATTACCACAACTCAGCCGTTCCCGGAGTTCGCTTCAGAGCTGGTGAATCCGAACACGGCGATTATCGACGTGAGTGAGCCGGACATTGTGAACAAGCCCATTGGTACGGGCCCGTTCAAGCTGACCTCTTTTACCCCAGGCAGCAAGCTGGATCTGGATCGCTACGATGAATATTGGGATGGAGCATCTCCACTGGATTCCATCACGTTCTCATTCAATGAAGATGCCAATGCCCGCACACTAGCGCTCAAATCTGGACAGGTAGATATCGTATACCGTCCAGAGGTCGAGAGCCTCGAATCGCTCAAAGCGATGGATGGCATAACTGTGGAGTCCACGTCGACGTTCCGCGTGCATCAGATGACGACGAATATGCAGCGGGAGAGTATGAAGGACATTAACGTCCGTCGTGCGGTGGATGCGTTAATCGACCGTCAGGGCATCGTGGACACGATCCTGCTCGGATACGGTGAAGCGGCCATCGGACCGTTCCTGCCATCGCTGCCGTTTGCGCCAACTTATGCAGAGACTGCTAAGCAATCCGGGCCTGACGCCGCAGTGAACTATCTTAAGGAAGCTGGATACGAGCTGCAAAATGGCGTGATGACGAAAGATGGCAAGCCGCTGCAATTGACGCTGCTGACGTATTCAGCTCGTGCCGATCTGCCACTGATTGCTCAAGTGTTCCAGTCTGATGCGAAGAAGATCGGTATCGACGTGCAGATCCGCCAGATTGACACCCCGGAAGATTATATGGCGGCCAACCGCGACTGGGATATTGCGACGTATAGTAATTTGACAGCTCCGCGTGGGGATGCTGGTTATTACCTGAATGCGACGTACCATCCGAAGGGTGCTCTTAACTTCAGTGGATCGGAAGATCCAGAGCTGACCAAGATCATCGACGAACTGAATCTCACAGTTGCACCGGAGAAGCGCGCAGAGCTTGCCGAGAAGGCAGCCAACTACGTACATGACAACGTGCTGAATTCATTCGTGCTGCATCCTGGTACGATCGTTGCCTATAACGGTAAGAAGATTAAGAACTGGGTTACCACCCGCAGTGAATATTACATGATTACCAATAAGCTGGATGTGATGTAATGTTTCGCATTTTGCTTCGAAAGTTCCTTGAGGTATTTATCTTTCTGCTGTTCATTATGTTTGTGAGCTTCCTGTTCATTCGTCTGGCTCCGGGTGATCCCGTGCTGACAATATTGAACGTGGACGAACTGTCCGTCAGTCAGGAGCAGGTCGAAGCTGTACGCGAGGAGATGGGTTTCAACGATTCCCTTCCTGTCCAGTTCGGCAACTGGTTGCTCGATTTCGTTCGGCTCGACTTCGGTGTATCGTATTCGACAGGCCAGCCCGTCATGCAGACCCTGATGCGTGCGCTGCCAGCAACGGCTGAACTGACGATAGGCGCACTGCTGGTCATGCTCGTCATAGCGATCCCGCTCGGCTCGCTGTCAGCCCTTCATCGTGGAAGTTGGATTGACCGCGGCAGCCGGATGCTCTCCATTGTGGGTGCGGCGGTGCCCAGCTTCTGGCTGGGTCTAATCCTGATCGACATGTTCGGCGTACGCTTCGGCAATCTGCCGACCATGGGCCGGGATGGATTCACATCGCTTATTCTTCCATCTCTGACGCTGGGACTTGCCATCTCCAGCGTCTATGTGCGTCTTTTGCGTTCCAGCCTGCTAGATTCACTAAGTCAGGAGTTCATTCGATCCGCCCGGGCAAGAGGATTATCCGAAGGCCGGATTTTCATGCTTCATGCGTTTCGGCACAGTCTGCCGCCTGTCATTACGGTATTCGGCGTGAGTCTTGGCAGCCTGATTGGCGGAGTCGTCGTGATTGAAGTGTTGTTCGCTTATCCGGGTATCGGCAAGCTCGTCGTTGACGCCATCCGCCAGCGTGATTATCCACTGATCCAGGGTTACATCCTGATCATGGCGATCGTGGTATTCCTCGTGAATACGGCGGTTGATCTATCTTATCGTTATTTGAATCCTGAAATGAAACTCAAGGAAAAGGAGGCCCACCGATGAAAACCATGCCCCTGCCCATTTCAACGACAAAATCTAAAAAACATAGCTGGCAGGCGATCGTTGGTTTGCTATTTGCACTTCTGGTCATCGCGGCCTCCTTATATGCCTTTTTAGTTCTAAAGCATGATCATACCTTAACCGATCTGCGCGGACGATTGCAGGGCGCAAGTGCTCTCCATCCGTTCGGCACCGACCACCTGGGCCGCGATGTACTGACACGTCTGCTGCTTGGCGGCGGCCAAACACTGGGGTATAGCTTGCTGGCACTTGGTGCTGCACTGCTGATCGGTATTCCGTTTGGACTGATCGCAGGATACAAACGTGGCTGGATCGATAAGCTGTTCATGCGGATCGCTGATGCCTTTCTTGCATTCCCTGATACCATCGTGGCGATTGTGCTCAGTGGCCTCCTTGGCGCGGGAATCGGTAATTTGGTATTAGCGATCGTAATCGTAAAGTGGGTCAGCTACGCCCGTCTCGTTCGGAGTACAGTTTTATCGGAGTCACAAAAGGATTACATTCGCATCGCCCGGACCAACGGACTATCGGACGGTCGTATCATGAGAAAGCATCTGCTTCCACATATCGCAGGCCATGTGCTCGTACTGGCCAGTCTCGATCTGGGCAAAATCATCCTGCTCATCTCTTCGTTGTCCTACATTGGCCTTGGCGCACAGCCGCCAACACCTGAATGGGGTGCGATGCTGAACGACTCACGGCCTTACTTCCAGTCTCGGCCAGAGCTGATGATCTATCCGGGCCTTGCCATTGTCTCGGTAGTCCTGCTTGCCAACATGCTGGGTGACTATCTGCGAGACCGGTTTGACGTGAAGAAGGAGGTGCAGCCATGATTCTCTCCATTGAGGAACTGAGCATCTCCAGTCGGGATCGTACGATTGTAGATCAAGTCTCTCTGGCTGTTCGCGAAGGTGAGTTCATGGCATTGGTTGGACAGAGTGGTAGCGGCAAAAGCTTGCTCTCGCAAGCGATTGGTCGTCTGCTGCCGCCCAACCTGCATGCGTCGGGACGAGTCATGTTCGAAGGCAGCAACCTGCTCGAACGGAAGCCAAAGGAGATGCGAGCCCTACGGGGAAGCCGCATCTCATATATTTTTCAAGACTATCAGGGAGCGTTTACGCCATTTCGCAGTATTGGTGGACACTTTGATGAATACCAGAAGGTACATGGGGAAAAGTCTTCTGTCCTCCGCAAGAAAAGGGCTGAGGAAGCGCTGGAATCGGTTGGCCTTAGCGCTGAATTGCTGCGTCGCTATCCGTTCCAGTTGAGCGGTGGACAGCTTCAGCGGGCTTCAATTGCTACGTCACTGATGCTGTCTCCTCGTCTGCTAATTGCTGACGAAGCAACAACGGCACTGGACAGTGTGTCTGGGCATCACGTGTTGGAACTGCTGGCACGCAAACAAGCGGAGACGGGATGTGCCATTCTGTTTATCACGCACGATTGGCGTCATGTACGCCGCTATGCAAGCCGCTTGGCTGTCATGAAGGAAGGACAGATCGTCGAATCTGGCGGAAAGCATCGCATTCTCGATCATCCTCAGCATGAATATACGCGTCAGCTGATCGAGGCGGCTCCCGTTCTGAGTCGCTCGCTGAAGTCGGGATTGAAGGAGGCAGGAACGGAATGAAGACGACCGCAAATGATGAACGCCGTGGACTGGTGCAGTCCGAAGAATCCGGTGTGCAAAGCCACGATTTTGCTAACGACGTAAACCATGCAGACACAGATAATGCAGTCATAAATACTACAGATACAGATGATGCAGTTACAGATGCTGAAATAGATATTGCTGGTGCAGAGACTGTTTCATCGTTCAACATCTCCGGCGATCCTGTGCTTCACGTGGAACATCTCAGCCGAACGTATGCAGGTGCAGACCGGCCGGCTGTGAATGATATTTCCTTCTTCCTGAACCGCGGTGAGTGTCTTGGCCTCGTTGGTGAGAGCGGCTGTGGCAAGAGTACGCTCGCCCGCTGTCTACTGCGGATCGAAGACGCGGATAAGGGCTCGATTACACTGGGCGGACAGGATATCGCGCGGCTGAGCGGCCGACGGTTGCGACCTCATCGCCGGAAGATCCAGATTGTATTCCAGAACCCGATGGCGGCACTGAATCCGAAGCTCAAGATTGCTGATTCGCTGATCGATCCGTATGAACAACTTGGACGGAACGCCGAGCTGTCCCACTTTACCTACACGTCGAAGGATGCTTACGTCCAAAAGCTACTTGAAGCCGTTGAGCTTCCAAGCGATATGGCTGGACGATATCCGCACGAGTTAAGTGGTGGACAGCGTCAGCGCGTCACGATCGCGCGTGCTATTGGCATTGAGCCGGACGTTATTGTTCTGGATGAACCGACGGCCAGCCTGGACGTGATCTCGCAAGGTGCGGTTTTGCAGTTGCTCACCGATCTCCGGACATCACTTGGTCTTTCATACGTGTTCATCTCGCATGATCTGGCTGCGGTACATCGCATGAGCCAGCGCATCATCGTTATGCGGGAAGGTCAGATCGTTGACCGCTTTGGTGCAGATGCGTTGTTCGCTGAAGAACGCCATCCATATACGAAAGAACTGATTTCGATCTTCTGAGTACTCCGGGAAACGCCGGGGGTGTTAATAGGTTAATTTATATATGAAGCCGCCTTACGAAGAGATTCGAGAGCGGCTTTTGGCGCATCCATTTTCACAGCTGAAACCGGGTTCCTTTCTTTGTTTTGAACAAATATATCTTTCAGGCCTATAACCGGGCTAACGTTCCGATGTAAACTAGCGTATACTGATGGAATAGCAAATATCTTGAAATTGCATATTTAAATTGCTCTATATTATTGATACACTAGATCAAGGTTATATTCATTCAGAGAAGGTGCGATCCCGTTCAAGAATGGGCTTGCTGCAAATGCCAAATCGATAACGCTTACATCCTTTTGGCAAATATAGGATATAAGGACGGTAGACATGAGCCAGGGACAAACGAGTACAGATGTTATCTTGATTGGTGCCGGAATTATGAGTGCAACTTTGGGAACTTTGCTAAAAGAATTGGCACCAGACTGGAATATTAAGGTTTTCGAAAAGCTAGCCACTGCAGGAGAGGAAAGCTCCAACGAATGGAATAATGCCGGAACCGGGCATGCTGCATTGTGCGAACTTAACTATACCGTTGAACGACCAGACGGAACCGTAGATATTAGCAAAGCAATTAAAGTGAATGAACAATTTCAGATCTCAAAGCAATTTTGGTCCTATCTCGTCAATAGCCGTCTGATTCGTAATCCGCGGGACTTCATTATGCCGATTCCTCATTTGAGTTATGTGCATGGAGAGAGCAATGTCCAGTTTTTGAAAAGACGGTATGACTCTTTATCGAATCACCCGCTATTCGCAGGCATGGAATTCTCAGATGACAAGAAAGAGCTGGCGAAATGGATGCCGCTGATGATGAAAGATCGTACCAGTAATGAACCTGTTGCAGCGACCAAAATTGACTCCGGTACGGACGTTAACTTTGGTGCTTTAACGCGTATGCTGATCAAACATTTGAAGGAACAACACGTGGGCATCCACTACCAACATAGCGTGAGGAACATGAAACGCACCAGCGATGGACAATGGGAACTATCCGTGAAAAACCTGAAGAGCGGTGCAGTCGAACGCCATAAGGCAAAATTCGTCTTTATCGGCGCGGGCGGCGGAAGTCTGCATTTACTCCAGAAGACGGGCATTCCGGAAGGTAAACATATCGGCGGATTCCCGGTCAGTGGCATCTTTATGGTGTGCAAAAATCCAAAAGTCGTGGAACAGCATCATGCCAAAGTATATGGCAAGGCTTCGGTAGGAGCTCCGCCGATGTCGGTTCCGCATCTGGATACCCGTTTTATCGACAATAAGAAGTCGCTGCTATTCGGGCCGTTTGCCGGGTTCTCGCCGAAATTCCTGAAGACGGGTTCCAATGCCGACTTAATCACGTCGGTTAAGATGCATAACCTGCTTACGATGCTCGCAGCAGGTGTCAAGGAAATTTCTTTGACCAAGTACCTGATCCAACAACTGATGTTATCCAAAGAACAACGTATGGCCGAATTGCGTGACTTTGTTCCGGGTGCGAAGAGCGAGGATTGGGATATGGTTCTGGCGGGTCAGCGTGTGCAGGTGATCAAGGATACCGTCCAAGGTGGCAAGGGAACGTTGCAATTTGGTACGGAAGTGGTCACGTCTGCAGATGGAACGATTGCGGCTTTGCTAGGTGCATCACCAGGTGCATCCACCGCAGTTCAGGTCATGCTTGAGATTCTTCAGCGGTGCTTCCCGCAGCATATGGAGGCATGGGAGCCGAAGATCAAGGAAATGATTCCTTCCTATGGCATATCCCTGGTGGAGAATCTGGATCTCCTCAAAGAGGTTCATTCTTCAACAGCCAAGGCGCTGGGGTTATCGGATGAAAGGCATGTCCTGCGCGTATAACGATTAATCTAATCATGTTAGATAATGATTAAGACCAAAAAGAGAGCTAAGCCGGGATGAAACCCGTGCTTAGCTCTCTTTTGATTTATTTGGTATATCTGAACCTGAACTTGAGCTTGGAATTGAACTTGAACATATCCTGCACCATCGCATTCACGTTAGACCTTTCACAAAACATACGGACACGCACTGACGGAATGCCAATTGTAGAGTTACAGAACGATCGTATCGCTTAGACTCCTGTGTTGCGGTCCAAAGGGATGACAAAGGATACTTTCGTACCTTGGCCCGGTGAGCTAACGATGCTTAAGCCCTGTCCGTACATCTGGGTCAACCGGCGATGCGTATTGGTTAATCCAATGCCTCCGGTTCCCCCTGGTCCCTTCTTGGGCCATGCCAATGCCCGTTCGATCTGTTCCGGTTGCATCCCTACACCATCATCCTCAATCTCAATTAAGGTGGAAGCCGTTTGGTTGATGATCCGGATATGCACGGTTCCACCCTCCACTTTGCTGAGAATACCATGTCGAACAGCATTCTCAATGAGCGGTTGTATGGTGAGTGGCGGCAGGGACAGATCGAGATCCTCTGGAATATCCCAGATGACATTTAGCCGATCCATGAATCGCTCTTTCTCAATGTAGAGATAGGCACGTGACAGATCCAACTCATGAGTGACCTCCACCATTTTCTCCGAATTGACGAAATGAAAGCTGGTCTGAAGATACTCGATAAAAGCATCGCCCAGCTTCTGCATTCGCTCTGTATCCATCTCACTGAGAACCATGATTGAATTGAGCGTATTAAAAAGGAAATGTGGCTGAATCTGTGCTTGTAAGTAAGCAGCCTCCATGCGCAGCCGCTCATCGATGGATTGTTTCAGCACGATCAGAGACCCGATGCGATGCCTTAACTCAACGGCATCAACAGGCTTGGTAACATAGTCTGTAGCACCGGACATGAATCCGGCATAGATATCGGCCGGTTCGTTACGGGCCGTCAATAACAGGATGGGAAGCTCCGATACCGAATAACGTTTGCGTACGTTCTCGGTCAGTTCATAGCCGGACATATGCGGCATCATGACATCGGCAATCAGTAAGTCCCAAGGCTCCTTATCCAATAATTCGAGTGCCTCAAGCGCCGAGGCCGCGGGTTGAATATGATACGGTTCATTCGCAAGCATGGAGATCAGTACTCGCAGGTTTACAGGATCATCATCGACAGCAAGGATACGGGCGGTAGTCTTATCGTGGGATATAGTCTGCTGCTCCGGTTCTGCAATCGCAACTTCATCGAAGCTATGAGCGTCCCATCGCTGCTCAGTCTGGTCAGAGAGCGCTTCGGTATCTTCCCGTGGAAGTGAGATCTGGAAGGTCGATCCTTGCCCGGGTACAGATTGAACCGTGAGCTGTCCGCCATGCAGTTCAGTGAGCTGCCTGCTAATATTTAGACCCAGGCCGATTCCTCCACTCATGCGAGCTTCCGGGGTCCCTTGTTCATACGCCTCGAATATTCGCTGTTGTATCTCCTCACTCATGCCAACGCCTGTGTCCGAGACTTGGATCAAGACGTTCTCACCATGTTCCCGAACAGATACAGTAATGGTACCCTCATCGGTGAATTTGAGTGCATTATGCAACAGGTTGTAGAGTACCTGAACAAGTCTTCTCTCATCGGCCTGAATCAACGGCAGTGAATCTGGAATATCTACCTTCATGTGGACAGGCCTTCCCTCTGCCATAAATCGGAACATACCGATCACACCTGGGATGACAGATGCAAGGGAAAGTGGTTTCTTTTGAAGTTTAATACGTTTCTCCTTCAGACGAATGACATCAAGCAGGTCATCAACGAGTTGAGACATGCGTCGACCGATGGTAACTAACAGTTTCATGTCTTCTGCCTGCTGCCCACCTGATTTACGCCGTTCACGGACTGCAATGCTCTCAGCAATGTTGATGATGCCATGCAGCGGTGTACGCAGCTCATGAGCCGTATTCACAAGAAATTGATCCTTCTGCCGATCCTCCTCTTTGAGCTGTTCGTACAACTGCTCAATCTCACTTGAATTGCGGAAGTATTTCCTGAACCAATAGGCGGAGAAGCCGAATATGGCCGCGATCACATCAATCGGATAATACACGTTGGTGATCTCGCTACGCGAGTTCACAATTCCCCATAACACGCTTGATAGGCTGCTAGTTGCCGCAAAGAGCAAAAAGCTGGCGTCACTTCGTTTCTCGGCTGCCATTCGGAAGAACAGGTACACAGACCAGCCAATGGCAAACAGATAAAGGAAGTCAGATAGTCCAATCTCAAGTACATGGTAGATCAGGGTCACCGGTGCGATTAGCAAAAATACACAGTACACACCAAGCACGCTGGCGTAGATACGAAACAGTTTACGCCTTTGTAGACTATGGGAGAAACTTCTGGCCATCTGTAGAAGAAAGAATGCGAACAGTGGATAGGACAATGCTTTGGCCTTAACAATCCAAGTGAAGTTGAGTGGCATCCAACTCAATAACAGATTGTCATGGTCGGAGGCGACCGTTAGGGCAGCTACCAGTGTTAGCATCGAGAACGTCAGCAGAGCTCGTTCCTTCCGGATAAACAGAAACATGATAAAAGCGTATAAACTGTGCAAAATCAGTATGGCGAATGTGATCTTTTGCAGATCGATAGACAATCCTCGTTCACTGCCGATGGCTTCTGGAGAACCAAAATAGAGAGAGCGTGTGATCCCGCCGCTATAAGGATCATCAAAGTTAGCTGTCTGCACCAGAAGATTGATTTCGGTGGAACCGTCAAGCGCATAGGAAGTCGTAAACGCAGTCCTTTCTGGTCGATAGGCTTCAGCATGGGTGGCAGGTTGACCAAATTCGGCAACCATGGTCCCGTTCATCTCGATGATCGATGAGGTCTGGATTTTCTGACCCCAGAGAGCGACTTCCTTCACAGATGGATCTAAAAGTATGCGAAGATGATACGTTCCATATCCGAATGACGATGAGGATTGTGGTAATGCATTCCGCCAGTCACCGGGAACTTGAATTCGTGTGGATGGGTTGTCCACTATTTTTATGTCACGATTAGAGATTAATGCCTGGGGGTAAAATTCCCATTCTCCATCCAGGGATATGGGTGAAGCGTTGGCGAGGTCCCAGCCTCGAAGGTCCAATACGCCTTTAGCGGGTTCAGGATGTGCGGGTATAGTGAAAGATTCGGACCATATCCAGCGAAAGCCAAGTAAAATAGTCAGGAATAGAATTGACAGCATTACATATCGGGGTATTTTTTTATAGGTTATTAGTTTCATGGCAGACTTTAATTTTCGACAGTTTCCTCCAAATTCCTGCATGTCCTTTGAAAGTGAAGAACATTTTTTTTGAATACTGGAACATAGATTCTATATTCAAATGATAGCGGTCCCACGTCAGGATTTATGGTAAAATTATAGATTAAAGGGTGATCAGAGAGCCAGAGGAGTTGTGCATATGAGAGTGATTTTGGTAGATGATGAATATCTCGCTCTGAGCAGGTTGAACAAACTGTTGCTAGAGAGAGAGGATTGCGAAGTTATCGGCTCTTTTCTGACGGCACAGGAAGCCATAGATCAGATCGAAATTCATCTGCCGGAAATCGTCTTCATGGACGTTCAGATGCCGGGGATGAACGGGATCGAGGCGACCGAGCGTATCCATGAGGTTTCTCCTGGGACAGAAGTTATTTTCACAACCGCATATAACGAACATGCACTGACGGCCTATGGGCTTGAAGTGCTCGACTATATTATGAAGCCTGTAACACGTGACCGTTTGGAAAAAACGATGAAGGTGTATCATCGCCGAACTTTGCCAGCAAGTCTGAATATAGCAGAAGGACCATCCCTGTTAATCCGCTGTCTGGGAATGCTTCAGGTTCAACTGCATCCGAATGAGCCACCAAAACATATGAAGTTCAGAACAACCAAGATTAGAGAGTTATTCGCCTATTTGCTTCACCATCGGAACAAACCGATTAAACGGGATACGTTACTTGAGCTGTTGTGGCCAGAGTTAGAAGAGCGGAGAGGTATATCCAATCTGCATAGTGGTATCCATCGCTTACGCAGTATGATGAACGAATTCATGGGTGAGGATAAGATGTCCATTCGCTATCAACAGTTTGGTTATCTATTGGAAACAGGAGAGTTCAGGGTTGATGTGGAAGAATGGGAAAGTCGTCTTAACCGATTATCTCCATTGTCGTCGACTACAATGGTCGAGCATCGGCAGACCTCAGATCAATATGAAGGCCAATATTATGGTGAGGACGATTACGTATGGGCTGAGCTGGAGCGTCAGCGCTTGCATGCACTATGGCGTAATCATGCCATGCAACTTGCACAATATTACATTGATCTAGGACAGAATACGGAAGCACTCACGCTATATCACCGGATACAGCAATTCGAGCCATCATTGGAGGAAGTCGGACTGGCGTTAATGAAGACCTACGATCGATTAGGTAATAAAGATCCCGTGGTCGCTCAATATAATCAGTTGGTTACAACGTTAGAACAAGAGGCGGGCATCGGCCCTGGCTTGGAAGTTGAGTTATGGTACCAACAATGGAAAAATTCAAATATTTGATTGAAAATACACAGCCTCGCAGCTTCATTTGCGAGGCTGTTTTTTTTGTCGTATTTGTTAGCGAGGAGTTTGGTAAGAGTTTGGTAAGAGGCTATGTGTAGAATAAGCAAGATGAGGGTCGACAATACGCGAAATGTAAAAGAGGGAGGATAAGTATGTCGTTTTTGTACAGTAAGAAGTGGAAAAAAGGATTTAAAGTATCCGTAGTAAGCATGTTGTTATTAAGCACATTCATCTCTTCAATTGGTTCAGAGAGAGTAAGCGCAGCTAGCGCCCCTGTTCCAGGAGGAACGGGTCTTGAACCTGTGTTATGGCTGAAAGCAGACTCGGATGCCGATACGGTGGAAGGTTTACTGACCGATTGGAAGGATCAATCAGCTAACGATGTAGGATTTGATCTGGTTGTTCCTGCTGGTAAGACAGCACCGAGTTATAGTCCGGGAGGAATTAACTTTAACCCCAGCGTAAAATTCAACAATCCGACAGGTGGGGGCCACTATAGTAGCTCCGTAAAGCTGGTAGGTGACAAACCAATTAAATTCCAATCTGGCTATGCTGTTTATAAGAATAACAACGGGGGAGCTCTTGTCGGAGCGACTACGCCTACAGGAACCAATGGCGTCATTATTATGGGTGGATATGGAAACAATTTTGCCTCAGGTAATGGCGTCGATGGTATTTATGACTATTTCAATCTGGTGGATAGAAGTAGAGCTCAGATCGTGAACTTTGATATCGTAGGTAATAATAATCATACAGCACGAGTAGATGGTGTTGAAGCTAGCTTCAGTCGGACAGGGGTCTATGGAGAGATTAACTTTACTCCTGTTATAGGTGCTACCAACGGCGGAAGTGCCACTTATAACTGGGGTGGTCTCGTAGCCGATGTTGCTGAGATTATTTTGTATGACAGTCAGACAGCTAACGACGCTTCAAAAATTGAGTCTTATCTGGCCATTAAATATGGTATTACGCTCAACAAAGGAGCAAGTCCTTATCTTTCAACTAACGAAAGTGAAGTTTGGACTGTCGATTCCAAGTATAAGCACAATATTGCAGGAATCGGCAAAGATGAAGCACAGGGCTTGAATCAAAAACAAAGCCTAAGCATCAATGCTGGAGTACCACAAGTCGCCGTAGGTGTTAACACGCTGGCTGCTACAAATGCAGATAATTCCAGCATTTTGACGGATCAGCAATATTTCGTATGGGCGGATAACGGTCTGCCATTGACCTATGATCAGTCTATAAATAAACCGGGACAATATCATGCGCAAAGAATTTGGAAAGTGCAGAATACGAATAACGTGGGTGAAGTGGAGATTGGTATCCCGGCAGTGTCAGTTCCAGCAGGTTATCAATTACTGGTAAGTGACAGTGAAGATTTTACAGAAGCATCTGGCTATGAATTGAGCCTCAAAGATGTAAATGGAGTTCCGCATTATACAGCCAAGGCGGCATTAAAAGATGGCGAGTATTTCACGTTCAGTGCGTGGGCACCAAAATACACCAGTGCAAATGTAAGTAATGTATCTGTTACAGAAGATGAGGTTATTGTAACGTTTGATGAGGAACTCGATTTTTCGAATATAGCAAATTTAACTGGCTTCAAGCTGGAGATTAACGGCCAACCAATCACGATCGACAGTTTCGAACCAGGGGCGAACAGCAAGACATTGAGGTTAAAAACGAGTCAGATTATCCCTTCCAATGCATCAGTAATCGTTTCTTACGATATTGAAGAAGGTAATTTAAAAGGAACTAACGGCGCCCCAGCTCAAAGTTTTAACGAACACGCTGTTACAAAGGTTGACAAGTCCTTGCTGCAAGCAAAAGTAACTGAAGTTACAGGCGAGGATCTAGAGGAATCTGAATATACACCAGCGAGCTGGACAGTACTGGATGATGCGATGAACGAAGCACAGCGAGTATTGAATGATCCGACAGCGACTCAAGCGCAAGTAGATCAGGCGCTTCTGGATCTGACTGATGCAAGAGCGGGACTAACCCCTACGACATCTGTACCTGTTGTAGATAAATCGGTTCTGCAAGCAAAAGTAATTGAAGTTACAGGCGAGGATCTAGAGGAATCTGAGTATACACCAGCAAGCTGGGAAACTCTCGATGAAGCGATGAACGAAGCACAACGAGTGTTGGATGATCTGACAGCGACTCAAGCACAGGTAGATCAGGCGCTTTTGGATCTGACTAATGCGAGAACAGGACTAACCCCTACGACATCTGTACCTGTTGTAGATAAATCGGTTCTGCAAGCAAAAGTAATTGAAGTTACAGGCGAGGATCTAGAGGAATCTGAGTATACACCAGCAAGCTGGGAAACTCTCGATGATGCGATGAACGAAGCAGACCGAGTGTTGAAGGATCCGACAGTTACTCAAGCGCAGGTAGACAAGGCACTTCAGGATCTGACAAATGCGAGAGCGGGACTAACTCCTACAACATCTGTACCTGTTGTAGATAAATCAGCTTTGCAAGCGAAAGTAACTGAAATTACAGGTGAAAGCCTGGAAGAGGCATCCTATACGCCAGCGAGCTGGGAAACTCTCAAAGATGCGATGAACGAAGCAGAGCGAGTGTTGAATGATCCGACAGCGACCCAAGCGCAGGTAGATAAGGCACTTCAGGGTCTGACTAACGCTAGAACAGGACTTACCAAAGTGATTGGTACGGATGCATCTACGTTGCAAACACTGGTCCCTTCCGTGGGAAGCTTGTCCCCGGCATTTGATCCGGCTAAAGACACGTACACAATCTCTGTGCCGAATAGCGTATATCAATTCCAGTTAACACCTACAGCACTTGATCCACTTGCCAAGATTGAAATAGCTGTTGGAGATGGAGAATGGAACGAGGTTCCAAGTGGTACTATAAGTGAGAATCTACCGCTCCAAGTTGGTGGAAATAAGATCGTTGTTAGAGTAACGGATTCACTTGGAAATGTTACGGAGTATAAAATCAACGTGACCAGAGCATCCAGTGACAATGGTAATAATGGTGGAGGCAGTAACGGCGGCGGTGGAAATACGGGAGGTAACGGTGGAGGTACAACTACACCTGCGCCAGTACCAACCCCAACCCCAACTCCGGCACCAGTGAAGGATAATCTGGAAACAACCCGGGATGGTAGCCATCAACCGTTCGCTACATCCAAGCCTTCTAACGACAAGCACACATGGGTTGAAATTGACCCAGCCAAGTTGAACGTCGCCATGTCACAAGGCACAGGACAACAGTTCGCCATTCATTCACCGAATGATGGTGATATGAAGGTGGACGGTTTAACCCTCGAAACACTGAAACAATTAGTGGATCAAGGTTCCAAACTAAACATTAGCAATCCGCTGGCAATCTATCCGGTACCTGGCGGTAAAATGGACGTGAATGGTGTGTCCAGACAGCTTGGTAATGCAGCGTTGAATGATATTGATGTCCATGTTGATATCGCACGTTCCTCGGATGCTTTGATTGACAGCGCCGAGACGAGAGCCGCATCCCAAGGATACGAATTACTTGTGACTCCGGTTGATCTGGATCTGACGTTTACGAAAGATGGACAGACAGTTAGATCCGGCCAGTTGAACGGCTATGCACCGAAGTATATTGCACTTCCAGAAGGTATCGATCCGAACCGGATTACCACAGGCGTGATCATTAACCCGGACGGTAGCATCTTCCATGTACCGACGGTTGTCACGAAGATCGATAGTCGTTACTACGCGCTGATTAATGACTTGCGTAGCAGCGGAAGCTACTCGGTTATCTGGAATCCGCAGGATTTTGAAGATGCCAGATCCCATTGGGGTAAAACCGATGTGAACAACATCGCTGCAAGATTAGATCTGAAAGGTAACGGTGATAACACATTCTCACCGAACCGTCAGGTTACTCGTTCCGAGTTTGCCGAGATTGTTGTGCTTGGCCTGGGCTTAATGCGTCAGGATGGACCACAGAATCTATTCCCGGACATCAGCGATTCCGCATGGTTCCGCTCTGCGGTAGCCCTTGCGAATGAATTTGGTATCGTTCGCGGTTACGATAATGGGAACTTCTACGGTAATCAGGAGATCACACGTGAGCAAGGATTTGCCATGGTGGCTCGTGCGTATCGTCTGATCGAACCGGAAGCAGTAATAAGTCCAGATCAGATGAACTCTGAATTGGAACGTTACAGTGATGCAGCCGATGTATCGAATTGGGCGAAAGAAGATGTAGCTCAGTTGATTGCAGCCGGAATCATCCAGGGTAACGGACCAGAGGTTCTGAGTCCGAAGACTACGATGACCCGTGCTGAGGTCACCGCATTGATTGCAAGAATGTTGAAAGTAACAAACTTGATTGATCAATAAACACAATCTAAAATGAAAAGCCTTTGCTGACATTGGGGGTGGGCAAAGGCTTTTTCTATTTCATTAAATTCTTAAATTCATGTCGTAATACTTTCGCCCTGTTGGCAGATCGTGGAATCTGAGATGATGGGTTCACCAGAGGTTCGGGTGATGCACTTCGAACCGCTGGCCTTCAGGCTATTGCGATCCTTCCTTCTACAATCATTGGAGATCATAGGGTCGCAGCTCTCCTGAAGATTTCATTTCAGAGAGGAGGCGTCCAGGCTATCACATTCCTTCCTTCTACCCTAATCCAAATATTTATAGGGATGTGGCTTTCCTGGACTCTTTTATCATGAACAATACCATCTATTTGCGCAGAGCAAACAAACTTATTATTGAATCAAACGAAGGGAAGCAACAGTTGCCGAAGACTCATCTGGCGACTGCCCTTAAAAATATCGAAGCACTCGGATACACTTTCTCGGACGAGTTGATGCAAGCAATGCGGCAGCTGTCCAAGGAACAATTCGAAGCAGTATATCATCAACTTGTGGCTGATCTGAGAGTCATGGTCGGCGCACATGTGAAGTATCAACCGATGTATGCAGGATTCCCGATGCAGGTGATGCAAGCGGATGAAGCGGAGTTATACCTTAATGCGATTATTCATTATCTGACTCATCTGACCGTGGTCTATCCGGATCAACCATCGGTGGAGAGAACGCCTCTGCTGGAGAAGACGGACTTGAAAGTCATCGGTTTGGGAAACAAACAAGCGTTTCAAGCGCTAATCCGTCAGATCATTGAAGCAAAAGGTTCCATCTCTGAAACAGACAAGAAAGATATCGATACAGTATTGGAGCATGCAGACCCAAGTGAAATGGATGCGATTCTACCTGATGAAATTCCGTTCAAGGAAAATGTAGGCTTCGTTGTCTCATCACTGTTGAAGCATGAAAAAGCAGGTATCGACCGAATCGGCCTGTATTTCAAAACGGCAAGTGATGTCCTCCGTCTGGCTGTTGCCTGGTCCAATGGTGACGTTAGTCTGGCTACAGCTTCTCCCTTCCGGAAATTCAAACGTCGCGAAAGACGACTACTACTCGGATTGCTGGAGCATTGTGGTTCCATAACAGAGGATATGCTGCGATATAAGGACCGCTGGATTCGCCTGGGCGAAATCCTTCATCCTTCGGAGTATAAGCTTCGGTATCCGCGATGCGAAGAAGCCTTTGATATTTTGCGTAATGATAAACCTTATTCGACCTTCAATGGAAGTGTGGAACTTGCGTTCCAATATCGAAATGTCTGGAGTCTGATCGATCTGTTGTCACAGCGTCCAGGTGAATTCGCGAGAAGACTGGATCACATGCTGCGGATGACCGAAGATGAAGCGTATGTGCTGCTGGCATTTGGTGAAGTTATACCACAGGTATCTACCCCGGTATTGTTGCAGGTGCGACAGCATTTTGCCCGCCGTAATGAACCGCAGGATCTGCGTGTCTTTTTCCCGAAAGGTAATGTAGCCAAAGCCTTTGCCGTTCCGAATGAGCTGCCAGAGATCGATGAAGTGACGTGTCATGATGTCGTACAATTGTGCGAGCAGGCACTGGTAGAACGATTCGCTAACCTTTCCCCGCTTGGGAAGACCTATGTTGATCCACAGCTCCATGATTATCTGGTGCCCTTTTCTCAGCGATCTGCGAGCAAGGCTCTGCATACCATCGTACGTGGAAGCCGTGTGCCGATGGCAGAGGGTGATACGATTCGTTTCTTCAACTGGTGGAAAGAGGGGGATGTGGATGGCAAGTCAACAGGGCGCGTGGACATTGACCTGTCTGCGGTGATGTACGATAAGGATTGGAACTATGTGGAGCATATTTCCTACACGAATCTGCGATCCTCTAACTATAAGGCTGCTCATAGTGGAGATATCGTGACAGCGCCTCAAGGGGC
Source organism: Paenibacillus sp. USHLN196 (assembly GCF_037144955.1). NCBI lineage: Bacteria > Bacillati > Bacillota > Bacilli > Caryophanales > Paenibacillaceae > Paenibacillus > Paenibacillus sp. USHLN196. The sequence goes on along the minus strand of NZ_JBBCYH010000007.1, from coordinate 210,755 downwards.
AAGTGAGTTCATTGATCTGCATATTCCTTCGATCGTTGATTATGGCGGACGTTATGTGGTGGCGAGTCTGCTTTCCTTTACGAGTCATCCGTATTGCGATTTGCCGGAATGTTTTGTGGGTTGGATGATGCGGAAGAAGCCGGGTTCTGGCGAGATCTTCGAGCCGTCCATGGTGGCTAACAAGATTGATATCAGTGCGGATACGCAGATAGCGATTCCCGTCATTATGGATCTGGTGGAGCGTACGGTAATCTGGACGGATCTGGCGCTAACCAGACACCCGGATTATTACAATAATGTCGAGGGCAATCAAAAAGGGATGGTCCTGATGGGCAAAGCCCTGACCACGTTGCGTAAACCGGACCTGTACGACTTGTTCACGCTCCATGCCAAGGCCCGAGGTGAACTGGTGGATACGTTGGATGAGGCCGATACGATCTATTCGGTGGAGAAAGGGGTCACCCCATTCAATATTGAGCAGATCATGGCGGAATATCTGGCTTGAGTCCAAGCACATATGACTATCGGGTCGAGAACAGAGAAGAGCAGCGGAATGCTGCTCTTTTTTTGAGATTCAATTTGCCGTTAATTTGCATTTCGACATACAAATTTTTTGGAGTTTTTCACTTTCAGCACCCTAACATTTCTTGTTAAGAGGTCTTTATCGCTTACGATCCACGTGTGATCTGCAGAGTTCCTCCTGCGGATCGCAAGGAAGTTGGATGGACTTCCCGCGTAAATCTTGTAGCCTTTTGCCAGACTATCGGAACAAAACGTTACGCATTCGCCTCGATTTTTATCACGAAAACCAACCTCGGTGACCACATGTCGTTTTACGAGAAGAGTCGCTCCTTGAATCAGGGGAACAGATTGATTCGCCTTGTTAGGGTAACGAAGCAGAAGGAGTTTTTTGCTGCTCAAATACATATAGTGGGCTCGTTTCCCTACAATATCTGCGTTGGTCTTTAACAGGGTGTGCACGCTATCCGTTAAATAGCGCGGAGCATAATAATCATCGTCATCCAATTTAGCAATGAGATTGTACTTAGATAGTGAAGCCCCATAATTCAGGCAATAGCCAAGCGATACATGTTCCGGCTGTGAAACGATCCTTACGTTCCTATATTTTTTTGCCTCCTTCATATATTCGTTCACACGCAGATTATTATTATTTAATATGATGATAAGTTCTTTACTCCTATAATTCTGCCTGTTGTAGTTACGGAAAAGGTTGCCCATGCATTGTCGCCGTTTGGTACAAACAATGATGGAAACCCCATTCAGATCACGAGAATTGCCTGAGTTCACCATTACAATACGCCCTTTGGTTTTTTCTGCACATATCTCTTGTAATGCGTAACGGATGGTATTTTTTGGCTTTTAGAGATTAGTTCTTTGTCGCTAATGATCCATGTATGGTTGGATGAGTTTTTCCGGCGTATCGCGACAAAATTACTTTTTCCACCAGAATAAACGTTGTACCCGTTTCGTTTACTTCTAATGCAAAAAAGATCATCCTCACCGACGCTTCGATTCGGGAACTGAACTTTGTTGACTACCTTGCGTTTAAAGACAAGCGTTGCGCCAGGGATTAGGGTCACAGGTCGATGTTCATCTTGTGGAAAACGAAGGATAAGCGTCTTTGATCCGCGTAAATACATGTAATGTGCCCGCTTGCCAATGACATCGGCATTGGTTCTTTGAAAGGTCTGCACGCTTTCCGTCAAATAGTAGGGAGCGTAATAATCATCATCATCAAACTTGGCAATGTAGCTGTATTTCGTTTTCTTAATAGCGTAATTTAGACAAGCGCCGAGGGAGGTACGTTCCGGAAGACGATAAACGTGTACGTTTGGAAGTTTTTTGGCTAAGCTTAGATAAGGAGTAAGGGGGATGTTATCGTTGTTAACAATAATAATAAGTTCTTTCTTGGCGTGGTTCTGTCGGCTGTAGTTATTAAACAGGTTTCTTATATAGCTTTGGCGTTTCGTGCAGGCAATAATAGAAACTCCCTGCTTTTTGATAGACCTTTTTGGCCTGGCTCCCATTTTGACCGCTCCCCTTATCCGTTATGATCAAAACTATCTCTCTTTAAAATATGTGAACGGCAAATAAGAGGAACGGCATATCTGCAAAATGGAGAATACGCACAAAAACTTGTCAATGTACCTGTCTGCTCCATTGTCTTGTGTGATGGTATGGAAGAACGGGAATGCATGTGGATCTGAAAATATCAAAGAGGTGAACTGAATGCTAGTCAAACCATGTACGATCACCGAAATTCAACATCTTATTGCCGAATATCTGGGGGAATTGTCTTCACCATTCGATTCTTTTCTAGAGGATCATATCCTTTCATCAACTTTTTTCCTGTTTCAGGACGATTCGAACGATGTGGGTTACATGGCTATACATAACAATGAACTTCTTACCCAGTTCTATATCCGGCGCCAATATCTGAGACACGCTCAGCCATTGTTCCAGCAGGTGATCGAACCTCATTCAATTAAATCTGTATTCGTTCCGACCTGTGACGAGCTGTTGATCAGTTTGATTATGGATCAGGATTATAGGATAAACAAACAAGCTTATTTTTTTCAGGATAGTCAGGTCGAAGTTTCGGTGGGTGATATACTGGAGAATGAAGAATTTCGACTCGCGACCCAAACCGATCTGGCAACGATACAACAGGTCTGCGGCGATTTTATGAGTGACTATGAGCACCGAGTTGAAAGGGGCGAATTATTCGTCTATTACAGGAAAGATAGCTTACTTGGTATCGGATTAGTCGAACGTTCCAACATGTTTGAGCGATTAGCCAGCATCGGAATGTTCACCAATGAGGCCTACAGGAAGCAAGGCGTAGGGAAAATGCTGATTTTACACTTACGTAAATGGTGCAGTGAACATGGCATCTCCCCTATAGCTGGATGCTGGTACTATAACGAGCCATCTAAACGAACATTGGAGAGTGCGGGAATGGTAACGAAAACCAGACTTCTACATGTTGAAGTAAATCAACCAAAACCTTCTGTATGAACGAGCGAGATTTTGCAAGAGAAGAGCTACCTGCAGAATGGTGCAGGAAATGTCGGATGCGAAGGGAACGGCTTTGCTATCCTTGAATTAACGAGGGAGGGGATGACGTATGGATACGCTGGCGCGATTGAATGAGGCCTTGAGTTATATAGAGGAGAATCTGACGGACACCGTGGATATGAAAGAGATTGCACGGATCGCCTGCTGCTCGGAGTACCATTTTACGCGCATGTTTTCCTTCCTTAGCGGCTTTACGCTGTCGGAATATATTCGACGTCGACGCTTGACGCTGGCGGCACTGGAGCTAAGCCGGAATGACAGCAAAGTCATTGACGTTGCACTGAAATACGGGTATGCATCGCCGGATTCCTTCACCAGGGCTTTTCAAAGCATGCATGGAGTTACACCCTCCGAAGCGCGGAGTCATGGATCATCGCTCAAAGCCTTCCCTCGGATGACATTTCAATTGACCATTCAAGGAGGAAGCGAAATGAACTACCGCATTGAAGACCAAGAGGCTTTTCGAATCGTGGGTATTAGTAAAAGGGTGCCGATCGTATTCAACGGGGTGAATCCGGAGATCGCTGCGATGTATCAGCGTCTTACACCGGAACTGATCGATACGATCAAGGGATTATCGAACATCCAGCCTCTGGGCTTAATTAGTGCATCGGCCCATTTCAGTGAGGGGCGAATGGCGGAACAGGGAGAACTGGATCATTACATTGGTGCAGCTACGACAAAAGAAGCGCCTGAAGGCTTGGCACAGCTTGAGGTTCCTGCATCGACATGGGCGGTTTTTTCCGTCGTTGGTCCGTTTCCAGGTACGCTTCAGGAGGTATGGGGACGGATCTACGCAGAGTGGTTTCCTTCATCAGACTATGAGCTGAGTGAGGGTCCGGAAATGCTATGGAATGAGCATAAGGATGTTACTGTTGAGCAATATAGAAGTGAGATATGGATACCTATTCAGAAGAGATGATATCTTCTCTAGATGGGTATCTGCAGACGCAGCTTTTGATGCTGCGTTTTTTTGTTTTCAGAATTTTCTATCAGGTCAATGCTCTGTTTCCATTGCAAATATATGTAATATAATAGTATTATTTTATTGGGATTGTAAGATATGAGACGGAAGTGTCGGTTGTTATACATTATATTGTAAACGCTTTATAAAATGATCCAAGGAGGAATTTTCAACCGATTCCCGGCAATCCAGTTCCGTGGTGAGAATTCTCCAACTACAATAACGTTTAACTTGAATGCATCTCAAGCTTCATCTTCTCATATGCTCAACATCGGTATTACCGCAGCCTACAATAATGGCAGACCTAGCATAATGGTTAATGGACATGCATTAACTAATCCTGCCGCGTCTTCACAGCCCAATTCTCGCAGTTTCACCATTGGTACCTATCGTGGCAACAACACAACCTTTAGCTGGAATGTTCCAGCATCCTACTTCGTGAATGGCTCCAATACCATAACCATTACGCCGATTAGCGGTTCCAGTGACTTGGGTAACTGGTTGAGTGCGGGTTGGGTCTACGATTGTGTTGAGTTGCTGAATTGAATGAAGAATGCAATGTAGTGGAAGGAGTAAAGGAGGTAGCCTGCCCGGGTTTCTTAACAGGGTTCAGGTTACCTTTTTTTAGCTTTTTCATCGGAAATGAAAAGATATCGATTCCTGATATCCCTAAGGATCTTGCTTTGCTGGAGATGGTGATCCGGATAGTGGTATAATTTTCAATACGTTATCATGAGAGAATGAACGGGGAGGCCAAAGGAATGAGAGACGATCTGTTGGTTCAATTGCAAGAGTGGCATGAAGAAGATGAATTTCAGGAAATTGTAGATGCAATTCAAGCGATTCCTGTGGAAGAAAGGGATTATGAGCTTGTAAACCATCTGGGACGAGCGCTGAATAACCTGGAACGATATGAAGAGGCAGTCGAACAATTCCTGACGGTTGCTAAAGAGTGCACAGGCGACCCACTCTGGCATTATCGGATTGGCCTGGCTTATTACTATCTGGAGCAATATGCTCATGCGCTGCAGGCGTTCGAAAGAGCGGATGAATTGGATCCTGAAGATGAAGATACGCTGGAATTTCTGGAGTGGATTCGAAGCAAAATGGAGGAGCCATCTGAATCTGCAGAGAAGCCCGCGGATACCGTCCCATCAGTCTCGGAAATCTCAATCGCACCTGTTCGTGTTAGCCATCTGGAACCAATGGGTTTTTGGAATGACAGTGCTGAAGCTGCGGATCAATATGTATTGGCCCCGCCTACCGATGGACAGGTCGAGTCAGTGGAGGAGCAGTTGGTGTTCAAGCTGCCAACTTCCTATATTAACATGATGAAAATACATAATGGTGGTGTTCCCCACTATCGGTATTATCCTGTTAGCCAAGCAGAGGCTGCCAAGAAGATCCGCGTTGAGGTAGCGGGAATATTGGGTATTGGACGGGAGAAAGCACATTCGTTAGGTGGCGAAGCTGGCAGCCGGTATATCATCGAGAAGGGGGGTTACCCCGAAATCGGTGTTGTTCTATGTGAGTGTCCTTCCGAATCGGAGGTAGTGATGCTGGATTATCGTGAATCCGGCAATGCGGGTGAGCCGGAGGTTGTTCATGTGGATAAAAAAGAAAGCTACAAGATCACTTGGCTTGCACCCAACTTTGAAACCTTTATTCAAGGTCTGTTGAATGAGGAAAATCAGCCTGCAAACCTTCAAGGTTCACTGTAAGTAAGAGTTGGCGTGTCTCTTTATACGAATGGTTGAAAAGGCTGCATCCATAATGGCGGATGCAGCTTTTTTGTGCTGCCCAGTTATATGGGATGACTCGGAAAGTCGGCAACACCACGCCTTTGTTCAACTGCGTTAGCTTCGGTAAGGAATCCAAAATAAGTAAATGGTAGGCATACTCGTTGCATAAAGGCAGTTACTCTGCTAATATTTAGTTATCTAATATTTAGTCATCTAAATATAAGATAACTATTGCTGAACTAATATGGATGGGGCAAAACGGGGAGCCAGATGAAGTTGGTTATACCGTCCTATTCCTGGCCTCGGACGAGTCCAAATTCATTACCGGACAGTCCATTCAGGTTGAGGGCGGCCATGATATTGCTAACCCGACCGTTCCGGATTTCGAGCAGTTTATGAAACAACACGCATAGCAACTGAATCAGATTCGTCCAAATAAAATACGTTAGGAGCGTTTCACATGGGAAAATTAGATACTAAAGTAGCCATTATTACTGGCGGAGCCTCGGGAATCGGGGAGGGCATGGTTGATCTTTTTGCACAGGAGGGCGCCATCGTCATTGCTGCAGACATTAATGAGGAAGCACTGGAGAAAGCAAGCCAAAAAGAGAATGTGTACGGAATGAAGTTGAATGTATCTTCAGACGAGGATTGGCAGGCACTGGCGAAAGTAGTTAATCAACGTTTTGGAAAAATTGACATTCTGGTCAACAATGCAGGCATTTCTTCGGAGAAGCCATTTGAGGAAATCGATGCACAGGATTGGCAGAAAATGCTGTCCATTAACGGTTTCGGCCCATTCGCTGGCATGAAACATGTCACTCCTTATATGGCAGCCCAGAAGAAAGGTTCCATCGTCAATATCTCATCCTACACCGCTTTGATTGGACAAGGTTTTAACCATTACTCGGCATCCAAAGGCGCGGTGCGTGCATTATCCAAAGCCGCTGCAACCACCTTCGGACGTCAAGGTATTCGAGTGAATGCTCTTTTTCCTGGGATCATCGAAACACCAATGACCCAATCCTTGAACACATCGAAGGAACTGCTAGAACGATTGATTCAGGCAACACCTTTGCAGCGTCTGGGTCAGGCCATTGATATCGCCAACGCGGCGCTGTTCCTGGCATCGGATGATTCTTCGTACATTACTGGATCAGAACTGGTGATCGATGGTGGCTACTCAGCCCAATAGCGTGTAAAATGATGACAGCCCTTAAGTTGAATGAGGGCTGTTGTTTATTTTTTCGAGGAGGATCTAATGGAAGAACAGAACATTTTTGAGCTGATACACAACATGGACAATTTCACTAACAAATTGATTATACAATGGAACAAATCTTTCAATGAGGACCTCGGTGTCTCTCATGTGCTTGTACTCAGCCATCTCCACCAAAATGGAAAAAGCCGACCTTCGGATATTGCAAAGATTTTGGGGTTAACTCCACCTACACTCAGTTATTTATCTGACAAGATGGTAGCCAAGGGATTAGCCGATAGAATGGTAGATGAAGCGGACCGCCGCATTATTTATTTGAATATTACGGTTAAAGGGGTGGAAGTCCTCGAAAGAGCAATATTGGAGGGTCAGAAGTTGCGTAAGAAATTATTCCAGAAATTAAACGAAGAGGATCGAGCGCAATTAGTCCATATTTTTGAGAAGATGAATCGGGAAGATTGAGCAATAGTCTGGAAGGGAGACAGAAGGTGATATGGAGGAACCGCTCAAAGTATATAACACCGCAGTTGAAGCTTTTCTTGAAGTGATCGGTGGAAAGTGGAAGCCCGTTATTCTATTCCATCTTACCTTTGGCAAGAAACGTAATGGCGAACTGATGAAGCAGATCCCTGCGATCACCCAGAAAGTGTTGACTCAGCAACTTGGTGAACTAACGGAGGCGGGGGTTATTGTCCGTATTTCCCATCACCAGGTCCCTCCTAAAGTGGAGTATGAGTTAGTGGGTGGAGTCTTAAAGAAATTCTTCATCTGATGTGTCGATGGGGTGATACACATGTGGAGAAAGTGTATGGCGACAGAGGGGAAATTTTGTTTAAACCGCCAACCTGACGGTTGGTCAGTTGAAGGAGCATAATAAGCCGATTCTGCAATTCAGGAATCGGCTTATTATGCTTTTTCTTTCCTTTATGGAATGATCTTGCGATCACGTAGATTCTCAAAAATATCCATGAACATAGCCTCGGTGTCGATGAATTCGTGAAATCCGAATCGGCGAGCCTTGGAACCATCTGCGAAGAAATCGTAATCCCATGAGAAGACAAAGTCACCGAATGCCCAGGAAGAGACATCATCATAAGGGGTGTTTACCAAACCATACTTCTCAATCATGGAATTCCAAAGAGCTTCTTTATCTGCCATCACTGTTGCAAGTGAAAGGGGCAGGGGAGGTGCTGTTTCCAATTCGAAAAATGAAGCGATTTTGGGCCAGAGTTCGTTCCAGCGAAACAGATCGCCATTGGTGATATTAAATGCCTGATTGGCACAGCGAGGTTCGGTTGCTGCCCATACAGTTGCATGAGCCAGCAATGTCGCATCAGTCATTTCAAGAAGGGAATGATACGCCCCTGGTTTCCCGGGAAAGCGAAGTGGTAAGCCAAGTTCCTTAGAGATGGAGGCATATACCCCGATCACCGTCGCGAGGTTCATTGGATTACCCAGAGCGAATCCACATACAACAGAAGGGCGCAGAGCTGACCAGGTCCAGCTGCTTCCGGGTTGCCGATCCTCGAGAAACCGTTGCTGATCGACATTGAATTCAGGGGGCATATGATATGCGTCCGTTTCTTTGGCAGGTGTTTTGAAAGGCCCCAGATGTGCACCGTACACTTTATAACCCTGCATTAGGCTAATATGTTGGAGATTTGGAGCGATCGGTTCGATGGTATTCACCACATTGACGAGCATGGCCAGGTTGGGCTGTACCAACTCGGCCCAAGTTGGACGATCCTGATACGCGGCGTAGAAAATATGCGTAACGGTCGTTAAATGACTCAGTTTGTCTTGTGTGTCCACTTCGTTCAGTAAATCGGCTGATATATAACGTAACCTGGGGGCATCTTGCCCTCCACGGCGAGATACACCAATGACATTCCATTGCGGGAGTGTCATCAGATAATCAATAAGGTTTCTCCCAATAACGCCTCCAGCACCGATGACAAGCGCAGTGTAACGGGTAACCAATTGTTCGGGTTTCAATGGACATGCTCCTCTCTTCTTCTGTTCATATTGTGGGTCAGAAAAAGAAGGATGAGAAGTACGCACCTCAAAGTCATATACGTACTTTAAAGTAATATATGAGCCTGGAGCAGGATATGAGCGTTTAAAATCTGCACTTCAATGAATATTACTTGCCTATAACCACAAGAAGCTGTAAAGGGACAATCGTCCTTTCACAGCATCAATGTGTCTGTATATTCGTTCTAAATAGATTTTTTTTAATATGGTTACGCCGGGAATCCGCCGCCTGGTGGTGGCCATGCGCCGTAGAAGCGGCGAAGCAGAACAATCTCGCCCAGATGGTACGAATTATGGGAGGCGATATTTCGCAGAAGTCCTGCCTTGGTTTCCCCTGGGAAATAGAGCAATGGATCATCTAATTGTGCCGTTTCGGCAATAGCCACCGCTTGATCGATCCCTTTCAGGAATGCCTGAATATCCGCTTTCCATGTAGCATCATCCAGTGGGCCTTTCTCCTCAGGCCAGCTCTCACTCACGTTAGCAGGGAGCTGTGGCTTGCGCCCTTCCAAGTGTTCGAGCATGAATTGCTGCCAGTAATGCATGTGTTTCACTAACTGATAGATGGTATATGGCATGGCATCGTGTGTACGAGCCGCGAGTGTGACATCAATGTCGGGTAGAGCACGGGCGATGCGGATATGACCGCGTTCCCCTACCAATGATTTGACAAGGGCTTGCCCAAAGCTTTGATTCGAATCTGACATGTGGAACCTTCCTCCTCCGCTGGACCAGATCTGTTAACCTGTCCTCTATTAAGTATTATACAATTAAATTGCTGAAAATTAAAAAAAGGAAACTAGAACCCAAATACTTAAAATTCCTATGATATAATAGTGTAAATAAATCTCAAGACTTTAGGGTCGAGGAGGAAGCTCCGGTGAAAGTGATATTGGTTGACGACGAACGTCTAGCGTTGATAGGCCTTCAAAAATCACTAGAGAAAGAAGTAAGCGGTATTGAAATTACCGCTACATATACGAATCCGACAGAGGCTATGGGGGGGATTATGGAGCACCGCCCTGATGTGGTATTTCTGGATATCCATATGCCAGAGATGGATGGTATGGATCTGGGGAAACAGATTCAGGCCACAGTACCTGGGGTCGAAATTATTTTTGTGACCAGCTACGACCAATATGCAGTGCATGCTTTCGATCTACAGGCTTTGGATTATGTCATGAAGCCCATCCAGAAGGATCGATTAAAGCAGACGGTGAGCCGAGTACGGGAGAAACTGAGTTCGAAACGCGAGCAGCGGTCAAAGGATACAGATGTCCCTTTAATTTGCTGCTTTAATCAGATTCAATTCAAGCTTCCAGACAAGGATATCCAAGTTGCCAAGTGGCGCACAAGTAAGGCGCAGGAGCTGTTTGCATACCTGCTCCATCATCGGAATCAGACCATTCATCGCAGTGTGCTGCTTGAGATGCTGTGGCCTGAATTGGAAGAAGAAAAGACGGTACATCAACTCTATACTGCCATGTATCATGTCCGCCAAACCCTCAAAGCCTGCGGAATGGATATGATTACAATTCAGAGTGGTCACTTGGAAGCAGGCTACAGGCTTGAATTGGGTGGAGCTCAGTTGGATAGTGAGCAGTGGGAACAGGAAATCAGGCAATGGAAGGTTGTAGACTCAAGTACAGTTCATGCATATGAGCAAGCGCTTCATCTGTATAAGGGCACGTATCTTGGCAATTACGAGTTCATGTGGGCGGAGCCTGAACGAGAAAGGTTACGCTACCTGTGGTTGTATCACATGAGACAACTAAGTCTCTATTACCAGAAGCAGGGGCTAGGAGAGAAAGTCATTGAGAGCACAAGACGTATCCAGCATATGCTTCCGGATGAGGAAGAAAGTTATTTTATTTTAATGAAACTCTATGATGAAATGCACAACGATCTCGGTGTGGAGGAGCAATACCGTCTCTTAACCACCAGAATGGAGCACGATTTGGAGATACCCATCAGTGAGGATATTAGCAAATGGTATCAGGACTGGAAGCTCGGTTTAACCAAAGTCAGGTAATGATAAATCTATGAATTCACTGCAAATAAAACCTGTAATACGTTACAGATATATAATAATTATGCTGGTCATTTTCGGATTGCTAGTGGGTATGCGATTAACTTGGTCGGAGTTTTTTCGCACGGTTGATGAGCATCGCGCTGTGAATGGAGTGCTAGACTTGCGGGGCGTGGATCTGAATCAATCTCCGGTCATGTACTTGAATGGGGAATGGGAACTCTACTCGAATGAGTTATTAACTCAGAAAGAAATCACGACGAGGAATGGCGATGGGAAGAGTGTTCAAGTCCCTGGAGACTGGGGAAGTGCACAGAGTCAGGAACAAGAGAATTCATACGGATTCGGAACGTATCGATTGCGTATTTTGACAGACCCACTTCAGACACCCGTCACCTTCTGGTTCAAGGGGATTCGAAGTTCATCCGAGATTGAGATGAACGGAGTCGCTGACGGCGGTATGGGTGAGGTCTCCGCGAATAGCAGTACATATATACCCAGAAGTACTTCATATACAGCGACCTATGATCGCGAAGGGACAACCTCCATTGAATTATTGGTCCGCGTAGCCAATTACGACAGCCCGTATATGGGCGGAATTAGCAAACCTGTTCGCTTCGGCTCACAGCCAGCTGTTGATTTTTCGCGGTGGTACTCCATTGGGTTTCAGATGGTCACCTTTCTGATTTTGCTTCTTCACGGCATGTATGCTTGTATTCTCTACGCATTTAATCCACAGGAACGCGCTTTGCTGGTTGGAGCCGTATTAACCCTATCTGTTGGTATCGCGGTTATGATGGGTCATGATAATATTTTGATGTTATGGCTTCCTGTTAATTATACTTGGGGTATTAAAATTCGATTAATCTCATTGTTGTTGCAAAACGCTTGTATCCTTCTGCTATTCCAGAGATTAATGATGGTTCATGTACGAAAGGCATGGCTTCAGTTGCACGTTGTCATTACCTTGATCTATACCGTCGTGATTGTGGTGGTGCCTATTCATATTACATATGCCATGATCCATTACAACGTCATTAACATATTCTTTCTTGTATCCATGATCTGGTTTCTATACATCGTCGGAACGATGATCTTCAGGAAACAGGGGGACCGAGACATTGTTTTTCTGTTGCTTACTGCAGGGGGCATTACATCTAACCTATTATGGAGTGTGGCCGAGACGGCCAGAGATGTGACAACAGTGTACTATCCAATCGATATCATATTTGCCATTACTGGCTTCTCCGCCTATTGGTTCAAGAAGTACTTCAGGAATGCCAGTGAGAATATGAAACTGAATACAGAACTGCAGAAGAGTGACAAAATTAAAGATCAGTTCTTGGCGAATACATCCCACGAACTGCGGACTCCGCTGCACGGGATCATTAACATCGCCTATAACGTGGTCACCAGAGAGAAGAGCAGGTTGGATGAACGCAGCCTGGAGGATATGGAACTGCTCATCACAATCGGTCGAAGGATGTCCCATCTGCTGGGCGATCTACTGGATGTCGTCCGGTTGAAGGAGCACCGAATTGTGCTGCATCAGGTTCCTCTTTCAATACAGTCAGTAGTGCCTGGCATTATCGCGATGCTGCAATTCATGGCAGAACGAAAACCGGTCCACCTTCATATGGAAATTCCTGAATCGTTCCCTCTAGTCATGGCTGATGAAGAAAGACTGGTTCAGGTTTTGTATAATCTGCTGCATAACGCGCTCAAACATACGGAGGAAGGAACGATCTCTGTAAGTGCCGAAATTCGTGAAGGACATGCTCTGATTCATGTGACGGATACAGGTGTTGGTATGGATGAGGACACACGGATGCGCATATTCCTTCCGTATGAACAAGGGTCATATGGTATAAGTGATGGACAAGGCATCGGGCTTGGATTGAACATCTGCAAACAGCTCGTAGAACTGCACGGTGGGAAACTAACGGTTCAATCGGAACTTGGAAAGGGTACGGTATTCACCTTCGATCTGCCACTCGCACATGAAGCCGCCGATCAAGCTCAGTCGCAGCTACCTCTAATCTGGGAACAGGCGATGGAGATGATGGAAGATGCACCTGGCGGATTCCTGTTACCCCACCCCGGTATGAGCGGCGTAGAGTCCTCGGCGACAGCGGAGATTGCTCCTTTGCTAAAAGAGGGGAGAGCCAGCATTCTGGCTGTGGATGATGATCCGGTGAATCTGGATGTGTTGGTCAGCATCCTTTCGACGGAACCATACGATATAACTACAGCAGGTTCGGGTCAGGAAGCGATGGAATTGCTCGGCACACGTCAGTGGGATCTACTCATTACAGATGTGATGATGCCCCATATGTCCGGATATGAATTAACCCAGAAGGTGCGGGAGCAATTCTCGATGTCTGAGCTTCCTGTACTGCTGTTGACGGCACGAAGTCAGCCGCCAGATATCTACACGGGGTTTGCGTCGGGTGCGAATGATTATGTCACGAAGCCTGTAGATGCGGTGGAACTGAAATACCGGATACGTGCTTTAACCATGTTAAATCAGTCCATCAAAGAGAGCCTGCGCATGGAGGCCGCCTATCTACAGGCTCAGATTCAGCCCCATTTTCTGTTCAATACGCTGAATTCACTTATGGTTTTAAGTGACATTGATACAGAGCATATGCGGAAGCTTGGTGAAGCTTTTTCATCCTATCTACGGATCAGCTTCAACTATCTCAACACAGGGGAACTGGTGAAATTATCACACGAACTGGAACTCGTGGAAGCTTATCTTTTTATTGAAAAAACACGATTTGAAGATCGGTTGTCGGTTGTATTGAACGTCGAGCCAGATCTTCCGCTGCTTCTTCCGCCGCTATCGATTCAGCCCTTGATTGAAAATGCCGTCAGACACGGACTATTAAGCCGAAATGTAGGCGGTACGTTATGCCTATCCATCACTCGTCATGAGGGTTATACCCGCATTGAGGTCAAGGATAATGGCAAAGGCATGGAGCCCGAGAAGGTTACTGAGCTGCTGCATGCTACGCTGGGTGGAAAAGGCGGGATCGGCATTGCGAATACGAACCGCAGGTTGTTACAACGGTATGGTCAGGGATTATCGATCATAAGTGAACCGGGTGAGGGAACGATGGTTTCATTTGATATTCCGGATGAGATATAAGGAAAAGGCCGCAGAAGTGAAGACTTCCGGCCTTTTTATGTTGCTTGCGCGTTCATTCCCTAATTTTAATTATTTCTAATGCTTCTTTCATATGTTAGTATATTTAACATTAGAAGCGCAGGTTCGGGCAGTGGGCGCTAAACGTTGCTATAGTGGGTGAAGAGATCGATGCGCAATTGGGTCAAAAATGAGAATGTGCAGATGACGGCCATTGCCTTTGCCACAGCGGTAGGGGCACAATTCAAGATTAATCCGTTCCGGGAAGACTACTTTCGAATCGGGCTGGGCGTTAGCATTCTTTTATTTCTGCTGATGATCATGCCGCACCTGTCTTATGTGAAGACAGGAATCCTGACAGGCATCGCGAATTTGCTGTTTCAGTCGGCAGATCTCATCAATCATGTGCAGACTGTGTCCATACTGGAAAGCATGCGGGACAATCTGGGGGCAGGCGTGTATTACGTGGTCTTTGCCTATGGGCTTAGCAAGTTCAAGCATCGATTTCATGAAATGCAGCCGCTCCTGCTCGGTGGGTTGATTACCTGTATCGATTTCTCCTCAAATCTGGTTGAGCTGCTTCTTCGCGGAATGTTAAGCGGGACCAATATCTTTTATATGAAGGAATGGTTGTATCTGCTTGTAGTAGGCGGTCTGCGAAGTTACTTTGTGATTGGGCTCTATAACAGCATTGCGGTGAGGCAGATGCGGCTCTTACATGCAGAGCAGGAGAAGCGGATGGAGCAGATGCTGAGTGTGAACTCGGGTCTGTATGGCGAGGTCTTTTACCTGAAGAAAGCGATGAATACGATAGAAGGCATCACAGCAGACAGCTATGATCTATATCGCGATCTCCGGGAGCAGGACATGAATCAATACAGTCAGCGCACCCTGGGCATTGCGCAGCAGATTCATGAAGTGAAGAAGGATTCACAGCGCATTCTGGCGGGTCTGCTGAAACTGTATGATAACGAAAAAGCAGTTAACATGAGCCTGTCTGAAGTAATGAACTTTGCCAGCAAAGCAAACCGAAAATATAGCGAGATGTTGCATAAGCAGGTCGAGATCGACATCGAGCAACATTATGATTGTGAGTCTCCGTATTACATTCCTCTTCTAACCGTAATGAATAACCTGATCGCCAATGCGGTGGAGGCGATTGAGCGTGATGGAACGGTCCGAATTCGTGTATATGAGCAAGAAGATGACGTGCATTTCGTCGTGATGGATTCTGGAAAAGGCGTACCTGAAGCCAAACGGGAGGTTATCTTCGAACCGGGCTATACAACCAAGTTTAATGAAGTCGGCATTGCCGCAACAGGCATAGGTCTGTCCCATGTACGTGATATCGTCCAGTCATTGGAGGGACGAATTAAGGTAGAATCGGGGCCTCTGGCAGGAACAGGGACAACATTTGCTATAGCTATTCCCAAAATGAATCTAATCAAGGGGGCCGATGTCGATGACACTTTCTATCATGATCGTGGATGATGATGTGGTGAGCCGGAGCATGCTGCATGATATCATTGAATCTTGTGGAATCGGCGAGCTTGCTGGCATGGCAGAGGGCGGCATAGAAGGAGCGCGAATGATCATGGATCTGCGTCCCGATGTGGTGCTGATTGATCTGCTGATGCCGGATCAGGACGGAATTGAGACGGTAGCGAAGCTGAAGCACGGTGGTTATACCGGGAAATTCATTATGATCTCTCAGGTGGAGAACAAGGAGATGGTAGGGGCGGCCTACCAGAACGGCATTGAATTCTTCATTCATAAACCGATTAATCGGGTGGAAGTGGAGCATGTGCTCGGCAAAGTGAATGAACAGTGGAAGTATGAACGATATGTGCTGGAGATCAAGCAGTCGATGGCTCGATTGAATCTGGTGGAAGCGCCGGCCCCTGCCCAAGGTCGTACGGTGCGAGATGCGGCAAGAAGCATTCTGATGGATCTGGGGATCATTGGAGAGAGTGGTAGCAAGGATATCATTGCGCTCATGGAGTATGCGATTGACCAGAAGCAGGTCGCGGAGTGGCCACCTCTGAAGGAGTCATATGAAGCGGTGGCCCAGACTTACAAGTCTACGCCGAAGGACGTGGAGAAAGAGAGCAAGGCGATGGAACAACGCATTCGCAGAACGGTAATTGCCGCACTGACGAATATAGCCTCGATTGGACTCACCGACTACAGCAACCACAAGTTTGAACATTATGCCCCGCTCTACTTTGACTTCCAGGATGTTCGAATGAAGATGAGAGCCATGGAAGAGGATCAGGCAGGAGACAAAGGCAAGGTTAATATCAAAAAGTTCCTGCATGTGTTCTACATGGAGACCATTGAAAAAATGAATAACTAAATAACTAAATAACTGAATAACGGAGATATTTTATCTTTTAACCAAAAGCCGAATTCCCGGAAGTAACACTTCACGGATTCTCGGTTTTTTGTTTTTCACGCTACGATTATTGCTTTTTATTATAAAACTGCGAGATATTATAAATAAACAATATCCATAAGAGGAGAAAGTGAAATGAACATAACTATCGATCAACTGGGCAACTCCAAGGTCGCCATTATTGAAAGTGATCACATCGTCATCAACAATGCGCAAGACGCACTGGATTTGATGGCTTCGATGAGGTATACGGATGACGCCGATAAGCTCATTATCAACAAATCGAACATTACGAAAGAGTTCTTCGAACTGAAAACCAAGCTTGCAGGCGAGATTTTGCAGAAGTACGTGAACTATCATGTTAAGCTTGCTATTGTGGGAGATTTCGAAGGACATAACAGCAAGAGCCTGAGAGATTTCATCTATGAGTGCAACAATGGCAAGCATTTTTTCTTTTTAAAAAGCAAAGAGGAAGCGCTTCAAAAGTTGCATAATATCAGTTAAGCGCACATCTGAAGCATGTAGAGAGCCTGCTTATAATCTGAGCCAAACGTAGGAGGTTTGCACCGTGATATCTAATGAGAATTTAAAGGTATATGCTCTGCCTGAGATCGGAAATCTTAAAGTGCATGGCAGAACAACTGGAGAGTTGTCGCCGTTGACGTTATTTTGGACGGGAAGCGCGATAGAACTCAATGTACAGGGCACCGAACTATGGGTTGAGGTAGAGTCGCAGTATGATATATATGAGTCATGGATCAGCATTCTGATCAACGGTGTCCCGGTGAGCAGACAGATGTTAACGGAAGGACGGTACTGGGTCTGTGTGTATCGAGGCATGAACGCGGATGTGGTGAAAAATGTACGGATCGTTAAAGATGTTCAAGCAATGAGTGGCGATCCGGGTTCTTCCTTGCAGATTCATGCAGTTAAATCGGACGGAGTGTTCCTGCCTGTGCAGGAAAAAACGTACAAGGTCGAGTTTATCGGTGACAGTATTACATCTGGCGAAGGTGCGATTGGAGCGAGAGCGGAGGAAGATTGGGTACCGATGTGGTTCAGCGCCATACATAATTATACGTTCATGACAGCAGAGGCGTTGAATGCAGACTACCGGGTCATCTCGCAGAGTGGCTGGGGTGTGCTAACAAGTTGGGATAACAATCCGAAGGGGAATATTCCCGATTATTATGAACAGGTCTGCGGTTTGCTTACCGGTGAACGTAATGGAGCGCTAGGCGCAGGGGATCAGCATGATTTTAGTACTTGGCAGCCGGATGTGGTGGTTGTGAACCTGGGTAGTAATGATGGGGGTGCGTTTCAGTCACCTGAGTGGAAAGACCCTGACACCGGTAAGGTGTTCAAGCAGCGTCTGAATGAAGAGGGTACGTATCATGAAGAGGATTTGGCCGCTTTTGAGAAAGCGGTGGAACAGTTCCTGACTAAGCTTCGGAAAAACAATCCAGCGGCACAACTCGTATGGGCTTATGGTATGCTCGGCTTCCCAATGATGCCTGCCATCTACCGTGCGGTTGATGCGTATACGAAAGAGATGGGGGATCGTAAGGTCTCGATCATTCAGCTTCCCGATACGACTGAGGAAACGGTCGGTGCAAGAAGTCATCCCGGCGAGTTATCTCACCGTAGGACGGCAGAAGCGCTGACAGCATATTTGAATGGAATTCTATCATCGGAGTGACCAGTGTAGGGGAATGAAATAAAAGACAGCTCCAGATCGTGTAATACGCCAAAGGCTGAAAGTGTATACATCGGACCATTGGGAGTACTGACATATCGGGCTGTCTCCTTTTCATTTATCGGCTATTTCAGCTGTTGTACCTCATAACGAATCGAAATGATCTGTCCGAGTGTCTGGGTTCGGATCATTTTGAATTGACTTGGCACAGTGCCTACCGGGAACAATGGGATGCCTTCGCCAAGAATTTTTGGAATGATGGCGACTTCAATCTCATCTAATAATTTTTTCTCCATCACCGCTTGAACGAGCTTACCGCCACCGACGATCCATACGTCTCCATCCGAATTCTGCTTTAATCTGGGAATGAGCGTATCTACCGACTCGGTTGTGAACTGTACATGTGGAGCAGTCGGCTGTTCTGAGCGGGATAGCACATACGTTGGGCGATCCGCATAGGGAAACTCCTCAGATAGTGTGAGCACCTCTTCATACGTGTAACGTCCCATAACGACGCTACCAATCGTTTGATAAAAGGCAGCATACCCGTTGTCTCCACCATCACCCTCCACATCAAATAACCAATCTACCGAACCGTCCAGTCTTGCGATATATCCATCCAAACTCATAGCAATGTACAAAATTGTTTTGTTATCAGACATGTTCATCGCTCCCTTCTAAAATGTATGATACACTTTAACTATGACAAAAGTTGACGTGGTTAGGATGTTGAATATATGAATCATCGGAAGCTGGCCATCATGCGCCTGATGGATTCCAGACAGAAGTTCACGGCCCGAGAATTGGCAGAACGGTTCGACGTCTCGGTTCGTACGATTCAGCGAGATCTGGATGCATTGCAGGCACTGGGTTTTCCCTTGTACACAGAAGTTGGCGTGAACGGCGGATACCGGGTGCTGCCCAATCGGATTTTGCCACCCCTTCAACTGACACAGCAGGAGGCATTAGGACTGTTTATGATGCTGGAATATCTACAGCAAGTCCCGGATTTTCCGTTCGGTTCCATGCGTGGACATTTGGCTGAGCAGTATTTTTCTACTTTGCCTGAGGATGTACAGGATCTCATTACGCGTATGAGGGAACATATCACCTTTGTCCAGTATCCCGGTGAGCATGCGGAGCCATTAACAACTGAGATATTGCGTGCGGCAGTAGAAAAGAGAGAAATCGAGTTTATGTATCATGCCCGCAATGGTCCTAAAAAAGTCCAGGTCTTCCCCTATGGCATCTACTATGAGCAGGGACATTGGTACATGCCAGCTCGGAATATGGATCGCGTATTGTTGTATCGGGTCGATCGCATGCAGCAGTTGGCTGTTATGGATTCGGTGGATGAATCTGTTCCTAGTCTGAAAGCGTGGTTAGATGCCAAAGAAGGCAGAGCGAGCGTAGAAGTGGTGCTGCAATTCACGGAATTTGGAGCAAGGATTGCCGCGTCAGATGTGTTGTTCAAGTCGGTTCAAGGTCATGAATGGCGAGGACTGGTTCCGCCTGAAGAGTTTTCTTTTACAGCGCGAAAGTTACTCTCCTATGGACCAGAAGTGAAGGTGATCTCACCACCTGAGTTGAAGCAGCAGGTTAGAGAGTTACTGGAACGGAGTGTTAGCCAATATATCGACGAGTAGAAGGATATAAGCTTCTGACATGGAAGATATAGGAGTACCATCTAAAGTAACTGATCTGGATTGACTGAATGGGGGGATACCATGATTCGATTCATAATAAGTTTAACGACCCGCTCTATGCAGAGTCCATGTGATGAACAACGGCGGTTGTTTGCATAGAGCCTGAAATCCATTTCCGCCATACCATTGTAGTGCATATCTAATGCGTTCATCGTAAGACTCTGCTGCCTTAAAGATTTTAACTTTTAAGGAGTGGAGCAACGTGAAATATATTAATGCAGATACGATCTTCCCGGAAGAACTACTCAAAGAAATACAGCGTCATATCCCTGGTGGCTTAATCTATATTCCGAGGCCCAAGGATGCCCATAAGAAGTGGGGCGAGAATTCGGGCGGCAGAAGGGTTGTCCAGGAGCGGAACGACGAGATCCGCCAGCTTTTCGCTGCGGGAACAACCATCGATCAACTTGTGGAGCAATACTGTTTATCCATTGATAGCATCAAGAAAATCGTGTATTGCAAAAAGGGATGAAACTATAGAAGCCATGTTCGAGCAATCGAATGTGGCTTTTTCCTGTAAGAATAAAGAATGGTTATTAAGGATTCTTTATATATTCGAGGTGGTTAACTGCGCGTACAATTCATTTGATGGTGCAAGGATGCGCGATGAGAGTTCTCGAAATAAGTTTTCATATCATCTGGTAAGGTTGGTGAATATAAATAATATGAATATAGAAGTGAAGTTAACGAATAAAGACGAGGCGTATGTGATTAAAAATATGTACCCGCTATACCTTCATGATCTATCCGGACATTATGGTCTGGGTGGAGAGCATACCCCGAACAAACATGGCATTTTCGAACCAAGTCCTGATTACAAAACGTTACAGGATCAGTATGATGTACAGAACATTTGGTGGGAAAAACCGGAGTGTCTTTATCCGTTTCTCATGATTGTGGATGGCCTACCGGCAGGTTTTACGTTCATAGCTACTCCGCCATATTGTTCACAAGGCACGAATTTCTTTGTACATGATTACTTCCTGATGCAGCCGTTTCGAGGTTTAGGTGTTGCTGAACAAGCAGCATCGATGATCTTCGGAATGTTTAGAGGAAATTGGGAGTTGTTCACCAATCCATCGGAGAAAAATAAGATTGGCCAATCTTTCTGGCGGAAAACAGTGGCTAATTATACCAAAGGTAACTATCGGGAGATGTACGGGCAAACGTTCGATGGCTATAAATTGATTTTTCAATTCTCCAATCAGTTCTGAAAAATTAATGAACGGATAGGAGAGAGCAACTCCCGTTATGGAAGTATTCTGGTATCCATAGCTGGACACTTTGAAAAAGGAGTGTTTAGTGTATAAGTACCAGAATACATGATTTCCATTTTTGTTTATTTCCAGTAGGTATAGTATTTCACATTACAATCTGTTACATGCTTTATTCACAATTCAATAATGTGTTCACATCGTCCAGCCACAACTTCATCGTGAGTAACAATTACAATTGTTTTACCCTGTTGGTGAAGCTCAGTCAGCATATTTATAACAAAATCACGATTGCTTACGTCTAGCGAACCTGTTGGCTCATCAGCCAGAACAACATCACAAGGCTTTAATAATATTCGGGCTAGTGCCACACGCTGTTGTTCTCCACCGGATAATTCATATACTTTTTTGCTCAAAGGGATGGACAATCCTACTTTATTTAAAGCTTCTATTTTCAGATCATGTTTTTCCTTTTTTGATTTAAGACTGTAGCAAAGAGCCATATTTAGATTCTCATCCACACGGTCATTGTCTACTAAAGCGTAATTTTGGAACAAATACGAAATTTTATTACGCAATATAATGGACTGCTTTTTGCTCCCTGGTTTAGGGAAAATCTCATTATAGAATTTGATACTTCCGTTGTCGGGTTTCTCGATCATGCCAAGCATGTTCAATAATGTTGACTTACCAGAACCACTCTTTCCAACGATAGCTACCATCTGACCTTGTAGAATATCCAGATTAAGGTTACTTAACACGTTGTGAGTGGCGTAACGCTTAGATACATTGCGAAGTTCGTATACCAATGGAAGGTTCAATTTATTGACCGCCTTTCAATAATTTGATGATATGTTTAGACGAAAGCCGAGTCAGCCAAACTACTGAGAAGCATAGCTCCAACAAAATAAGAGCAAAGAATAAAGAGATAGGTAGTGCCAAATTCAAGATACCTAATAAATAGCAACAGATGCCTATTATTATCCAAGAGATACCAAAAATATAGATGAATTCTTTGTACTTTCTGGGTATAGACAGGCCAAATATTCCCCTGATAATAAACTTTTGTTGAAATTTGTTGAACATAATGGATAGATTTTGAATAAGGAGAAAGCAAAGAATGAGCACGCTGATCGCTAAAGCAAATGAAGTAGAATAGAAACGTTGCTGAAGTGCATATACTTTCTCCGCAATGTACTGATCAACAGTAATTAGATAATGCAGGTTATCATCCAATTTTAATTCTTTCAAAGTTGATTCTAAAAAGCGATATGTTTTAGCGGTATCACCGTCGATTAATTTGATTTTGATGGGATCTGAACTTCCGTTACCAAGAATTGCATCCCGATCCCCTACTAGGCTATTTTGTTCAGTAATGACCTGAATAATAGGCTCTGTAATTAAATTATTATTGTTGGGGTACACATCGGGATTAAAGCTAAAAATGTCCTGATGATTGGCATACCAAATAATTTGAATGTTTTGCATTTCAGTAGATGGTGAAATCTCATTTTTAAGTTGTTCTTTTTCAAATGCAATTCTTTGATCGCGTTCATCCCTAAAGAATTGGACAATCTGTTTTTCCTGATTTTTTAATTTTTCAGGAACCAGAATAATCCAACTAACTTCTTCTTCAGGTATATAAATGGGTTCACCCTTTGTATCATATACAGGAAATTCCTTCAAATAGTTGGGGTTAACTTGCAAAGAACGGATTCCTTCATAATTTTTATTTAACAAAAGTGCCATTTCCTCGTACTGACGAGAATTAATTAAAACTGAGCCGAGTTCGTTCAAAACAGGATAAAGTTGGCCTGCTGTTGTTCTAATATACTGCACTGCGCTGTTCTGAAAATCAGTGGCATCATATCCTGCGTTTACAGGATAAAATACACCATATTGATTACTTCTTTTCCAACTTTCAAGGTCATCTTGTTCACTTTTGAGAGTATTATATTGACCAGATAATGTAGAAAATAGAGATATGACTATAATCGTAGTACTTATTTTAAGCAGTGTATTCATTGCAAATATGATTTTAGTATATTTTTTATTCTTAATCGCTTCCTTTATGTTAGTACGAGAAATGTAAATATAGGATGGTAATGTTAGAACAACAATTATTATTAGCAATTTGAATTGTTCATAGAGTGAATAGAAAAAGAAATGTACGGTAGAGTTGGGAATCACAATAGATAATACTAGAACCATAAATAAATTTATAAAGGAAGATATAACAATTGTTTTACCTATAAAATAATACCATATTTTCAATGTGGGAATTCCCAATAACTTGTATATACCCACACGCTTGGTTTCCTTGAAATTATAATAAAGCATATAAAAAGCTGTTATTATAACTAGAATATATAACATGTTGGTTACATCAACCATGGATGTTGAAGGGAAACCGACTTTTGTAGAATTATAAATCGTGAATGTAGCAGGTGAATATTGAACGGATATCCCTTTTTGACTATAAAACTCACGTAGATTAAGAGAGAACTGTTCTAAAAAGGGAATCAGGTTATTTTCGCTGGTTTCAATGTAGTAGTATCCACTTACAGGCAAATAATCATAAGAACTTATAAGAGGCTTTATCGTAATATTGTTATTTCCACCAAATTCTTTAATTACTCCTACCTGATCGGAATCTGGACTAGACGTGGTTGAAATATATCTTTCTTTATTTTGAGAGTCTGTTGTATCAAGAACTCTTCCTGATTCCAGTTTAATATTATCAAACATAGTGCTTTCTTGATTAAGCAATATGTATTTCATGAATTCCATTTGGTTATCAGGTTTATTGTTAATAACTGAGCGAAATATATTTACTTGGAGGTCTGAGGATGTATCTGCCAAGATAGGATAGATTACGTCTGGATCAGCCAGTAACTCAGTCTCCGGAATAAAAAATTCATAACCGATATGTTCATCTAATAAATAGAATTGCTCTAAAATCTTTTGATCATAGAGTCTGTAATTGCTATAGAATGTTAACAAAGAGGCGCACAAGATAAAAAAGATAATATTTTTTTTCAATGTTCTAATTCCCTTCCAAGAATGTAGAATAAATGGAAACGAACTAAACTCCGTAGTTAAACATGGAATTTAGTTCGTTTTACCAATATAACAACGTTATATTAAGTTTAAAATTTTAGTACGTATTCCAGTAAGCATGAGTTTGATCCCCAGTGTCACCAGTTGCACTAGCATAGGAAGTGATCTCTTTGTTAACTTGTCCGCTACGCGAAATAGTTGTACCTATACTGGCTGTAGATGAATGTATTTTTGTACGGTGGTTGTAGTTAGACCATACTTTTTTCTTAATAGAGAAACCAGATATTACTGGAGAAGTACCATAATCCCAAGTGCCACCACCAGTATCATCTTGTAGAGTAGTAAGATCATTTGAAACAAATCTTACATTAGTCAAATCTACAGATCCTCCATCGGTTGGTTTGATGGTATCTGCCATTGCTTGGCTCAATGGAACCATAAGAACGGCTACTGCAAGTGTAAGACTAACAAGCTTTTTTTTCATTTGTATAATCTCCTCTATACATATTATGTAGAATCCCGGAATTCTTCATAAAATATACCATTGATAAATATATAAGTAAAGTAAAAAAAAGTAAAATATTAATAGTTACTTTTTTTGTGCTGCAGCGATGTCTGCTGATATGGCATTAAGGGAGAATGAATTCTAAATGGGGGTTCGGGCGAAAAAGGCTGCTTCTCCAGTTACAAGTACCCTGCAGAATTGGCCTCTAACTGAGATGCAGATGATCTAATTTTCATCCCCATTCTAATTCGTCAAAAAGGTACTCTTTTAAAAGTTGGTTCGCTCAAACGTGGCATCGCTCTTCACCGGCCCAACGTTGGGGTATACCAGCTTCCTGGATTATTCCACAAGACCGCGTTCACCATATTGATCCGTACATAACGAGCTGTGAAATGAACAGCATCCGTGGTGAAACCGTAGGTCAGATTGTTGGTGCGATCCAAGGTGGAGTAATTGACACCATCGTTGCTAATCTCGATTTTGTATTTGTAGTACCCTTCGGAACCTTTATACATAAACCAGGAGGTGTCGATCTCCGTGATCGTCCTTGGTGCGCCAAAGTCCACCTGCCACCAGGCAGGCCAGCTATTGGAGGAAGCCACCCATGAAGTCTGGTAGTTGCCATCATTGACGTTGGATGTAGATGAGCCGGAGGCTGTGGAGCTGGCGGTAGCTGATTTGCCTTGGGCATGATTGACGAGAGCAGGCGGTGTTACTACACCCGTTACTGCGTCGATATTCCATGTTTTATACCACTCCAGTGATGCTGTTCCGTTCGAATCATTCAAGGTTAGCGGCAACCAGATATGCTTGTGCTTTCCGAGGTTCATCGGATTCCAGCGATCCCCCATGTAGATGTAGGATGTGGTGTTGCTGCCTGTGATCGTGGCAATATCATGAATCTGCGAACCGAAGGCAGATGGATTGCCATAGGGCGTAAGCGCAGTCCATGGACCCGTCATGGAAGTTGCTGTAGCATAAGCGCCCTGATTCGGATACCAGCCAGCGGCTTGGGAGGTGAAGAGGTAGTAACGGTTTCCTTTTTTCACAACAGCAGGCGCTTCACGATAGGCGTTCTCGAACAGCCAGCCTTCGAAGGATTGTATCCCAGTATAACTTGCATTCATTTTGAAAATAGCCATCGTATCATTGGCACCGCCATTTTTGCGTGAAGCGGTAACCAGATATCCTGTGCCATCTGTATCAACAAAGACAGTCATGTCACGGGATTCATAATTCATTGGGCGGAAACTGCCCTCATAGGTGAATTTGCCATTCGGGGTATTGCTTGTTGCGACTGCTACACGCCCGAGATTGTAGTCTGTACCGTTCTCATAGTGTGCCCAGAGCACATACTGGTTGGTGGAGGCGTTATAGATGACTTTGGGGCGTTCAATCTTGCTGGAGGCAAGCTCAGTTGCGGAATCTTTCGTCAGGATGGCGTTGCTGAAAGTCCAGTTCTTCAGATCAGTGGAGGTGTAGACATTCACGCTGTCGAACTTGCCGCCTACCGCATGTTCACCGTACAGATAATACGTCGAGCCTACCTGCAGAATGTTGCCGCTGTTCGCATGGATGGGGTTGCCTGCGGTGTCGAGCCAATCGGTGCCATTGGTTATCGTGACACTTGCTGCGCTTGTCCGTTCAGGATGAAGTCCAAACAGGGTGAACGTGAGTGCGAAGACCAGAAACCAGACAACTTTCCTGTTACCCATTACATACACCTCCCGAAAGATATCGAAATACAATACAGCGCTTTCATTTATATTTTAGTTGGACTAGACTCTTTTTCAAGTGAACAATTCATCCATTGCTGAACAAACCTTCATTCCATCGGTGCTGAGCGGTGAGAGCGGGGTTGATTTTTTAAAATTCATGTTTCGTACAAGCAGCCATTTGACCAAAAACGAAAGCACGGAAAAAAGGGATAGCCGACATGATTTCCAAGTCGATTACCCCTTTTTTGGTCTGGACCTATTTATTTAACCCATCTACTAAACTACTTATGACCTTTGCGAACCTTGAGCTGCATCTTTTTGATCGTTGTATTCTGCATGAGCTCCAGTACAAGTGGGCCTTTGCCGTTCAGGATCTCTACATCCGTCACATTGTCCAGAATCGTAATGATCCCGATATCGTCTGCAGTCACCCCTTCAAGCTTGGCGATGGTACCTACAAAGTCTACGGCGCGAAGTTTCTTCTTCTTGCCTCCGTTGAAGTTCAGCTTCATGATCTGTTGGTTCAGCTGTTCACGCTTGTCCTTTTTGCGTTCAGGAACGATCTTCAATCGTTTCTCAAAATCTTCTCTGCGGCGATCCACAGCTTCTTCGGAAGGTGCTTTCACGACAGGGATTTCGAATCCAATATAGGATTCAATCTCCGCCAGACGTCTGCCATCTTTCGGTGTAATCAACGTAATGGCTTTACCTGTTTTGCCTGCGCGCCCCGTACGGCCTGTGCGGTGCACATATCCCTCTTTTTCCAAAGGAATATCGTAGTTGATGACATGAGTAATATTTGTGATATCGATACCCCGTGCGGCTACATCCGTCGCGATCAGATAACGGAATTGTCCCCGTCTGAATGCGTTCATCACTTCGATCCGCTCATCCTGCTCCATGCCTCCGTGGATACGATCTGCTGGATAGTCAAGGTCAGCCATGACCCGGAAAAGCTTATCCACATTCTCCTGCGTACGGCAGAACACGATACAACTGTCCGGATTTTCCACAATGAACAAGTCCTGAAGCAGCGCGGTTTTGTTCACCTCTGGCACGTGAATTACAGCATGTTCGATGGTGGCTGTTGTCAATCCACTTGCCTTGATCTCAATCTCCACCGGTTTGTTCATGTATTTGCGTGACAGCTTGGCGACATCTTCAGGGAACGTTGCGGAGAATAACATGGTCACTCGCTCCTGTGGTAGCTTCTGAATGATTGATTGTACTGTCTCGATGAATCCCATATTCAGCATCTCATCGGCCTCGTCAATAACGAGATAAGCGATCCGTTCGAGTGGCAGCGTGCCGCGTTCGATATGATCCAGTACCCGACCCGGCGTACCAACAGCCACGTGGGTTCTTTGTTTTAACTCTGCTTTTTGGATATGAAAAGGGGATTGTCCGTATAGTGCGGTTGCTTTAATACGCTTAAAGCGGCCGATATTCGTAATATCTTCGTTAACCTGCAAAGCCAGTTCCCGGGTTGGGGTAAGAATCAAAGCCTGTGGCTTATTCTCATTCCAATCCACCAGCTCGCAGAGCGGAATGCCGTAGGCAGCTGTTTTACCACTACCTGTCTGTGATTTGACCACAAGATCCTGATTCTCCAATGCTACCGGAATAACTTTAGTTTGAACCTCGGTTGGTGTCTCATAGCCCAGACTGTCCAGTGCTTTTACGATCTCTTCACCAAGTCCATAATCTTTAAATTGTTGCTCGCTCATTGTTTACCTCTTTTGCGTTAGTTTTGAATACTCTACATACAAGCATTGCACCGTACATTTATCGTATACCTTTTTATTATACTCTATAAGCGGGCAACCTAACGGAGTAAATGCATCGAGTGATTGATTTGTTTTCACCAACTCTGATTTTAGGCGCTAATGAATGACCATCTTCACAGCCTTGGTTTGGGGAGGGTAAGATTGAGCAATAACTCCATTGATCCACACTTCTGCACTTCGACCAACCAGTGTCTCATCCAAAGAGACGGTGACAGTCTCTCCTTCGATGATGAGTTCAGCGTCCTTGCTGAGCGAAATCCAAATCGGTCCTGATTCAACACCACCATCTTCTTTATTGTCGATGAGTACCTGACCTCTTTCTTCCTCAAAACCCGTAATAATTCCTCGCACATGTGGCTTTTCTTTCCCTTGTTCCACAGATTTCTCTGCGCATCCGATCGTTAGCAGAAGTAGGATGAGTGGTAATAAGGATAATCTTCGTACAATGGACATAACGATGCTCACCTCTCATCCTTTTTTAATGTAGCTATAACTATGGACGTTACCTGATGCGACGAAGTTCCTGTATATCCATAAAAAAACGAAAATCAGTCCATTCAGCCTGGTACTGGGATTTGGAATATGTTAGCATATGGGTAACTTACTGAACGGAGGGATACGTGTGGTAAATTTTTTTCGATTGAGATAGTAGCGGAACGTTTGCTTGCGCTTGCTGTTTCACTGCCTGTGTGCAGATCATCGGGAGAAGTTTGCCTGTTTACACGTATGCCGTTATTTGTAGTGGACACTCTTGCATAAGAGTGGTTCCTTGATGTACCACTATGGGGATGCGCAAAAATAGGTCTAGCCCTATTCCGAGATCGAAAACACAGGCATGAATGTCTGTGTTTTTTATTTTTCCAAGGAAAAGGGGAGGTTTGGATATGACAAAGTCAAATGAACAAGTGGATTTCACACAGGATATATGGTTGCTGGCTGGACAAAATGGGCTTCAAATCCGCAAGGAATCGATGGAAATCAATGAGTCCGGGATGGACTTCCGGGTAGCCTTCGCCACTGATATAAGTGGACAAAAGTGGGTTCTGCGTCAGCCGCGGCGTGAAGATGTATGGGAGCGTGCCGAGAATGAACGTAGAGTACTGGACGTTGTCCGGGGGAGTGTTCCGGCACAGGTACCGGACTGGCGAATCTGCACGCCCGAACTTATCGCTTATCCACTATTGGATGGCGACCCGATTGCTATGGTAGATCCTGCTGGTGCAGGATATGCGTGGCGTTTCCCGCAGGAGACCTTGTCTGACGAGTTCCTGGATTCACTGGCTGCTACACTTGCCGCATTGCACAACATTGATCCTGAAGAGGCGGCCAAGGGCGGAGTTCGGATCAAGACGCCTATGGAAGCTCGCAAAGAGTTTGCGGCAAATATAGAGGAGATTAAAAAGAATTTTACGGTACCGGACCAACTGGTGCAACGCTGGACGGTGTGGCTGTCTGTAGGTAGCTATTGGCCGAAGCACTCGACGTTTAATCACGGTGATCTGCACCCACCGCATATCATTGTCGATGATACACAGCGGGTAACCGGACTCATCGACTGGACGGAAGCGGAGATCGCTGATCCGGGTAAGGATTTTGTAATCCTTTATGGACTTTTCCAAGATGATGGACTGCGCGATCTGCTGAAGCGATACGAGAAGGCAGGGGGAAGGACATGGCCTCAGATGTTTGAGCATATTCGGGAACAATGGGCTGCTTACCCGGCACTGGTTGCCAAATTTGCTCTAACCACAGGGGAAGAGTCGACGATGGAAATGGCGAGAGGCATGCTGGCAAACTGGGATGTGAGGCGGGATTAGGTGCTCCAGTGAAGGTGGATAAGGTTGTAACAGGTGAGGATGTAGAAAAGGATACGTTTCTCTTTTACAATGCTGACTTTGCAGGTGTGGAGCCTGAACTTAAACCAGGTATGAAGATTATCGCTGTAGTCAAAAAAGGGACAACAGGAGAACAAATCGGAGGCTATTCATTCACCCGTTATGGCACATACTATATTGTCGATGATGACTATGTGCTTGCCGCGTATGAGGGAGAGTCGGAGGAAATACTCGATTTTACGGAACAAACGAATGGCATACAGTTGGACGATTTTATGGATAAAATCAAGAACCTGCCAAAAGGCTAGCGGTTTCTTTCGCCGTTAATATAACAAAGGGCGATTCCGACCATGATTTCCATGGGAGAATCGCCCTTTTTCTTTTTCGTTAAGCGTGATGCGTAACGATTGTACCTATTTCAACATGCTCACATATTTCCCGTATACGAAGGCTACACGTCCATCCAGCTTCACTTTTACCCAGCCAAACTTGTCTGTGCTGATTACTTCAAATACGGTGCCTTTCGGTACAGCAGCTACGACCTTGGCTTTGGATGAAGCGCCAGCGCGTACGTTCAGGTAAGCCGCTGTAACCTTGGCTTGTTTGCCTTTGGTGACAGTTCCTGGTTTGCCAGTGCTTGGTGTTGATGGCTTACCAGGTTTCGACGTGCCTGGAGTTGGTGTTGGGTTTGGTACTATTGGTGTCGTAGGCTTCTCAGGGGTGGTTTCTTCCTCGCCATTACCTGCTGCTTTGCGAGCTTTGTTCAGCTTTTGATAGAACGCTCCCTTGGTTTTCACGCCAGAGAATTGGTCTGTATTCACACCTGCTTTGGCAGATAGAGTATCCATCTCTTCCTGGGTCACCGCATCCAAAATGTTAATGGAGGCAATATTGGTGTATTTGCCATCTTCCGTTGTTGGCACAGACATGATGCCATCGTTAATTAACTCCACCACATCTGCACGTTCTGGTGCAGTCAGGTCTACGCCGGTGATTTTCCAGTTGTGCTGAATCTTCGGTTCGTAGACACCCTTCATGACATCTTTCAGATAGGCAATGGACAGGTTACGAATCGTACCTTGGGTCTCGCCAAATGCCGAGGCATCCTTGGAGGACCAGAGCTGCTTGAACTTACGCCCCTCCATGGCGCCGCCTTTCGCAATCAGGGCTTCCATTCGATAGGCGTTCATGCCAAGTTTCAACGTATCGTCTTCTTTTACTGTCGTACCGTTGCTGTACTTCAGATTCGTAATCCGACTGCCGTATGGCTTGGTCAGGTCAATCTCATACGTTACGCCGCCGAAGAAATCATCGGTGCTGTATTTGGAAGCACGTCGTTTCGGATCGAAACTAATGGTCACATCACCAGGGCGTGTAGAGTTGAAGTACCCCGCAGACCACTCCATGTAATCCATCAGATCACGTCCCGTCACTTCATACACGGTTACTTCACCGAAGGTGTATTGATAGTTGAACGCAATATCCTTTTTCTTGATCGGGCCTACATCCAGTTTGGCCTTGTCGTTATCTATCTGGTGCGCGACCACATCGGCATCGCTATAATGCAGCATAACTTCGGTGAAGAAGTCTGAGAGTGGAGTCTCC
This sequence comes from Paenibacillus sp. USHLN196, assembly GCF_037144955.1. Taxonomy (NCBI): domain Bacteria; kingdom Bacillati; phylum Bacillota; class Bacilli; order Caryophanales; family Paenibacillaceae; genus Paenibacillus; species Paenibacillus sp. USHLN196. Next base: position 178,999 of record NZ_JBBCYH010000007.1, on the reverse strand, counting down.
TGAATCTGCACAGCAGGAATGCCTTTGATTTCATCGGCAGGTACCAGATTTGTTCCTTTCAGTTCAGCCACTTCGATGTTGGCATCGGTACGAGCGAACTCATGAAACGGGTGAAGTGTCTCTTCCAGCGCAGGATCGGAGACTTCATACGTTCCGTCAGCTGCTTTTACAGCGAGAGCTTGAGCTTCTTTACTTTTCAGCACAACTTTGTCGCCGTCTTTGACAAATGTCAGATCAATTCGAGAGATGTGTGAGCCATATTTATTCGGTTCGGAGATCAATACGCCGTTAACCGTTTGAGATTCAATCAAAGTATGCATGTGTCCGGCAAAAATGGCAGCCAGCTCCGGGTTGGCATTGGCGATATCCGTCACTCCGGTTCCCGGATTTCCGTTCTCGTTGTCCAGTCCCATATGCATGAGTCCAACCATGACATCAACTTTGCCTTTCAGCTCAGCAATGGCCTTCTTGGTCTCTTCTACAGGATCTTTAACAATGATGCCGTCCAGGTGATCCGTACCTTTCTCGAACTCGGTAATCATTGGTGTGTTCATTCCGATAACACCCACTTTGATTCCGTCTTTCTCGATAATCGTATAGGCAGGCATGTATCGGTCGCCGTTTTCTTTGAAAATATTACCCACGAGAGGCTGTCCATTGAATTGGGAAGAGATCTTCTCCAGTACGTCCAGTCCAAAGTTAAATTCATGATTACCCATAACCCATGCGTCATATTTCATTTCGTTCATTGCAACCATCATGGGAGATTGGGGTTGATCATTAAACAACTCAGCCGAGTTATCCTGAATCATGTCGCCTGCATCAAGCAGAATCGTATTGGGATTCTCCGCACGCACTTTTTTAACAATCGTGTAGAGCTGCGTCATGCTTCCAGTTGGATTGGGGCCGTCCAGAGCGTAGTCCCACGGCATGAATCGACCGTGAATATCGGAAGTTCCCAATAAGGTGATTTTGGTTTCTTTGTCTGCTTCAGCAGCCTTCACGGGGGTGGATGCAAACGGGGCGAACAAAATGGAGGCACATAAGAGGAACGATAAGGGCCATCCGGCGAAACGTTTCGTTGAAATTTTGCGCATGTTGTAATCTCCCTTGTTATCTAGTGTATGTAAAGATATGTATCATTTTATACTAGATAAACATTTGGTGAATGTAAACTCCAATGTAAGAATCATGTTGGATTTAGGCAGATAAATAGATAAAATTATAATATAGGATTCTATTTTTGGGATAAAATACTATAATTTGTCAGGTATCTAAAACCATAATTATCCAGTAAAGTGGATATTGTAAGCGCTTAACAAAATATAAGAAACGAAGGAGGAAATACATTGATCAAGTCCAAATGGTTTAAGACGGTCGGCTCATTGGCATTGGTAGGGATTCTCGCTGCATCTGTTGCGGTTGGTAGTGTGAGTGCAGGTTTAGCGAAAGGCAGCAAATATCTGGGCAATATTATTGCCAACCAGGTTCCTTCGAATTTTAGCCCGTATTGGAATCAGGTAACTCCGGAGAACTCAACCAAGTGGGATGCTGTGGAAGGCACACGCAACGTAATGAATTGGGGCCAGGCGGACATGGCGTACAATTATGCTAACAACAATGGATTTCCGTTCAAATTCCATACGCTCGTATGGGGAAATCAGCAGCCAATCTGGATGAACGGTCTCTCGGCCGCAGATCAGAAGGCTGAAGTGACACAATGGATTAAAGCCGCAGGACAGCGGTATTCAAAGTCTGCCTTCGTTGATGTGGTGAATGAACCTCTGCATGCGAAACCATCTTACCGCAATGCCATCGGCGGAGATGGAGCAACGGGGTGGGATTGGGTTATCTGGTCCTTCCAACAGGCGAGACAAGCCTTCCCTAACTCCAAATTGTTAATCAACGAATATGGTATTATCGGTGATCCGGCTAAAGCGGACCAATATATCCAGATTATTAACCTTCTGAAAAGCAGAGGTCTAGTCGATGGTATTGGAATTCAAGCGCATTACTTCAATATGGATAATGTCTCTGTAAGCACGATGAACACGGTATTGAACAAGCTTGCAGCGACTGGATTGCCGATCTATGTATCCGAGCTGGATATGACAGGTGATGACAATACACAGTTGCAACGTTATCAGCAGAAATTCCCTGTGCTGTGGAAACACTCTGCGGTTAAAGGTGTGACGCTGTGGGGTTACAACCAGAATCAAACCTGGCAGGCTGGCTCACACTTGGTCAACAGCAATGGTACAGAACGTCCGGCTATGCAATGGCTGAGAAATTACCTGGCGAACAATCCTTAAGCTCGCGTTTGGACGAGTCTGTGCTCCCATCTAAATCTGGGGATTATATACGACCCAATAGCGCCATGTTCCTCTTGATGAGTATGGGGACATGGTGCTACTTGTGTGCGGATGCTTTGTTTCAATTGTTTTTCGCAATTCCTGGTGTAGTGAAGCATTTAATTTTAATCCATATCAAGACAAAAGCGATCAGTGCAAATATTATCCCGCTCCAGATCAGTTGATGTATCCCCAGGTTTGCGATAAACCATCCGCCGATGGCAGTACCCAAGGTAATACCGAGGTTGGAAAAGGATACATACAAGCTGTTGCCGAATTCAGGCGCGTCCTGCGCTTCAGTGGTTAACCAGGTTTGGCTTACAATCAATCCGCCCGAATGAATGGATGCCCAGATGATGACTACAATAATCATCCACATGAAGTGATTACCAGCCCAATAGACGAGTGCATAAGCTGCTATATAAAGTAGGGGGAAAAGGAGAACGGTACGGACCACGCTCTTGCGCAGAAACTGTCCAAACGCCAAATTTCCGATGATCATGACGACACCGAAGACGGTAAGCATGACACTGATCCATGACCCACTCATCTGGGTAACCTGTCCAAGATACTCGGCGAAATAGCTGTACACGGAGAACATGGCGGCGAATATAAAAATGACTGCGGCAACATTCAGCCATAATCCAGGTTTGCGCAAAATGCCGAGCTGCTTGCCATAGGACATCTTTTCCTTGACGGGCATCGAGGGTAACCAGATCCAAATGCCGATCAAAGCGACCACACTGACCATCGCTCCAAATAGGAAGGCAATTTCGAGGGATAGGCGTTCAGCAAGATACGATGTCAGCGGCACGCCAAAGGCAAAGCCTGCGGTAACCCCGGTAAAGACTTTGGCAACAGCTTGACTGCTTTTCTCTGCTGGAACGAGTTGGGCACTGGTGACCAGGGCTACGGAGAAGAAGACAGGATGGAACAGCGCGGGAATCATTCGAAAGATAAACATGGTCTCAAATGTTGTAGCGTAGGCATATACGACGTTCGAGATGGCAAACATCAGCACAGCGGCTAAAAGGATGATTTTGCGATTGATCCCGGATGCCAGTAAGGTGAGAAAAGGGCCCGCAATGGCTACGACCAGCGCGAAAATACTGACCAGCCAACCTGCCTGTGCAGTCGAGATACCGAATTTATACGCGACCTGAGGTAATACGCCGACGATTCCCATTTCTGTTGTAATGATTCCGAATACTCCGAGTGCCAGAATCAGAATAAGGAGCGGGTTGACCTGTTGTGATTTCATGTAAAGGGTACCTCCAATGAATTTAAATATACAGAAAAGTAGATATAATATGCTGAAATGGGACTGCCTTTCCTCCTATAATGCGTTGGACATGAGAGTAAGTACTCTGGATTACATTATATCTAGATTTATAGATTTGTAAATATAAAGTGTGAAATGTCTTATCTTTAAGTCGTCTTCGCCTTGTGTTCTACAGTAGCAATAATGGTGACAATAGGCATTGAATGGCCCATGAAAAATAGCGCCAGCCCGGGAAATTCCTGAGCCTGACGCTATTGATGTCTATGTTTTTAACGATGTGTTAAGTTGTTATTTCGGTTGAATCACCATGCTGTTGAACGAATCAGCTTCCAGCTCAATGTGAAGGGTCTGTCCTTCTTCAAGGGTTAGATACAAGTCGCGGCTGTCCTTGAATGGATTATTAATGACAACGATGAGACTGTTGTCCGGGTTGCGGAAAGCGACAGATTTACCGCTCCATGCGCCTGACAGACCGACTCTTCGAGCACCAGGAACAATATGATGCGCGAAGTGCTTCATCACATAATACTCGGGGTTCCGAGTAACCTCCGTTGTATCCGGATCTACCGTAATCATGGAGTTCTGCTCCCAGCCCCACGTGCTACGGCCTTTGGGTTCCAGAACCATGTTCCAGTAGATATACGTGTTCACTCCGTTGCTGAAGTAATGTTGGTAGAGGTTATATACATATTTGGCATAGTTCCATGAGTTGTTGCCATCGCCGCATTCGTTCTCGGTCTGCATATAACGAAGCTCCGGATAGCTTGCCGCGGTACGTTGAATGGCATTTTTGCCTGCCCACTGATATCCAACACCTTTGATGTAGGAATAGGCTTTCGGGTCAATCAGCACCAGCCCGGCGTACTCGTCGAAGTCATTTGTTTTCTTCTTGATTAATTCCTCCCATGGATCAGGGGCGTTGATCGTTCCGAGCCAGATTTCCGTATCCAGACCGTGCTTGTCAAAAGCCGGGCCCAGATAATCGGCAATGAACTCACGAAGCTGCTCGCCTGTCCACATGCAAGAAGGGAATTTCTGATCTGCAATCACTTCGTTCTGCACATGCACCTGATGGATGGTAATGCCTGCGTCACGGTAAGCCTGTACGAATTTTACAAAATAGAGAGCATACGCATCCAGAATGTCTTTCTCCCAGCGCAGTGTGCCATAGTTATAGGCTTTGGGCGACTTCATCCACGTAGGCGGACTCCATGGGGAGGCGAAGAATTGCAGATTCGGGTTATAACTCAGAGCTTCCTTGATGTAAGGGATCAGATATTTGAAATCACGTTCGATCGAAAAATGTTCCATGGCCACGTCGCCGTCCACCTCGTTGTGACTATACCACTGCTCTGCATAATCACTTGCGCCAATCGGCAGACGACAGATGTTAAACTTATGCTCGCCATCCGGATGGAAGAGAGAGTGGAATACCTCGTTGCGCTGCTCCCCTGTGAGCTTTAAGTTAGCGTTTTCATTTGTCGGTACAAAAGATAGCTCTCTCCACGGGCTGTCTTGGGTTGTGGAATAGCCGCTGAACGTGAATGTCATGTAAATTTCCTCCTCGCATGAACCTCAGTTGTCATATATATTACGTTCAGTATAACAACTCCCGCTGCAAAAGAAGATATGCTAAACCGTGTAAAATTTACCCTAATCCAAGATAGAATGTCACTAGATCAAGTCCGTACAGACAGTTGGTATGCTGTATTTTCTTGTACATGACTCTGTCCATATACCATTATCCAATGTGATAACACAGCGAAAGTCCCTGCCGATGGTTCAGACAGGGACTTTCGCTGTGATTCTTATGGCTGGTAATGAGTTTGAGATACGACTCAAGGCTCTGTACGTTCAGCAAGTGGTTTATTTTCGAAGATCAGAATTGTTTTGCTGCTTCCGATATACGCAACCGTCGTATTGAATTGCTCCGAGATGAAGCGCACCGGTACAAATGCTTTGCCATTTTTCATCAAGAGAGGAGCATCATTAATTGCAAGCGTATCGTTCACGACAACTTGCTTGTTGCCCACGCTCCAGCGAATGGTCTTGTCATTTTGTGTGATCACAGCTTCGCGCGTACCGCTGTTCCAGTTCACACTGGCGTTTAACTGCTCCGAGACAAAACGCAGAGGCACATAGGTCCGGCCTTCATCAATAAAAGGTGCAGCCTCCAATGCATAAGCGCGATCACCTACATGGGCAGTGGTAGACCCCTCGATCAGACGCTGGAAGCTGCCCTGCGGCGTTCGTTTCTGCTCCCGCACATTCATCTGATTCAGAAGCTGCATCGTATAACTGCCACTCACGACATCCAGGTAGTTGTTCTGCACCGTAAGTCCGGCAGGCTCAACCTCTGAGGTAGACGTCTGAATACCGGAGGATAATGAGGTGGACGCCGAGATATCCTGAATGGCATTTGTCGCGGACTGATCACGGGTAAATGTAAAACCTGCAATCGGTGTCAGATCCCACACCCGATTGTTGGACAATTTTAATACATCCAGGTTGGAAAGCTGCTGTAGAGGTTTCAGATCATAGATCTGGTTAGATTCTGCATTCAGCTCTGTAAGCCCAGTCAGTCCCTCAAGCCCCTTGAGGTGCTGTACCTGGTTACCGGAGATATCGAGTGTCCGTAGCCGTGTCATGTGTTCCAATGGTGTCAGATCCGCGATGAGATTGCCTGCCACATTCAGATCCCGCAGTGTATTTGGCAGTTCAGCTATTACGTCCAGCGTCTGAATCTGGTTGTTCGCCACATTGAGTTGTTGGAGCTGGGTTTTATCGACGAGTGGCGTTAGATCACTGATGGTATTGTTCGAGATCTCAAGCCAATTCAGTTCATCCGCATCCGAAAGTGCTTCAAGACTGTCAATCTGGTTCCCACTGGCGTGGAATGTATGTAATCGGGTGAATCCGCGTACAACCTCTATGGAAGAAATGGAGTTATTGCTGATATACAGCCGTCCCAAGTCTTTCAATTCAGCTAGTGCGTGTATGGATGTAATGTAATTGTTGCGAACATCGATCTCCCGAAGCTTGGTCAGATGCTCAAGCGGTGTCAGATCCTCAATCTCATTCCCGTATAATCGGAGGTGAGTCAGATTGGTGGCATACTCCAGACCGGACAGGCTGTGAATACCTGCATTGCTCAGATCCACCACCTCAAGCTGCTCCAGATCAGTTGAAGTCAGTGGAACATCCAGAGGTTTGTTCAGGATTAGCTTCAGTCCGTCCTCCAGTACGGGATCTTCAATGATTCCCTCGCCCAAGTCTGTAGTTGTGTAAGCCATAGCTTGCCCCGATGCACCGAGACTCAGGATGAATACTAGAAATAATAGCGTCATTCTTTTCATTGCATGCATTCCCTCCGATTCCGATTCTTAAAATATAAAATTATAAAATACTCCGAACAGTAGTAATCGTAGGGTTGTTCTGCCCTCGGGGTGCTATGTGTAACTGGATCAGTTTAACTTTTGCAGCTTCGGCTAAAAGCACATCTATAGTTATTAACCCGTCAACGGGAAAAAGGAACAAAAAATTAGTAATGGGTATTCCTATACTTCTATTCTATATGAAACAAACCCTGCTCTGCACTCTTCAGAGACATGTTTATCAAAAAAAATGGAACATCTCCCGCAGACCCTATTCAACGCACCCATGAAACGGGTATAGATGAAGTAAAGATGCCAATGTGGAGGGGAAGATGTGAGTATGCGCCAAGCCATGATCATTAGTAATCCATCGTCAGGTAAGGAAGAGGCCGAGCAGTATGTGTCCCGAGTCAGAGAGATTCTGGAGTCACAGCAGTATGAGGTGGTGGTTAACGAGACAGCCGGGGAAGGTGATGCCACGAACTACTGCCTGAGTGCCTGCAAAGACGGCTGTGATCTGGTCATCTCTATTGGTGGGGATGGTACGCTGCATGAGACGATTAACGGCATGATGGATCAGGATCATCGTCCCCGCCTGGGCGTCGTACCGCTGGGAACGGTGAATGATTTTGCACGTGCGCTGAATATCTCGCTTGACCCCGAAGAAGCCATTAGGCAGTTACGTTCGGATCAGACCCATATCGTGGATCTGGGAAAAATCAATGATCGCCTGTTTGCCAACGTTGTGGCTGCAGGTTCATTGGCAGAAGCTCTGTTATCCGTATCCTCGGATGAGAAGTCGAAGCTGGGTTCATTCGCATATCTGAAAGAAGGCTTGAAAGACCTGGTGAATACACCAGCGAATCATCTAACCATTCAATATGATGGACAGATCTGGGAGGGGGAATCGCCACTTTTCCTGGCCGCACTGACCAATTCAGTCGGAGGATTCGAGAAGTTGTCCCCGGATGCAGAAGTGGACGATGGCCTGATACATTGCTTTGTTGTTCGTAATATCAGCGTGTTCAACAGCCTGACCCTGGGTACTTCCCTGTTATTTGGTAGTCTGAAAGACCATAAGGATGTGGACTATTTTACAGCCAGAGATGTCCATGTCCGCTCAGTGGAAGCCATTCGCACGAATGTAGATGGGGAGGAAGGTCCTGCCCTGCCGATTCATATCCGTGTTCTGCCAAGACATATTGAGGTCATTGTACCGGAAGAAGTATAACTCAATCCTGTGTAATTATAGGCGGAGACTCAGAACCTATCATTTCTCCATATGAATGTAGGATAAATCTATTGAAACCGATTGCAGATTTGTGTCACAATCAAAAGTAAGATACACGATAATATTCGAATATGGAGGGAAAACATCTTGAGAACCATGAAATTGGGCAACAGCACACTTGAAGTACCCGTAGTCGCCGTAGGCTGCATGCGGATTAATTCATTAGATGGCAAGGAAGCCGAACATTTTGTTCGTTCTGCGATGGAGGTTGGCGCGAATTTCTTTGACCATGCTGACATTTACGGTACAGGAACATGTGAGGAGATCTTTGCCGAAGCGGTACAGATGAATCCCCAAGTTCGTGAAAATATGATTCTTCAATCCAAATGTGGTATCCGCAAGGGCATGTTTGATTTCTCCAAAGAGCACATCCTGAATTCGGTGGATGGTATCCTGCAACGTCTGAAGACAGACTATCTTGACGTTCTGCTGCTGCACCGTCCGGATGCATTGGTTGAGCCGGAGGAAGTGGCTGAAGCCTTTGATCAACTGGAGCGCGAAGGCAAAGTGCGTCACTTCGGGGTATCCAACCAGAATCCGAACCAGATCGAATTGTTGAAAAAATACGTAAAACAGTCACTGGTAGCCAACCAGTTGCAGATGAGTATTACCAATACTACGATGATTGACAGTGGAATCAACGTGAACATGGAGAACGACGCTGCGGTTAACCGTGACGGCAGTATCCTTGATTATTGTCGTCTGCATGATATCACCATTCAACCTTGGTCTCCGTTCCAGTACGGATTCTTCGAAGGTGTCTTCCTGGGAAGCGATAAGTTCCCGGAATTGAATGCGAAGATCGACGAGATCGCTGCGAAGTATGACGTGAGCAATACGACAATTGCGATTGCATGGTTGCTTCGTCACCCTGCGCATATGCAGCCTGTGACAGGCACGATGAATATTGAACGTCTGCAAGATTGTGTAAAAGCAGGAGATGTTCATCTCACGCGTCCAGAGTGGTATGAAATTTACCGTGCAGCAGGCAATATACTGCCTTAAATTCAAGTTATGGTGAGCATACTGACTGCTGAGTCAGTTGAGAACACGAGCCCGTCGCTGGCTCGTGTTTTTTGTCTGTTTTCAGGTTTGATGCCGGACGCATTTCCGATATAAAATAAGGGTAGAGACCTTTGTTTTAATTAAAGGATTAAAATGGTTTTATTACAAATTAGTTGAATTTATTATATTGACCGCTACTTTCTAATTACATATAATTACTTTTGCATACCGATAATCCTGTTTATGGTTTTTATTTTGGAGGGTGGTGTTCGTTTGGAGCCGACAACCACGATACGCGATCACTTGGAAAGTTATTTGAAGAGTGAACAGATGTCCATTAGTCATTTTTCGGAAACGTCAGGGATTAATTCGGGTACGCTGAGCAATATTTTGAACAAAAATCGGCCTATTGCCATGCAGCAGTTGGATCGCATCACTTCCGCCATGAGGCTGGAAGAAGGTTACTTCTATGAATTATACATAGATGAGTGTTTCGTACACGCAACCCCTGACTGGCGAAGACTGGGACCCTTCCTTCATCGCTGTGCCGAGTTGGACAAGTTAGACTGCATTGAAGAGGTTATTCGTCTGATGATGGATAATCTGTCCTATATTCCTTTGTTATTTGATGTGGCTGAAGAATTCTACCATGCAGGTAAATTCAAACCAGCCATTCTACTATATGAGAACATCGCTGAAAGCGAGAAAATGCAACACTCCGAGCGACTTGCACTCTGTCAGTATCGACTGTTCAGGTTGGGACTGACTAATGATCAGCAACGGAATCTGATTATCGCAGCCCGGTTCGAATACTATGTGGATCGGCTGGACGAGCGCTATCAATTGGATGCGCTTAACGAACTGATTAATGCCTTTGGTGCGTTGCATAGATGGAACAAGGTTCAGGAGTTATCTGAGAAATTGAAAATAAAAGCAGCCATCCATTATGAGATGAATGGTCGAAGGAAACAAGAGGAGACGAAAAGACCCATTGTTTTCTATATTCTTTACTCCTACCTCGCTTATGGTAGTGCATGTTATCACTTAAAGGACTATACCGGTGCGCTGAAATATGTTTCTTTGTATACGGATAACAGTTGGGTAAAGAGTCCGGATCAAGATGAGTTGGTAGTCATGAATCAATTCCAGGAATGGGCTGAAGCTAACCGTTATATATATCAATTAATGGGTGGTCAGTTTGAGGTGTTGCCTGATTACCTCGCTTATATCTCATCAAAGGAGAATGAGATTTTCCCGGCACTTTGCGACATCGTCACGGCGGCTAATCGATATGGTGAGAATATTGATAGTGTACTCAGTGAGTATGAGTCTTACTTCACATATCAGGAACAGAGTAACCGAATTGGCAAAGTGAGCAGACAGGTTACGGATGATCGATATTTACGACTTTTAGCCGATCTGGGTGCATACTATCTAAAAAAAGACGAGTACTATTTAGGAATAAATTATGTCCTGGATAGCTTAAGATTTGCTATTGAAATTAGCAGTGGACGAGGTATGCTTAGAGGTGTCGGACTGTTTGAGCAATACAGGGAATTTGCATCTGAGACGGCGAAACAGCAGTACAAAATGATCATTAGTGAGGTGCAGAAACTCAATGAAGAGAAAGTTGGCTTTGCTGATAGCTACCTGTAGTATCGTTGTACAAATCGTAGCTCCTGCTACGGAACCTGTCTCAGGCAATGACGTCCCTAACCCCGAAATTATGAGATCTGCTGATCACGGATTTGGAACGTAATAAAAATGAAAAGAACGCTTCTGATTTATTTCAGAGGTGTTTTTTTTGTATATCCAAGTGGAAAAAAAGTATGTCGTATCTCACCTGTTCTTTTGATTGGCATAATACACTAAAATATGACAAAAAGGAGGGGTACTATGGATCGCCTGGATTTGATATCACGGATCGAAGATGCCAGACAGTTGTTATATCGCATGCATATGGAGTACGGCAGTCTGCTTCATCCGGAAGTAATCCGGCAATCCGTAGTCCTGGACGGTCTAATTAATCAATACAACAGAGCCAAGGTAGGAAAGGTGATAAATTAAGTCCGCCTATTTACATTTGCGTTTTTGTATACTATAGTTAGTTACATGAGTAACTAACCGACTAACTGACTAATGAATACGTATGAAAGTTGGAAGCACATGAAATCGACTTTGGATGAATCTCAGCCCATTTTTCATCAGATTGCCACGATGATTATGGATGATATTGTGGAGGGCAGATTGAAGGTGGAAGAACAGGTTCCCTCAACCAATGAACTGTCACGCTTTTACAATATCAATCCGGCTACAGCCCGTAAAGGACTGCAGGAGCTCGTGGACAAGGGGATTATATACAAACAGCGAGGTGTTGGAATGTTTGTTGCGAAGGGAGCAAGAGAAGCGTTGCTCGTTGAACGGAAGCAGGATTTTTATGAAGAATACATCAAGCCTTTACTTGAAGAAGCCAGACGAATTCACATGAATGAAGACATGATCATTGATCTGATTCGAGGCAAGAAGGATAAGGAGAGTGAGTTATGATTCATATGGAGCAGGTCAACTACAGTTATCAAAAGACGCCCGTTCTGAACCAGGTCACGCTACATGAGAGCGAGCCGATCATTAGTGCGATCTGGGGAAGAAATGGTGCGGGTAAAACAACACTGATGAGTTTGCTCGCAGGACATAATCGCCCGGATAGTGGGACTATTCGGATTATGGGCCAGGACCCTTACAATAATCTGGCAGCTCAAGAGCATCTATGCTACATCCAGGAGAATCATCCACTGGGGAAAAACTGGACGATTAATGATATGGTTCAAATGGGTCAATATTTCCATCCGCAGTGGAATCAAACCTTTGCGGAGCAGTTAATCGATATGTTCGAATTACCGGCGAAGAAAAAGATCGTTAAGTTTTCGAAAGGTATGAAAACAGCTGCCCAGATTATATTGGGTCTCGCCAGTAATGCAAATGTAACGATTCTGGATGAGCCAACCAATGGACTTGATGCCGAGAAGCGCAAATTCTTCTACAATGCCCTACTGGAAAGTTATGAAGATAACCCGCGTCTGATTCTGGTATCCAGCCATCATATTGAGGAGATTCAGCCTTTATGCGAGTCCCTTATCGTTTTGCAGGCCGGAGAGGTGTTAATGAATCAGCCGATGGAAGAGATGCGCGAAAAAGGAATTCTTCTAACAGGGTTAATTGAAGATGTTTATCGTGTTACAACAGATGTTAAGGTCATCGACTCTTCCCAGTTGGGATCGACATTGAAAGTGATGATTGATGAGCCCTACTCGAAGAAGTGGAAGGACATCGCTCATACACAAGGGCTTTCCATTGAGAAGGCGACATTACAGGATTACTTGGTTAACATGACCCGTAATCAAGAGGGGGTTAGGCCATGAATTCAATCAAAGGCACCAACCGACTGATCCGTGAGGATATGCGTTTGTATTTGATTATCTTCTCATCCATTGCTCTGATGCTCACTGTCGTATATGTGGCCATTGGACTCGCATTTGACGTCACGTATTCCACACAACTGTTTGGTCCAATGTACGGCGGCATATGTGCGTTTGCGATCGCGGGAATCATTACACAGTTTCCGGTTGCGATCGGTATGGGCAGTACCCGAATTCAATTCATGAAGTCCTTCTATATGAACTCGATATGGATGGTTGCAGGCACCATGGCCATTTTGCATGTGATCTATTTCATCGTACATCTGATTCAGGACAAAGGGATTGTTGACGTTACCTTATATCAACCTGGCATGTTGTATTCAAGCGAATATCATTTCTTCTCCTACCTGTGGATTGATCTGATGTGTGGCTTTCTCGTACTGGGATTCTCCGCCTTCCCAACGGTCTGCTGGAAGCGCTTGGGGATGCGTAACTTCTTCATGATGTTCTTTGGGGTGAGTCTAATTATCACACTGATCGTTGTCTTCGCAGATTTTGGGGAGTGGATGAAGTGGATTATGAGTGTAAACATGATGAGCCTGTTTACTGTTCTTGGGGCCTTTGGTGGTGCGCTACTCCTGTCCACCTATCCCATGATGAAGAACGCTCCGCTTACAACGAAATCCAGTAAAGACTGATATGTTATAAGAAGGAACCTAAGCGAAACTCCCTTGTAATCAAAGAAACACGAGTGCGAATTCGCCTCGTGTTTTTGGTATCATCTTTGGTGAAGTCCTTGGTATCCAAAATGTATCTGTATGCGTTAAGCCTGAGCTTGTGGCTTGAATGCTTCGTCTTTGAGATACTCGCCAGCTTCGCTACGCGTTTCGAAAGCCATATCCAGATTAACACCGGAATACACATACCACATGTCATCTTCATATTTTAAAGTCAGCGTATGTCCATCTTCATCGATCCACGTTCCGCCACCCGTAGAGGTTGTAGCCAATGTAGGAGCAACTTTTACTTGTTCTGGCTCTTTGAATTCAACTGCGTTGGGATTGTGAGACATCGCTTTGATCGTTTCATCTAACAATGTACGCAGATCTGCTTCGGAGTAATCACGAATATTGACGAATCCTTTAGCATCGGTCTCATAGTTGGGCAGTAGACCTGCATAGATATAACCGTTACCGTTAGGGTGAATATGCAGAGCAACAATCTTTTTCTCATACGCACTTTCTTCGAAGTGGAAGTTAACACGCCCGAGAGAAACATCTTTGCGTTGCAGTTGGGGATACGATTGTAGCACTTCAAGCTTTTGTTCAACGTTAAGCATATGTGCCTCCTGTAAATGTTCAATAGAGGTGATTATAACACGCCATCCAGTTAATTTCCCGTTAAAATACTTCGCCCCAGCTCTTTCAGGTGTTCCATGGCTTGCAGATACGGATAAGGTCCATAGCTTACGCGAGCTACACCGAGTGCAGCAAGTCGGGCTGGTGAAGGCTCAGGAGAGGTAACCATAACGTTGATTGGAAGGGGGGAACGCTCACATAATTCCTGAATCAGTTGGTGATCCTGTAAACCTGGTACGAACAGACCGCTGGCTCCTGCCTCTGCATAAGATCTGGAACGGATGAGCACTTCCTCTAGGTAGGATTGGTTATGGTGTTCAGGCGCAAGTTGCAGGAAAATATCTGTACGAGCATTAATGAACAGTGGAATGCCAGCCTGCACCGCAGCTTCTCGGGCGGCGGATAGTCTCAGGCATTGCTCCTCTACAGCGTACAGTCCTACCTCATCTGGAAGTTGATCTTCCATATTAATCCCCACTGCACCATGCTCGATGACTTGCAGGACATTTTCCTTCACTTCTGACGCAGACCTCCCATACCCTCCCTCTATATCGATCGTTACTGGTAACTCCACACTCGCTGTGATCCGTGCCAGATTAGCCAATACCAACTGGAATGGCAGCACTTCACCATCGGATTCACCGTGGGCAGCGGCTACAGACCAGCTACCTGTTGCAATCGCTGTTGCTCCAACCGATTGCATGGCTTGTGCGCTTCCAGCATCCCACACATTGACCAGAACAAGTGGTTTTCCTTTTACATGGTATTGTTGGAACATCGCTGCTTTCTTTTCTAGCGTACTCATATATCTTAACTCTCCTTTGTCATATACATGCATTCCTTTAAACATCTGTTGCGTAATTCATTTATTCAGCTACCCTGTTCCTGTTTCTCGTGATTCAAAAGCCAGTTCTTGCGCGTTAATCCTCCGCCGTATCCGCCCAGTTCCCCACTGGCATTGATTACACGGTGACATGGAATCACAATCGCCAGTTGATTGGCCCCATTCGCCTGTGCCACAGCTCGACAAGCAGTCGGTTTCCCCAGTGCATTCGCGATATCCTGATATGACCTCGTTTCCCCTGCCGGAATAGCTATGAGCTCATCCCATACCTGTCTTTGAAATGGTGTTCCTAAACAGAACAACGGTGTGTCGAATGCTGTCCGAATACCTTGAAAGTACTCGTTTAGTTCACGCTCAATGGACTGGATGGGAGATGTAGTGCCGGGCACAATCGCTGATTTGGTTCGTTTGCGCAGACGCTCAACTTCGCGTTCCAGACCTCTGCGGTCCACAAATTCCAGTAAATATAGCGCCTCTTCATCTGCAATGGCCATCATCGGGCCGAGGCGGGTGTCAATCCAGGACGCTTTCAGGACATGCCCTTCATCGACTTGTGTAGGGGCGGCACCCATGATCCGTGAAAAGGCATCGCGGAAGCCGCTGCTTGATTCATATCCGGTAGATAATTGGCTATCAATAACGGTGCGACCGGAGCGAATATTTTTCAGGGCAAGTCCCATGCGTCGAGCGCGAGCATACTCAACAAAGGTCATGCCAAATCGCTTTTTGAACTGACGTCGAGCTGTGGATTCATCAATAGAGAGTGCCTTGAAGTCCTGTCCTTTCCAGCGCTTCTCCGGCTGTTTCTCTACAGCTTCCACCAACACGCGAACAACATCTGATACTTGGTTAGGGTGAGATAGCGGGCGGCAACGCTGGCAAGGGCGATAGGAAGCCAGAAGAGCCTGCTGAGCCGTCTCATAGAATTCACAGTTTTCGAATTTAGGTTTTCGCGCAGGGCATGTGGGGCGACAGAATACACCTGTGGTTCGGACTCCGACATAGAATAAACCCTCGTATTCCGAATTCTTGGCCACAAGTGCCTCATAATATTGTTCCTTCAGATCAGCAGAAATCATGGAGAAGCACGTCCTTACCTCAGTAGAATCTTAATCATTAACTTATTATAGAAAAATATTGCAGCAAGCATCGCCGAAAATCAGGCATGAATATTGGATAGATTAAATCTGATGCAGCAATGAACTTCGTTTTGTTCAGAATTTGTTTAGAGTGAACTGGTAATATAGACCTATCAGAGTAGAGCGGCTTAGGCATGGATGCCTATTCCCGAAATAAGATGATTATTGAACGTTCATTGTTATAGGAAAAATACATAGGTAAGCATGGAATTGAAGATGATCGGAACGAAAGTTTGGAGGCTGACTGGAATGAGATATTCTACGTACAAAAGTATTTATGAACCCGTTTATGCAAAAACGTCCGAATCTCGCACCATGTATGTTAAAAAGCTAATCATAAAGGGTGTGAAGATGCCAACTTGGCTAATGAAGATGGTCATCATAGCTCTAATTATAGTCATAGGGTGCAGTGCTGTATTCACTGCATTTGCCGACGATGAGCAATGGTTATCGGGTGATCAGGTGGTCGTATCGCAGGGAGATACGCTGTGGGGCATTTCTCTGGCGCATAAACCTCAGCAGATGGACACTCGTGTGTATGTAGAAGCAATCAAGAAAGTGAACAAACTTGAGCATAATGCCATTCGGATTGGCCAAGTGTTAGTTTTGCCAGGGTTTGATCGATAAGATAATCTGCGTAATACGTCATTCACAAGTTCCTTTCAGAATCATCGAGGTATGACAGCATACTGAATTTATTAGTCATTTACATATAATGGAGCTTCATGAGGGACGATATGGTGTAGTGATTAGTAAGTGGTGTGCTATATAAGTTGAACTAAAGAATATTTACACTGACACTACGATGACAGAATAACCTTCCAATCGCTGTTATCCCCAGATTTTTTGATTCCCTTTTCCGAAGGGGGAAATCCGGGGATAGCGTATGCTTCCGATGCAGCTTTCTTTCAGAAAGCTTATAGGCGAACGCTTCGCTTTTTCAGGTCTTTTCTGTCCTCTCCGTTATCGTGTAAATGAATAGTTCAACTGATATAGATCTACGTGCTGAAGATGAATGAAGGGAGAATTAGATGATGAAAATAAATATAAAGAAATCTGCACTGTGCATGTCTGTGCTATGTATTTCGTTATTAGTCAGTGCCTGTGGCACTAGTGGTGAATCGGTTCAGGAACATGCCTACCCGCAATCGAAGCAGCCCGTTGAGGAAGCTGGAAATACCTCTGTTCCTAATTCGGATGCGAAGAATGACAATAACCAAGGCAATGCGAGTGGCGAAGAAGGCAAGCCTACGGCTCAATCCGAATCCACTGAGACGTCTGAGCAGATTGAGATCGTCATCGACCAGTCGGACAAACCGATGAAGGGCAACAGCTTTGATTTTGGAATTAAACAGGTTCCGAAAGGCTATGCACTAACAGAGATGCGATGGACGTCTAACACGGTGACGATTGTGAATTCGCTACAGGAAGCCATTGAACATGGTGAAACTGGTGAAGAAGGCTTTTATTTTAGCGGGAACGGGCAATTCTCCGGATTTATCTATTCGGATGAGATGAAGGGCGAACGCGGTAAAGCCACGTTTGTCTTCACCAATGATGAGGGAAACATGCTCATGTCCGAGAAAGAAATTAAGTTGAAGTAGCAGGTTATCATTCAGGCTCAGTGAAGAAGTCTGTTGAACAGAAAAAGCAGCCACTTGGGCTGCTTTTTTTGACATCCATATTATCAAGTTGTTCTGTCATCGTAGTGGCAAGTGTAAATATTATTTTTTAGTTCAATTTATATAGTTGCTACATAAAGTCAAAGAAATAACGGACCACGTGGAACATTACCGGAGAGGTATAGGTCAGGCTGTCGACCCGGCTCAGGTAGCTTTTTTTGAGCGAATCGAACTTGTTGTCATCCCCGATTAACAGGTCGCGCTTCAGTACAGACACCGTTAGACTGCCGAAGAATCCGGCCAAACTGATCAGCACCCCGATGAACAGCGAGAATTTCCAATCAAATGGCGTCAGGTAGGGATGGATGAAATACGACGTTGCTGTCGTTACAATGAATGCACAGGAGAACCCTTCCCAGGTGACAAAAGGATTGGCGGTAGGCACCACTTTTCGTTTGCCCAGATAGAGAGAGACCAGATAGTGAACCACATCATTAAGTTGTGTTAACACGACGAGAAACAGTACCAGCTTGGAGCCGTACTCCGGTGTGGCGAACGGGAAATAGGCAAGGTGACTCAGCCCGAACACCATTAGCATCAGTCCCCATTGTGTGGAGCTGACACTGCGCAGGAAACCGACCGTGCCTTTGTTAATCAGGCGTGGCAAGGGCAGCACAAGGAACACATATAGTGGAATAAACACGATAAACATGCCGTACCATCCAATGTAGATCCAGTAAAACTGAACCGGAATCGCCAGATACGCCCATAGGAACAGCCTGCGGTCGGCTTTACGTGTACTGCGAATCATGGAGAAGTATTCTTTGAGTGAGAAGAATGCGAGCACCATGAGGGAAATCAGCGATACAATGGGGTTGAAGAGGGTTGCGAGGCAGAAGATTACGAACATGCCCCACCAGGTTTTGATTTTTTGGCCGATGCCTGAATAGTCTTTGCTTGGCTGAAGCTTTGCAATAATTTTGTACACGATATGTATCACCAGTAAAGCTGTGAAGATTAGCGTTAGTGTAAATAATGAACTGCTCACGTACCGATCACCTGCTTATTCAAAGTAAGACTCCATTATAGGGTACCTATGTTATTATGAAGGAATAGTGCCAACTTGATAAGGGGAAATTTTGTTATGACAGATGAACGCTCGATCTATATCTTGCTTACGAATACAGGAACACTGTTTACCAAGGTCATTCAGAGTTACACCAGAGCGCCATATAATCACGCATCGATCTCATTTGACAAAGAATTATCCGAACTGTACAGCTTCGGTCGCAAGCATCCGAGCAATCCGCTGAACGGCGGGTTTGTGAAGGAAGATATTCAGACAGGTACATACAGCAAGTATCCCAACACAACATGTGTGATCTATGAGCTTCAGGTGACGGATCGTGAAGTGGAAAAGATGAAACGCGTGCTGCATATCTTCATCCGCAGCCGCCAGAAATATATGTACAATCTGCTGGGTGTGATCGGCATTACGCTCAAGGAGCCAGTGGAGTTCAGCAACTCCTACTTCTGCTCTCAATTCGTGGCTGAGATTCTACAGCGTTCGGGAATCAAGCTGTGGAACAAGCTGCCTGCTCTGGTGACACCGGATGATTTTCGTCAGAGTGAACGATTGCAGTTGGTCTATGAAGGAAAGCTAAGCGAGTATACACTTGGAAACGGAGAGAAGGAGTAGGGTAGGTGTGTGTGCTGAAACTGCCAAGGAACTCCAATCATAAAAAGCCTGCTGCCATGGATGACGAGGCAACAGGCTGTTTGTGTGCTTCATATAAACGATGATGATGATGATGATGTTCGGCCGAAATCAACCTACGCCGTTCTTATTGTGCATATGCATAATGAATTTCGTCCTTTCATCAATATTTATTCTAGCCTCCAGCATCTATAATGAAAGCGTGTTTAACAAGTGTATGGTCTGATGGCGGCAGCAACGGCTTCGACGTCGACGGGAGTTATTCTGGCAATAGGCTCATTCGGTGATGCCATCCTGAACATGGGCATAGCGCCGCTGGCAGCTGCCGTGATGGTGCACACTGGAGCGACCGTTATCGATTCTTTACCACAGGGCAATTACTTCCACGTCTCGGCAGATAGCATGAAGATGACGATTCGTCAGCGGATGGGCGTTATTCCATATGAAGCGATTGTAGGTGGCACGATGGCTATCGTAGCGACATTACTATACGGGTTTATCCTTTAATCTAATGGATGGAGTGAGAGCGGTGAGAGAAGCTGGAAAGAATAAAGAGCATACTTTTGTGTTGGCGCCGGATTCATTCAAGGAAAGCATGACAGCCAAAGAAGTATGTATCGCGATGGAAAAAGGATTGCGGAAAATATACCCGACGGCGGGATATATTCATGTACCTATGGCGGATGGGGGTGAAGGGACTGTGCAGTCCCTTGTGGATGCTTCCGGTGGTGTCCTTCACCAGCAAAAGGTGAGCGGGCCATTGGGCCAGACAGTCACTGCTCAGTATGGCATTCTGGGTGATGGAACAACGGCAGCCATTGAGATGGCATCGGCCAGTGGCATACATCTGGTAACCAAAGAAACCCGAGACCCGCTACGGACGACAACCTATGGAACAGGAGAGTTGATTCGGGCGTGTTTGGATCTTGGCATACGCAAAATCATCATCGGCATTGGTGGCAGTGCGACCAATGATGGTGGGGCTGGCATGGCTGAAGCGCTTGGCGCCAAGTTTCTGGATGCAGAGGGTCATCCGCTTGCGCGCGGGGGCGGGGCTTTGGATCAACTGGCTCAGATTGATGTATCCGGTCTGGATGAGCGTTTGCAGGAAGCGGAGTTCATTTTGGCCTGTGATGTGACTAATCCACTCTCAGGGGAGCATGGCGCATCGAGGGTGTTTGGGCCACAGAAAGGGGCCACCCCAGAGATGGTTGAGCAGCTGGATGCGAACCTGTCCCATTATGCAGATGTGGTGAAACAGCAGCTTCACAAAGATATCCGTGATGTGCCGGGTGCCGGTGCAGCTGGCGGTTTGGGCGCGGGACTTTTGATTTTCACACAGGCGGTATTACGTAAAGGAATTGAAATTGTCATTGAATATACCGGGTTGCGTGAAAAGTTGATTGCTGCGGATGTGGTATTTACGGGGGAAGGCGGTATCGACTTCCAAACGAAATTTGGCAAGACCCCCTATGGCGTTGCTCGGGCAGCGAAGGAAGCAGGTAAACCTGTGATTGCCATTGCAGGCTGTGTGGGGGAAGGAATCGACACCTTGTACGCGGAAGGCATTGATGCCATATTTGGTATTGTGCCTGGGGCAGCAGATCTGGAGGGACTATTGCGAGAAGGCCCGGAGAATGTAGAGCGAACAACGGAGAATATTGCAAGAATACTGAAAATGGGTCTGATATCTTAAGTCAGTGAGAATCGGAGCGTACGAGGTCGTACGGGATCGTATCGGAATGCGATGTGAAAAAAGACGGGATATGGATATGCCTGAAATCAGGTGATCTGTTTCTCGTCTTTTGCCATTTTCGGAAGCTGCTCTGACATTACTGATAGAACGCGAGTAGTCCATGGGTAAGCTCGATGAGCTCCAGCCAGTTGCGAGGGTCTTTGCCGGTAAGGGTCTGTATGCGTTTGAGCCGATATTGAAGCGTATTGCGGTGAATATTGAGATGATCTGCTGTCGTGCTCATACTGCCGTTATGATGGATGAAGCTGCGCAGCGTATCTAGTAGATCAGCTGTTTCTTCAAGTTTGCTGACGATGTTGGCATACGGTGTTAGATCAGCCGAGCTGAATCGTACCAGGAAAGGCACATCATCATACCGAATGATCGGTGAAGCTGGCTGAAGTGCCAACAGGATGTTCATCACAGACCGGGCCTGTCCATAACCGGTGGCGATATAAGCTTCTTTTCGGCTGATCGCGATGAATGCTTCGGGTGTAATCTGACTCAAACGCTGGATCATTGGATCCACGTCTGCTTCATTCTGGATCAGGATGATCTGTGTATCTCCATCACCTTCAACAGAGAATGAAGGAACCTGGAGCAATATTCGGTTGATCTCAGTGTCAGCCTCCATCGATATCCTGGGAAAACGGATATATAAAAGAACGGTTGGCAATTGCAGATCAATACGGTATTGCAGAGCTTCTTTTTTGACCTTTTGTGAGTAGGAACCGGGCTGGTTCAACAGTCGTTCGATAAAGGCCTTTTTACGTGAAGCTTCATGGGCCATACTTTCCAATTGATTACGCTGTTCGATCAGGAGGGATACGGTGGTGCGCACGATGTTGCAGAATGGCCGAACTTCATCCGGATGACCGGATATGCCAATGACTCCGACATGCTGCTGATTGATTAGAATCGGCTCGTTAGTGCCCATTTTCTCAAGTGTGCCATCCTGCCAGACTTCAATTCTGCTTCCTGTCGTCAACGCGCGGACAGCGCCCTGATGAATGGTGCCCACACGTTCCTTCTGCCCGCTTCCAATAATAATGCCGTGCTCATTCATAATGTTGATGTTGTATGGAATGTCCTGCATCATTTTATCGACAATATCCTGTGCCTGTTTTTCCGAAAGCTGTAACAACGGAGCTCCTCCCCTTCCACCTCATCATGCAGAATGTACATCTTTTCTGATGATCATTCTACCCGATATCCATATTGTGCATCTGAACGAAATTATAGAGCAATGGTAAGGCTTACACAAGTGTGTTTCATAGATAGGATGTAGCGTATGTGATTTGTTTTATCTTAATTATTCATATACGAAACCCCTCAAGAGATTCTCCTCATAAATGAAATGTTGGTCTCTGTTTAGATATCCAGTCGATAGGCTGATAGTAGGTCTTAGATGACATGTTTAACGAAAAAAATGTTGAAATATGACGAAAAAAATGAAATTACCTCTATTTTAACTCTATATAATGGAAATAAGGCCTTTTATTTGCTCTAATGTTCAGAATTCGTTCAGAGTTGTGTACTACAATAGGCCTATCTTTTGAAAGCGAGATTAGGGGGATCAGAAATATGCAGTACAGAAAAATAGTGAGCATGTTGCTTATTTTGCTATTGGTAGCACCATGGTTGGCACCAGTAGGAAAGGTTAGCGCAGAAGTATCGTATCCGGTACCGGGGAAAGATGGTCTAATTACAGTAAAGAACATTGGTGATGACTCGGTTGAACTAAGTTGGGAGTATGCCGAGTCAGTTACAACGTCTTCACCTGATCTGAATTATCAAGTATTCGTCTCCCAGGCACCTAATATCAAAGATATGGAGGAAATCAGCGGATTTCCACAATACGCTTATGGTAATTGGATTGGTGGTAGAGATTCCACAACAGGCATATTCACCAAAGTAATTACGGATTTAGTCGAAGGAGAAACGTACTATTTTAATGTAATCGTTCAGGATAGAAATAATATGGAAATTGCATACCAGATGCAATCCATAACATTTACATCTAATACGTTGCTAAGCGAATTCAATAATGTTATTGGGGCAAACTTTGATGCCTCAAGAATAAGTGAGCTACTTCAAAATACGAGCTTCATCACCATGGTTCCAGCATTTGAATCCCTCCCTCCTGATGAACAGAATGCAATCATATCGTTAGTGGGACATTCCCATCTACCAGAGGGTAAATATCTGAACACGGATCAAATTCAATTTACGGTTGATCTGGCATTCCAAGGTCTATTAGTTATGCGTGAACATCAATTGCCTGTTATGCAAGCTAAGCTAACCTCTTATTTTGAGAAACTAGCTAGTGCGAACAATGTTTTCAGCCCAGAATATTTAAGTGCGATTCAGCCACAACTATATCAGTATCTATTGGGGCCCGATCTGGATAAAAACATATTATCATATTCAGTTAATCTAGATAGAATTGGAAATGATTTATCACTAGAACAGTCTGTGATGAATCTCAATATGATGCTTAGTCAAAGTTTCTATTTTACCAAAGCATCAACGACTAACGAAATGAATGAAGCTTTAACAGGGCTATATAAAATTCAACAAAAAGCGGAGCAATATAAGGGAACTCCTAAGGAGAGCCTCATAGGGATATTCCCACTTGATTTCCATAAAATGCAGATTATTTCTTCTAATGCTGCGGAAATGGAACGGTTGTCAAAGTGGATGTTGGATAGAAAGCCAAATGGAGGTTACACCAATTACAGTGAGATACAAATAGCTTTCAATAACTTCTTCTTCCCGATGATTCCACCACTACCGACATTCCCACCATTCCCACCAATTCAGCCAATACCGGTAGCACCAGCAGTAAGCGTAGATGACAATGCAAATGTCATTGTTGATGCCGATGAGACTATGGAATACACTCAGAACAATGGCGAAAATTGGTTTGATTACAGCTCCACGAACCCACCCCAATTTGAAGGGAATACAACGGTATGGGTTCGTGTTAAGGCAAACGGAAGTAATACTGCAAGCCTCTATAAGATCTTGGTCTTTACTTCGGATCCTATAAAGGTAATCAACGAAGCGAGAGCTACGAAGAATACGGATGCTATCCTGGGAGCAATTACTCAACCGGAGTGGTTGGATCTTCCGGCTGGCTTTGACACTCTCCAACCTGAGGAGAAGAAAGCCGTAGCTAATGTGGTAATGACCTTTTTACCGAGTGACTATGCCTATGATCTTAAGAAACAAGTACAGTATGCTGTGGAAATTGGATATAAAGGTATCCAGACGATCAAACAAACAGACAAGATGCTGTTCCAACAGCATTTGAATGAGTTCTATTCCCTTTTTGTTGAATCAACAGAGTACTTTGAATATCCAGGGATGGAAATGTTTAAAGAGTTAGGTCAAAAATATTTAAATGCATCCAATGTGGATAAAGAGTTGCTTGCTTATACCGCAAAACGTCTGTTTCAGGGTTCGGATCTTTCAATTGAACAGGTTTACGGTGCTTCTTTAATGTTAGTCATGAATTATTCCTACATTAATGATGCTAGAGGCGTTAGCGAGATGCAGAATGCCATGCTGATGCTATACAGCTTCCAGCAATCGACTGAGGCGATGGAACCTTACGAACCATTCCTACTTAAGTTGAACGCTATGAAGGATCTAGTAGAAGATGAGAATCGAATGGGAAAACTCGCCCAATGGATGCTGGACCGCAAGCCTGCTAACGAATACAGCAGTATTAGCGAAGTGCAGATAGCGTTTGATCGTTTCTTCGATCAGGTCATTATTATTAATCCAACACCAACACCAACACCATCAACTGGCGGTGGAAGTGGAGGATCTTCACCTGTAACGTCTGCACCTGCACCAACTACGAAGCAAGAACAGATCGTGGTAGATGTCAATGGAACAAACGGCACTAACCTGACCAAAACACCGATCACACGTACAACGGAAACCAATGGCACGATCAAAGACTTGGTGAAAATGACCGAAGCGATTGCCAAGGAATCCGTTGAAAAAGCGAAGCAATTGAACATGAATACCGCACGCATCGTCATCCCAGATACCAAAGATGCCGTGTCCGAGACACGTATTGAATTGCCCAAGGCAGCAGTAAAAGAATTGAATGATGGTTCGTTAAAACTTGAAATCTCCACTGAAAATGTAGTGATTTCCGTTCCAACGAATTCCATCGTTGGTTTCGATCAAGACTTATACTTCCGCGTTGTACCTTTGAAAAAAGAATCGGAGCGCAAAGAAGTTGAAGAACGTGCAAAGAAAGAGCAATTGATTCAACAAGTTGCTCCGAATACGAATGTTCGTGTACTGGCTCGTCCAGTCGAAATTGATACAAACATGCAGAGTCGCGAAGTGACGTTGACATTGCCACTGCGTGGTAGTCTGCCAGCCGATCCGGCTGCTCGTCAGCAGGCTTTGGACAACCTGGCGATCTACATCGAACACAGTGACGGTACGAAAGAATTGATTCAAGGCAAACTGGTGCAACTCGCCGATAATAGCGAAGGAATCGAGTTTACTGTAACGAAATTCAGTACGTTCACCCTCGTTGTTGTGGATGGGCTGAAAGCTTCACAAGGTACACACCAGCCGTACATCCAAGGTTTCGGTGCTGACTTCCGTCCAGAAGCATTCGTAACGCGTGCACAAATGGCGGCAATGCTGTCTCGCAATCTTTCAACTGAAGCGGCAGCAGGTTCTACCAATAGCGTGAACTACAAGGATGTATCTGCAACACATTGGGCAACGGTTGAGATTCAAAAAGCTCAATCCGCTGGTATCATGAACGGCATGAGTGCTACCCAATTTGCACCAGAAGGTTCGATTACTCGTGCACAAATGGCGACGATTGCGTATCGCTGGATGCAGCAACAAGCGAGTGCAACAACCGTGAATGGAACAGAAGTTTCCTTCACAGATGTATCTGCAGACTTGTGGGCAGCTGATGCGATTGCTTACGTGCAATCTGCGGGCCTGATGGTCGGATACAACGATGGTACGTTCAAACCGAATAGCAAGTTGACGCGTGCTGAAGCGGTGAAAGTACTGAACGTATTATTTAACCGCACACCACTAACTGGCGCAGGTACGTCAACGTTCAGTGATGTACCAGCAACACATTGGGCATATGCAGATATAGAAGCTGCAGCGCAAAAGTAATATTTTTAAAAGAAAAAAGGGGTCATTACCGCAGTAGCATATGGAAAAGAGAACCCCTAATGATGGATAGGATATGACAATACAATAGATAGAATAAAAAAAAGAGCAGTCCCAAAAGCCAAACATCGGCTAAGGACAGCTCTTTTTTTTGCGGTTTAGTGTGACTTAACAAAGGTACATCAGATCGTCCAGGTTCGTTAGAATGGGTATGTTTTCTTTATCCAGGATATAAGACCTGTAAGATTCGTTAGCGCTTGGTCACCACATTAGTTGCTCTATTTACGCCGTTGTACTACTCTTTGTCTGGCGTGTGTGCAGCATTCTCGTAAAATTTACCGTCGCGCAACTGATCCACGAATCCTTGGAGCCACACATAATACTGCTCCGCATGTTGAAGTTTGTGCAGATCACGCAGCGCATCATTTCGATCTTCGGAAGAGGTATGTTCCGAAAGGATCATTGCGGACAGGTCCGGAATGACCTCACGAATGCCTTCTAACATCACATCCACTTCCCGTTGCAGCTTGGAACCAAAGAAGTTCTGAAATGTACGATAGAAATCGGTCTCAGCCAGATACTGATCCTGACGCTCCTTCTTTTCCTCCAGTTTATAGATCATCTGTGATTCTGTAAGCGAACGAACCGCGTAGCTCATGTTGCTCTTACTCATATTCATTGAATTCTTCATTTCTTCAAGTGTCATCGGCCGATCTTCAAAATACATGATGCCGTACAATTTGCCAAACGTATGATTAACCCCATATAGATCCATCGTATTGGCGATGGCCTCAATGACTCTCTCCCTCAGCGCATGCCGATCAGGTAACGAAGAATGATTCGGGTTCCCGGCAGTTTCTTTTCCCACAATGTCACCTCTGGTTTATGATAGCGTTCCCACTAGCTGCCTCATATTTTACATGACTTGCTCCAATTTTAACATAAGCCGGAACTAGAATTTTCAATACGAGTGTACAATCAATTTTGTACAGAATAAATAAAAGAGCTGATTATACTCAAAAATTCCCAATCATTAAAGAAAATTTGGACAGTAAGGAGTGGGGGAATTGCGTTTAAAACTATGGAGGGAGTCTGAGGCGGTCCTATTCACGCTGCCAGCTCTAATCCCATTGCTGATCTTCTGGCTGGGACCTCTGGGATATATCGTTTATCTCAGTTTCACCGATTGGGATTTCATGAGCCCGGACAAGCTGTTCGTTGGATTGGACAATTACACTTATCTGCTGACGAATTCCGAATTCTATCGATCACTGAAAGTCACCTTGTTATTCGGACTGGGGAGCGTGATCCCAACCATTGTGGGCGGATTGGCACTTGCGATGCTCATGAATAGCAAAATCAAATCATCGGGCATCTTCCGGACATTACTCTTCTCACCTTGGGTCACACCGACAGTTGCGGTGTCCATTGCGTGGTCCTGGATCTTCGAGCCAGAAGTCGGACTCGCTAATCTGATGCTCGGCTGGGTAGGTGTATCTCCCATTGGCTGGTTGCGTGACGCGGACTGGGCACTGGTTGCCGTTCTGATCGTTACTCTCTGGAAATCAATTGGATGGGCAATGGTATTTTATCTCGTTGCGCTACGAAATCTACCTTCCGATCTGCTCGAAGCAGCTTCAATCGATGGAGCCAACGGTTGGGACAAGTTCAGAAGTATCACACTGCCGCTGATCTCACCAACGACGTTTTTTCTCTCGATTATTCTTACCATCCAGTCCTTACAAGCCTATGACCAGATCAATGTCATGACGCAGGGGGGACCGGCGGGATCAACGAGAACGTTGCTGTATATGTATTACCAGTCTGCCTTCGAATCCTTTAACGTAGGTGAAGCTTCGTCCATCGCCGTTGTGATTATTCTGATCTGCGTGTTGCTGTCGGGAGTATCCTTCCTGCTGGGCAGACGTCTGGTGCACTACTAATGACAATGACATTGCCTACCAAAAAGTCTAAACGGATGAAGCGCAAGGAGTTGCAGAATGTGTCACAACCGAATTTTAAAATAAGTAAATTAATCCGCTACCTTCTGTTAGCCGTTATCGCGCTGGGTACAGCCTTTCCCTTCTATTGGATGGTTATTAGCGGGTTTAAAACCAATGATGAGATCTGGCAGTTTCCGCCGACCTTCTGGCCAGAGACGTTCCTGTGGAGCAACTACTTGGATGCCTGGAATGCGGCACCATTTGCCCGTTACATCCTGAACAGTACAGGGGTGGCCTTAGCCATCTGTCTATTTCAGATCGTCAACTCGAGTATGATGGCGTACGCCCTGACACATATGAAATTCCGTCTCAAAGGTGTACTGACATCCCTGATTCTGGTGGGTTATATGATACCGAGTACGGCCGTGTATCTGCCTAGTTACCTGGTGCTTAGTGAACTTAACTTGCTGGATTCCTACACAGGCTTAATTGTATCCAACTGTGTCAGCGTGTTCTCGATCTTCCTGATCCGTCAGGCGTTCATGCAGGTATCTCATGAATTGGTGGAAGCCGGTCAGCTGGACGGCGCATCTCATTTCCGGATTCTCTGGACGATTATCACACCGCTTGTTCGCTCAAGCTTCGCCGTGATGGTTCTGATTACGTTCATTGAACAATACAACAACTATTTCTGGCCTATGCTCATCACCAAAGACCCTGACCTGCAGCTGGTATCGGCTGGTCTGCGCAGCTTCTTTGTAGAAGGTGGTGCATATGGTCTGGCTTGGCCACAGATTATGGCTGCGAGTGCCTTCACCATCGCACCACTACTTATTCTCTTCCTGTTCACCCAGAAGACGATCATGCAGAGCGTGAATATTACGGCTGGTGTGAACAAGAACTGAGATTAACTACCTTACTATATAAATTGAAATAAACATTTACACAAAACGGAGAGGACAGAAATAATCTGAAGAAGCGAAGCGCTCGCCTTTATCCCCGGATTTTACCTTTATAAAAAGGAATCAAAAAAATCTGGGGATAACAGCGATCGGAAGGTTGTTCTGTCATTGGAGTGGCTAGTGTAAATATTGTTTAGTTCAATTTATGCAAACTACCATTTCACCTAAAACGGGAGGAACGACAATGAATTGGAGTCAGGCAAGCATGACATGGAAAAAGAGATTGAGGTTGAACTGGAAGGGTGGCATGTCGCTGGTACTCGCGACAAGCTTTGCACTGCTGACCGCTTGTGGAACACAAGCACCCGCAGAATCAGGCACGACGGCTGCTGCCAGTGGAACCGAAGCTCAGGCAAAAGATCCGGTGGAGATTGAATTCTGGTATGGTCTGGGTGGTAATCTGGGCGATAACATGAAAAAGACGATTGATGCGTTCAACGCCTCCCAGAACGAAGTCGTTGTAAAGGGAATTGTACAAGCAGATTACACGGAAACGGAACAGAAGCTGCAAGCAGCAATTGCTTCCAAGAAGGTTCCGGCCGCTGTACTCAGCTCCAATATAGACTGGGCACGCAAAGGATATTATGCACCCATGGATGAGATGATTGCCGCTGATCCGAAGTTTAAGAAAGACGATTTCATTCAGACATTCCTGAACCAGGGACAGGTGGATGGAAAGCAATACTTTTTACCAATGTACGGTACGACTCAGATCATGTATTACCGCATGGATACGTTCAAGGAGAACGGAATCGACCCAGCGAGTCTGACGACATGGGAGAAGCTGGCTGAGGCAGCTGCGAAGATGAGCAAGCAAGAGAATGGCAAGACCACCTTCTACGGTTGGGAACCGATGTGGGGTAGAGACAATATGATTGATGCCGTGCTGGGTAAGGGCGGACAGATTCTTAGCGACGATGGCAAAACCGTCATGATCGATTCCCCGGAATGGATCGAGACATGGGACTTGTTCCGTAAATGGATTAACGAAGACAAGATTATGGGCATTCACTATGGAGGTCAGGGCTGGGAGTACTGGTACAAAACGATTGATGATGTGATGAAGAATAAAGCAGCGGGTTACACGGGATCTAGTGGTGACCAAGGTGACTTGGACTTTAGCGTAGTCGCTGCGATGCAACAACCAGGCTGGGAAGGCGTTGGTGAAGGAAAACCGGTAGCCAGTGCCATTTCGGCAGGTATTCCGTCAGCTGCAAGTCCTGAACAACAACAGGCAGCGTACAAGTGGCTTACGTATTTCTCTGAGACTTCGAACACAGCTTCATGGTCTATGAACACCGGATATATTGCAGTTCGTCAATCGGCTCAACAAGATCCAGAGTTCATGAAATTCAGTGAGGAAAATCCACAGATCACCGTACCACTGCAACAAGCAGCTCACGCTTCGGCTCCATTCCAGGATCCAACGGGTGGCAAAATCAATGATGCATTGAAGGATGCAGCTGATCAGGTGCAGATCAATAATATGCCAGCTGAACAAGCGCTGAAGGAAGCTAAAGAGAAAGCGCAGAAAGAACTGGATCGTGTAATGAAATAAGAAACGTATACAGGCAATTGACTCACGCGAAAAGGGCGGTACATGCTGTACCGTCCTTTCCGTTCATACAAGATCGCAGACAAGGAGTTTAACCAATGCAAGATGAGACGTATGTGGACGGATTACCGAATCCGATTGAAGCCGTTTTGTTCGACAAGGACGGGACATTGCTTGATTTTACAGGTATGTGGGGATTCTGGAGCGATTGTGTGTTGAACGACTTCAGAGATCAGTTGGCAATCCGAGGACTGCGTATCAACACAGATGAACTTCCGCAGATCTGGGGTACATTCCACGATGAACAAGGCCGAATGAATGGGTATGACGTGCGAGGGCCGCTTGCGATGGGAACCATGGATGAAGTGTATGCCGTGCTGACGTGGCATGGATATCGTGCGGGTCTCAGCTGGGCGGAAGCCAAGATTATGGTTCGGGGATGCTTGGCGCGAGCGGAGGAAGAGATGGAGAAGCATCGTCCGGCACATCCGTTACCGGGCGTTCGTGAATTCCTTGAACAGTGCCGTAGCGAAGGTATCGTTATGGGCGTAGTAACGGCAGATGATACACCAAGTGCGGTTAAACATTTGCAGTGGATGGGACTGGATGCCTTTTTTGACGTGGTGATTGGTACGGATCTGGTGGAGCGGGGCAAACCTTTTCCCGATATGCTACTGCTTGCCTGTGAACGGTTGGGTGTATCTGTGCAGCATACTGTGGTCATTGGAGATACGGACGGAGACATGGAGATGGCACGAACCGCTGGTGCGGGGTACAGGATTGGCATTGGAGAACCGGGAAAAATCCGCTTGGCGGATAGGACGATTCAATCGTTCCATGAATTAATGAATGGTGGGTTCGTCCAATGACGAACAGTCATGCTTACTTGGGCTGGGTACTACTGGCAATGGCCATCGTGCTGGAGCTTAGCGCTACCATTTTGCTGAAAGTATCGGATGGATTCTCGCGGTTATGGCCTTCGGTGTTGATGTTTGTCTGTTATGGCGCAAGCTTTACCTTTCTCAACTTTGCAGTGAAGTATATGCCGCTGGCTGTGGCTTATGCGATCTGGTCTGGCGTGGGCATTACGCTTATTGGCGTCGTGGGGCATTACTATTTTGGTGAACGTCTACAGCTCACGTCCATGGTATGGATCGGTTTTATTCTGATTGGCATTATTGGACTGAAATGGAGTGATTCCTGATGAGAAAAGAACATACACCTGAGCAACCTCTTGCTACCTTCCAAGTCATTACAGATACGCATGTACGGGATGAGGCAGACCACATTCATAACCGACATTTGGATCTGGCACTTGCTGATATGGCCACGTTTAGTCAGGGTAGCAGTGGGATTATGCATGTGGGCGATGTGACAGATCGAGGTCTGCCGAGCGAGTACCGTGAGTTGCAACGTATATGGAAGCAACATGCGGAGCACTTGCCCGATATCCGGTACACGGTAGGTAATCATGATATTGGAGCCGTGGTATGGCAAGATCCGCCGATCGTTTTGCTTGAGATGAAAGAGGATGATGTAGCTGAGTTATTGGAACAAGAGGCAGAAATGGAGCTGGTTCAAAAACAAACCGCTGCTGAATCAGCTGCACTGATTGAGCAGTTATCAGGTGGAACTTATACGTTGTCTGCCGCACCTTCGGAGCAGGAGGGTCAGGATATGTCAGAGGAAGCTCAATCCATCACAGTCGCCGGGTTATGGCAACGTCGATTGAGTGATTTTGAAGCGACAACCGGCATGAAGGGTTCCTACCACGATCACTGGATCGACGGGTATCATTATATTTTCCTGGGCACTGAGCAACCTCATCCGAAGGATTGTGATATGTCGGCTGAACAGTTGAAGTGGCTGGATGCGAAATTGTCTGAACGTGCAACGTCAGATCATCCCATCTTCCTGTTCTTGCACCAGCCGCTTATAGATACGGTAGCTGGGTCGTTGAAGGAACAGGGATGGTATGGGGTGAATCAGGATGCTGAACTCAAGACTGTTCTCGCCAAATATCCGCAAACGATTCTCTTCTCAGGTCATACCCATTGGCAGTTAGAGGCGCAGCATACGATGTATGATGGTGCAGGCCAGATGCCAACCATGTTCAATGCGTCGTCTGTAGGTTATCTCTGGACGGATCAGGATGAGCATCTGGAGGGCAGTGAAGGACTTCATGTGGAGATTTATAAGGATCGAGTCGTTGTGAAGGGACGGAACTTTGTTACGGGCGAATGGATTGAGGGTGCTGAATTCACGGTGCATTATCCTGTAGAAGGTTAGTTAAATACAGCTATAGAAATTGAATAAATTAATAAGACTATCGAGATATTCTCGATAGTCCCAATGAGTCGCTCAGAAGGGCGGCTTTTTATTAAAGTTATTTAGTCCAAAAATCCATTTTTTCTAAGAGCCATTGCAGTGCTGATTTTTGCTCCGTTATAATGTGAGCTTCCGTTTGCATACCTGATTTGATCTGCTCCTGTTGACCAAGGGCATCTTTTAGTTGTATTGATTCGAGCGTGGCTTCCACCACGTAATAAGTAGATCCATCTTGAGGATTTACTAAAGCATCGCTACTAATAGACGATATTTTGCCAAGTACAGAACCGTACTCTTCTAGGGGGAAGGCGGCAAAATGAAAACGCACAGGATCTCCTTCATGTACTCTTCCAATATCTTGGTGATTCATAGAAATTTGAATGGAATAGATTGTATTATTTACGGGAACGACATCCATGACTTGCAACCCTTCCTGGATAAGCTGTCCTTCACCTACTTCATTTATGGTATTGATAACGCCTGAGATAGGTGCCGTTGCCGTATAATTATCCAGATTAGAACGAATCGTATTAATTTGGCTATGGAGTTCCTTTGTCTGTGTTCTTAACTCATCAATGCTTCCTTGCAACTGAACGTATAAGTCAGATTCTTGTTTTTTTAGCGTTTGTTTTTGCACCAGTGCATCTTCTAGTTCTGTCTGTATCGTGTATCGCAATTCACTTTGATTAGTTTCCATCTGTAGCTTAATCGTTTTCAGTTTTTCTTTGGCCGCAGTAGCGGTCATTTCGTCACCGTCAAAGATAGCTCGTTTATAATCTTCCTGAATTTGCGTTTCAGTCAATGAATTCTGAGATACCTTTAGGCTATAGTTTTCATATCGTTCATATTCAACGGAACCAGTGGGTAGATAATTTCTCCCATAGTTAAGACTTTTGAGCAGGAGACGTTTACTTGCAATGCTTTTATCTGTCTCAATCTGATCAGCAGTCACCTTGGAAATATCCAATTCTAGCCTGTTCTGTACTGGATTATCATGACTTAATAGAGCACCTGCTGTTTTGTTGGACTTTATATTCTCATTACCTGACGAAAGTGCTGTAGAGAGTTGTTCAAGTCCAACCAATCTCTGTTTTGCTTCTTTGTAATCATTTTGCAAACGAGTTTTGTCGCTTATAAGAGTACCTGTCTGAATAGAAAATAGCTTATCACCGGCCTGAACTCGTTGTCCCTGTTGTACATATATTTTTGAAACACTTCCTGTAGCCTTGTTAACAATTTTGGATATCTTCTCATTAGGTTTGACTACTCCGGGAGCTTTGACAACGACATCAATCTGAGCTTTCCAGCTCCAAATAAAAGAAGTGGCTAATATTAACGTAAGTAATATAAGAAACCAGCTAATAAATGCAGGTGATTTCTTTTCCAGCATTTCTCTGCTGTCCTTCAACTCTTCAGGATTCAGAAGTTTAAGACTCATACCTTCGCCCCCGTGTGTTCCAGCTTAGGCAGAGTAGTACTATCTTCTTGTGTAGTTTCCGTATCTATTCCAGGTAACTGATCTTTCCATAGCTCATAATATCTCCCTCGCTGTTGTAGCAGTTGATCATGCGTTCCAGCTTCTACTACAATTCCTTTGTCCATTACAAAGATACGATCACAACGCATAACAGTACTCAATCGATGAGCGATAATGATCATCGTCATATCATCTAGGCTATGTATCGTATCCGATACGGCTTTTTCCGTGGTGGTATCCAGATTACTAGTTGCTTCATCCAAAATCAGAATGTCAGGCTTGGTAAGTAACGCACGCGCCAAAGCCAATCGCTGACGCTGTCCTCCTGACAGATTGGATGCATTCTCCTCAAGATTTGTCTGATAACGCATAGGCAATTGATTAATAAAATCATGAGCACTTGCTTGCTTAGTTGCCTCAATGATTTCATCCATTTCAATCTCCGATGTAGCTCCCATTGCAAGGTTATCCCTAATCGTACCGCTGAAGAAAAACGTTTGTTGTGGGATATAACTTATTTTCTGTCGAAGCGAATCGATAGATATGTCTTTTATATTATTTTCAGAAATCAATAGTTCTCCCTTTTCCGCCTCGTAGAAACGAAGTAACAGTTTGACCAAGGTTGTTTTGCCAGAACCGCTCTCCCCTACCAGCGCGACCTTTTCTCCTTTATCAACATGTAGAGACACACCATTCAGGATAGATTGTCTTGTTCCATATCGGAAATGCACATCTTGGAAGTCGATGGATCCCTTTAGTGATGTTGGTTTAATATTGCGTTCATCGGACTCCTTTTTTTCAGGTTCGAGATCCATAATTTCAGTTAGCCGATCTGCGGCCACAACAGCCGTTTGTAGAGAAGATTGTAGGTTAATCAGGTTTAAAATAGGATTTATAAAGTATGCAAGCAAAGCATTGAACGTAATCAGTTGCCCCATGGTTAAATGTCCTTTTAATACCTCGTTAGCTCCAATCCAAAGGATAACAATCCCTCCGACGCCTTGAAGTGTTCCTTTTAAAGTAGCCTGAAGATTGTTGGAGTACCCGAACTTGAAAAGAGTACGTAGTAATTTAATAAATTTCTTTTCAGTTTCCAAATTGGCTTCTCTTTCAGCCTGATAAGCTTTAAGGGTCTCAATTCCGTTGACTGATTCCACAATATATGAAGTAAGAACTGCGTTCTGTTCCATCTGCTCACGATTTTGTCTCTCAAATGTGCGATGGAATCCCCAGACAATTAGTGCATATAGTGGTATCTTAATTGCCGTTATACCAAAGAGGAAGGAGTTCTGAGTATATAAGATGATCCCCCCTGCAATAACCATCAGAGAATCAATCATAATAGTTAGAGCGGCACTGGATATTGCGTCTCTAACCTTGGAAGCGTCTAGAAGTCTTGAGATAATTTCACCTGTTTTACGTGTCTCAAAAAAGGAGAGGGGTAACCTCAGTACATGGTAGTAATATCCTAATATTAATGAGATATCGAGTTTTTGGCTTAGATACAGTAATAAGTGACTTCTAAAAGCATTTAATAGTGTCTGCAATAATGTTAGAACAATGACACCAATTGAAATCCAGTGTAAGGTCTGCTCTAGCCTATAAGGGACAATGGAATCGAGTAAGAACTTAAAGTAAAATGCACCCAGTATTCCTAGAGCCGTATATAACAATGACGCAAAAAAGATCCCCAGTAACATGCGCTTCTGTGGGAGCAGTAGGGTGAAGAAACGTGATAAAGCACCTTGTGTTTCATCTTTCTTCTGAAATTGTGGGGTTGGGACCATAAAAATTAAGATGCCAGTCCAAATTTTAAAAAACTCTTCAGGACTATACTTTACAATCCCTTTTGCTGGGTCAGCTATAATAACTTTTTTATTTGTGATCTTATGTATAACTACATAATGGAGAAGCTTCTTATCGATAACTACATGAGCGATACAAGGGAGTGGGAAGTCACTGAAGAAAGCTTCAGGGTTTCCTTTGACTCCTTTTGCGGAGAAGCCCATTTCTTCTGCTGCTTTTATGATACCTAGTGCATTGGTTCCTTGTTTATCAGTACCCGCTACCTCACGTATACGAGTGAGAGGGATTTTCAGACCATGATGGCGAGAAATTGTTGCTAAGCATGCTGCACCACAGTCTTTTTGGTCATATTGTTTTTGAAGAGTGTATCTTTTGAATAACGACATGCTGACCTCCAAAATAGTTAATCATGAATTTAATATTTCTTAGTATATTAGAATTTCTATAGTTCTAAGAAGTTTGCAAAAAGTCTATATTATACATATTTAACGGAATGAACTACATTATCTATTTATATTATTTTGAAAATTAATTTTGTCTTTTATTCAGAATATTAAAGTGAATTTATAGAATATTCTAAATCATGGGGAGAGTATATATCCAATAGTAGATATAGAATATAAATTTACTGATTATATAATTTAAATGTGAATTAATACTAGATTTAGTTCAATGTTTAATGAAATATCGCTTAACAAGGCAAATTACCGATTTTTTTAGAGTTATCATTGAAAAAGTGTAATTTTAGTATTAATTTAACAATCAATAAAATAGGAGGTTTTTACAGATGAATAATAATTTTACTCAAATGTCTTTGTCTGATTTGGAAGATATTAATGGCGGAGGGATTATGGAGGATTTAGGAAAGTCGGTAGGATATGGTATTGGCTCGTTGCTCAAGGTGCCGTAGAAGGAGTTAAAGGTATAGGTTCAGCAGTTAAAGAATTCGTTAATCCGTGGAACTATATCAATTACGCAACTGGCGGTAGAAGATAATCCAAGAATAGATAGGAGTTAAAGATAAATGAATACACAATTTATGGAACTTAGTGCTGAGGAAATGTTACAAACAGATGGTGGCGGTTGGCTTTCGGATTTACTTGATACGGCAGAGAAAGCAAGTAAAAACACCTTATTAAGAGGTGTAGCAGTTATAGAACCAATATGGGATTTCTCAAAAGGTTTAACAAGCGGCATTGCGGATGGATGGAATAAAAGATAATTAGTAATAAAGTAGCCTGATTACATATAATGAATGTAATCAGGCTATTACTATAAAAGGTGGACTAGAGTAATGTATTCAGGCAACGATTATAATTTGAAAGAAGTCGCTATTAAAATAGGATTGATACTAACAGTACCGGACATTATTTCCATTATTACATTAACAATACTGAAAGCTTTGGGTAATACAAATGTAGATGATTCATTTGTATTTATTATTTTTCAAGTGATAGCATATGCAACTTTCCTTTCATTAAGTAAAAGGTTCAGATGTTTTACATCTGGAATGTTGAATTTGAAAGTAGATATAAAACGAACGGTAATCTATGTTTTTACTGGGCTAGTGTTGTTCTCGATATCCTCTCTCTTACTCTTGGGATTTGGCATTGGATCGGATGAGAGTCAAAGAGAAAATTTAAACTTGGATCAGCTAAGTCAAGCTTTAAATTTCCAAAATATAATTATGACTGTGGCAATAATAGTAGTCATCCCTTTCTATGAGGAGTTATTATTTAGAGGTTTACTTTTCACAACCATATATAATAAGTATGGTTCCGCCTGGTCAATAATTATCTCTTCTTTAATTTTTGGTTTCTTGCACAGTGACTTATTTGTGTTGACTACCATCTATGGGTTCGTATTCAATTATATTTTTCTGAAAACTAAATCATTGATTCCAGGTATAATGCTTCATATGATTTGGAATACATTAGTTGTACTATTGTGAGTTCACAAAAACAAAGTATTAAGGAGAAAAAATGAAAAAAAGAAGTTATTATGGAGTTTTTTTATTGTTAATTCCACTTATTAATCTTGTATATGTTTCTTTAAAAGAAAAAAAGTTGGCGGTTTTTTCTTTGATTGCATTTTTGGTTATAATTTCATTTATTATTGTAGAGTTTCTAAAGCTCAGAAAATCTAGAAAATAATCAGTAGATCTTAAGTCAGAATCCTTGTGAACCAAGTTTATTGTTTGGCAAGGAACAAGTACTCCTTATTAAAACAAGAGAATTGTTAAGTGTTCTCCCGTAATAGGGAGTTGCTGTTTCCCCAAAGAAGGGATAAAAAAGAAACCTGCTTAACTGATATCCAGAAGCAGGTTTTTGAATTATGTTATTTTCATTCAATCAAAATATATTCCGAAATTTTCTGTTTAAAAGCCTTTTCCAATAACTACTTAAGCTTGGTAAAACTTTTGTATAAAGCCTCCACGATCATTAACACTACATTTCGTATATATTTTCTTCACAAAATTCCTAACTGTTCCCTCAGTGATCCCCAGTTTCTCACTTATATACAATGCCCCTTTGTTCTGTAACCAAAGAGTAGCAACCTCACATTCTCTAGTGGTAAAACTGTATGTACTAAATAATGCTTGTATTCGATTCTGATCATTCAAATCCTTTTCTAATTCGAATTCAATATAAAAGACAATGGAGTAAACTAGAGCAAATATACTATCGTAAACAAATGGCGTTGAACGAGAGAAGTTCAGAAAGGCTATAGTTTTCCCTTGAACTTTAATTGGGCAGCAGAGGCATAGCCATTCTTTGAAGGGGACCAGTTGATGTTCGTCACCTTTAAGGAATATATTCTCTCCAGTTTCTAAAGCAATAGAAATTGCATTAACCCCTCCTGATTCCATTGCCATTGAACTTCCTAACTTAACCACTAATAGTCTAAGTCCATTATGGAGAGATTCTTCTCCGATAATATCCAGTATAACTCCTTCTGAATCCGCCAGAAAAAAGAGATGTGAATAAAAAAGTTGTCCCTCTAACATACCTACTTTAAATTTAAAAAGGTCTACTATTTTTCTGTTTAGGTATAGTCTCTCTTTCAATTCATTATGAGAGATTTGCATTTTAAGTTCTGTAGCTATATTGGCTTTATAGTCTGCTTGCCAATCTAACCATTGTTTTTGAGAGAAGGAAGATTTTGAGCTCCAATTTTTTGGAATTACCGTTTGGGGATTGTTAATTAAATTCATATTACTCATCCTTAATCATTAGTTAATAAATTATAAATGTATGGTAAATTTTTCTTTAAGTCAAATTACCTACTAATTAGTAATTTTTTAGCTATAAAGATTCGCTGGCTAGTGACAAGTTAAACTCCATAATAATTATATAAAAGTTCCACGTGAAACGTAGTAGTATTACATAAGTCTGGGTAAAGTTGTAAATGGGTGTTCGTACAAACTATACTCAAATAAGTACACATGAACTTAGTAATCGTTAGTCTAACCTATTCATGGAGAGGAAGTAGAAGCGGCATGAGAGAACTTCAAGTTGCAACGAAGTACGGTACCGTTCAAGGCGAGCTTTTGCATGGTGCAAGCGTATGGAAGGGCATTCCCTATGCGAAACCCCCAGTAGGTGAATTACGTTTCCAGGCTCCGGTACAACCCAAGTCATGGGATGGAATCAGACAGGCCACTCAATTTGGACCTGAGAATATACAACCTCGAAAGCATCAGCCAGAAGGCGTGACAGGAACCCCGAATGAGTCAGAAGATAGTCTATATCTGAACATCTGGGCGCCTAAGGAAAAGGGCACGGAACCACTGCCTGTTATGGTGTGGATTCACGGTG
Source organism: Paenibacillus sp. USHLN196 (assembly GCF_037144955.1). NCBI lineage: Bacteria > Bacillati > Bacillota > Bacilli > Caryophanales > Paenibacillaceae > Paenibacillus > Paenibacillus sp. USHLN196. The sequence goes on along the minus strand of NZ_JBBCYH010000007.1, from coordinate 138,804 downwards.
GTTCATTCGTATCCGGTTCCGGAAGTCTCCCTGTATATGATGGGACACAGTTGACCCTTCGGGGTGACTTGATCGTAGTTACGATCAACTATCGACTCGGACCACTGGGATTCATGCATATGTCTCCGCTTGGCGATTCATTTGCGACAAATGTCGGTCTGTTGGATCAAGTGGCGGCACTGCAATGGGTGAAGGATAACATCTCTGCTTTTGGCGGTGATTCGAACCAAGTCACGGTATTTGGAGAATCGGCAGGTAGCATGAGTATCGCAGCTCTGACGGCTATGCCTGCCTCCAAAGGACTGTTCAATCGTGTCATTATGCAAAGTGGAGCCTCACAGTTCATGCCGGCAGAACAAGCATCTGCTGTTCGAGATGGGATGCTGAAGATTCTTGGGGTAGATCCAGATAATCTCCAGAAACTAAAAGAAATCCCGGCGGAGCAGATCATGGCAGCTGGAGAGACCATCAAACAGCAAAGCGGTGCAGGAATGGCTCTGTTATTCCAGCCTGTACTGGATGGAGTAACTCTCCCTCAGACACCGCTTCAGGCGGTAAGCGAGGGTTCGGCGCAGGATATTCCTGTGTTGATCGGTACAACTTTGCATGAAGGTTCGCTGTTCATCCAGCCGCATGTTCCCTATTCACCAGAGATCGATATGGTACAAGCCGTAGACTTTATGACGCCGGATCTGGAGAATCGTGCAGCTATTGCAGATCGTTATCCCAAAACGGCAGATGGTCAGGCGCAGGTCATGACCGATCTATATTTCTGGCGATCATCGGTACAGTATGCAGCAGCTCAACAACAACATGCGCCAGTGTGGATGTATCGTTTTGATTGGGTCATGCCGGAACATCCCCTGTTGAAAAGAGCAATTCACAGCATCGAAATGTTCTTTGTGTTCAATACACTGCATGTCCTTAAATTCATGAATGCGGAGCCCGACGAAGCTGCGTTGGTACTTGCTCTAAAGGTACAGGATGCATGGATTTCTTTTGCCAAGAATGGCAAACCTGAGGTTGCAGGTGTGAACTGGCCAGCTTATGAGCAGGATCGCGCGACACTGATCTTCAACCATGAGATTAAAGTTGTGCATGATCCTGAAGCATCCAAGCGTAAGTTACTGGGTCTGTAGTTCAAAAAGAAGGCGACTCCATTATGTATAAGTGGAAGTCGCCTTTTTCTGATACCAGTGCATGGAAGCTTAGTGCTTAACAGACATGTTAGCTATTTACGAGAGGCTCGCGTGCGGGATACCTCATCGAAGTAGAAGGAACGTTTCCCACGGGAGAACAACACAATGAAGACATGAATGAAGAGCACGGCATAGACCAACATATAGACACCGACTGTTCCCAGGGAAAGCAATATTTGATAAGGCCGGAGCATTACATCCTCATTACTTGTGAAGGCATAATCATTGACCCAGCGGATGATTGTAATCACGAACCACGGCGTGTAAAGTGCGAGCAGTCTTTTAAATAATGATTCGATGGTCGGTGAGCCGCTCTGGCGATTCACATATCGGAAGCGCAGAATAGCTGAGCCTGGTGTTGTTCCGCTCCGTACCCATGGAATGAAGAACAGTACGATGACCATCGCGATGGATGTATTCAGTGCTTCTTGAATTACATCGGACGGGGTGAAGATGGACAACACATTGGTAATCAGCACGACTACCGCACCGTCGATAAGTAATGCAAGCAGTTGTGGTACGGGATACACGCGATTTTGCTCCACGATCTGCTCACTTTTCGCCTGGATACTTGCTTGGGATGGAAACAAAGCGAGTAGAATGGGGGCTGTGACAAATCCAAGCAATGTTCCTGAAGTGTTCAATAACAGATCATCTACATCAAACAAGCGATAGGGACAGTTGTAATACCCGTAGAATCCGGTGATTTGAGTGATCTCGAAGAATAAGGAAAGCCCCAAGCCACCCAGTAGAGCATATTTCCAGAACGATCTCTTTTGAAAAAAATAACGGATATACACACCTAGCGGCATGAGAAGCAGGACGTTAAATAGAACTTGCAGAAAGGCTCTGCCCTGAATCATGCTGAGATAGCTGGAAGGCTGAGACCATACAACAGGTGTTTCCTTCATGATGTCTTTGACAAAAGTGAATGGAACCAGATTGTAGTAGATCGTGTCAGCAGCTTGCTGTGCACAGGTATCTCGCGTAGTCGGAAACGGGAGAATGACAAGGCAGTAGGCAGCCAGAATATAAAAGATAAAGGAAAAGCTGACGCCAAACCGCGACCAACTAAAGAAGCCGTCTTTACGATAACCATAGATCAACCACGGCACCAGCAAAAACATGGCCGCGACGACAAATATAGCAAATGCCGCTTGCACCGGAAAAACATATGAAGACATGAGTAGGCACTCCTTTGATATCAAAAAAATATAGTGAATTTCATCAGAATTCATGCATTTGTAGTGCGTATCTAATAGTTACATCATAAGTAGTTACCCTTAAAGTGAGGGAGGCATGAACCTTAAATTTGGTTTAAATCCATTCATGCAGTGAGCAAGCGTATGGAACATACCGCCGAAATCCCGTATACTTGCGGGAAAGCCAATCGTAGAATGGAGAGTTTAATACATATGTCTAATTTGCCTAACTGCCCGAAATGTAATTCGGAGTACACGTACGAGGATGGTAACCTGTTGGTTTGCCCGGAGTGCGCGCATGAATGGTCTCCAGAAGGGGAAAATGAGAATGCAGAGGATGCAAAAGTAATCCGTGATGCCAACGGAAATGTGCTAAGTGATGGCGATACCGTTACGGTCATTAAAGATCTGAAGGTAAAAGGTAGCTCACTCGTGGTCAAACAGGGTACGAAAGTGAAGAATATCCGCCTGATTGATGGGGATCATGATATTGATTGCAAGATTGACAGTTTGGGTGCGATGAAGCTGAAATCCGAGTTTGTGAAAAAGATATAAGATAAGATCGAGAAACGTTCAGTTCCGTATCCAACGGGAATTGAACGTTTTTTGTTTGACAGGAAATATTTAGTAGATATATACTGGTTGGAATTTAATTTTTGAACATGCTTGGGTGGTCTACATATCAGAAAAGGCAGGTGTCAGAGCGATGAAGAGAGATCATATTATTAAATATTATTCCGGGTTTGATGAGTGGGGGAGACTGGAGCGGGAACCGATTGAATTCATCATTAACATGCATTACATCAGAGAGTATCTTCCTGCCAACGGTCATATTCTGGATAATGGCGCTGGGCCGGGGAAGTATGCCATGGAGCTGGCGAAACTGGGGTACCAGGTCACTTTATCTGATCTGACACCGTCCTCCGTAGATATTGCACGGCAAAAGGCTCAAGAGTTCGGTTTGACACAGCAATTCAATGGATTCCATGTTCTAGATGCGACTTCGCTCTCTGGTATTGCTGACGAGACTTATGATGCGTCCCTCATGCTGGGGCCTATGTATCACCTGCAGACAGATGAGGAGCGTGTGGCTGCTGTGCAGGAGTTGTATCGTGTGACCAAGCCGGGGGGCATGGTGTATATAGCGATGCAGAGCCGAATGCGCATGAGTATCAATTCGTTACAATCTCCGCAGCATTGGAAGCCAAATGACCATATGGGAGCAATCCGTTCTTTTGTGGAAAAGGGTATATTCGATCATCAGGATCAAGGACGATTTACGGGAGCATACTATTTCAATATTCAGGACGTTACGCCCTTCATGGAACAGCACAACTTCGAAACTGTCGATTTGATTGGTTCATCGAGCCTTAGAGCGATGCTCACGGACGAGCAGCTACAACACTGGCAAGAACGCGGCGAGTATGATGAACTTATGCAATATATGATTGAAGCGGCCAAAGATCCTTCCATATTGGGAATCTCGTCGCACCTGCTGTACATTGGGAGAAAGAAATAATAGATTTACAGGCAATGCTCTAAAAAATGTATATAATTTAGAATTTCAGCCCATGGAATGCTGTTTGCACATGATATAATATTTCTATCAAATGGTCTGGAGGTGTCAATATGCAATGGAAGGAAGTTCAGGAGCGATTCCCAAATGAATGGGTCGTTTTTGAGGCAACCAAGGCGCATTCAAGAGAAGGCCAGCGTTATATTGAAGAGATGGCTGTTATTGATTCATTTGATGATTCTACAAAGGCACTAAAACGTTATGGTGAATTGCATCAGGAAGATCCCAAACGGGAATACTGCTTTTTTCACACTTCACGTCCAGAAGTTGTGGCAAGAGAACGATATGTTGGCATGAGAGGTCCTCGATGAAAATTTTAGAGGTTTATGGAATTTGACCAAGCCATAATCTATAGAAAATAATTATAAAAGTGCCCTCTGGAAACAGAGGGTACTTGTGTTTTTCATCAAAATAGTTCAATATTAAGATACATAACAAAAGGTGATCTACTTACAATAGGTTAGATGAACAACGGATCGCTTCATACCAGGGAGGAACAGACAATGGAAATCGGAATTAGTACATTTGTGGAGACGAATCCGGATGTAAAAACAGGAGAGCTTATCAGTCATGCGCAGCGCATTCGCGATGTCGTTGAAGAGATTGTTTTGGCAGATCAGGTGGGTCTGGATGTATACGGCGTGGGGGAACATCATCGTGCTGACTATGCGGCTTCATCACCAGCTGTCATTCTGGCGGCCGCAGCTTCACAGACGAAGAATATTCGCCTGACGAGTGCGGTAACGGTGCTATCATCGCATGATCCGGTAAGGGTATATCAGGATTTCGCGACACTGGACGGCATTTCGAATGGGCGTGCAGAGATTATGGCAGGGCGGGGATCATTTATCGAATCGTTCCCACTATTCGGCTATGATCTGAACGATTATGATGAACTATTTGACGAGAAACTGGATTTACTGCTCAAACTGCGTGATTCGGAAAAAGTAACCTGGGAAGGGAAACATCGCCCTTCCTTTAACAATCTGGGCATCTACCCGCGCCCTGTACAGGAGAAACTTCCGGTATGGATTGGCAGTGGCGGTAATCAGGAGTCCGTTGTTCGTGCAGGATTGCTCGGTTTGCCACTGGTGCTTGCCATTATCGGTGGCCGTCCGGTACAATTCGCACCACTGGTGGAACTGTACAAGAAAGCAGCTGCACATGCGGGACATGATGCTTCCAAGTTGACCGTTGCTTCTCACTCTCACGGCTTCATTGCCGATACAACAGACGAAGCTGTGGAGAAATTCTTCCCGCCAGCTCAAGCGGTCATGAACATACTGGGCCGTGAACGTGGCTGGGGACACTACAGCCGTGCGACATTTGATGCGGCGCGCAGCCTTGAAGGTGCATTGTATGTAGGTGATGTGGAGACGGTAGCTCAGAAAATTATTTACCTGCGCAAAGAAGTCGGGATTACCCGCTTCATGTTACACACCCCACTCGGCACCATGCCGCACAATGAGGTGATGAGAGCAATTGAACTGCTTGGTAAAGAAGTCGCTCCAATCGTGCGCAAGGAAATTGCACGTTGGGAAGCCGAGAACCAAGAGGCACGTTAATCAGCTGTAAATCAATATGGTTATTAGATAGTGAACAAAGAAAAGGAGCATGCCCTAGGCGCATTAAGCCAATGGATCTGCTCCTTTTTCGTTTAAATTCTAAAAGCTTCAAATACAGCACAGATTCCATGCTTATCCATTTGCAGATGTATCTATAAGGGAATGTATGACCATCGACACCGTATGATCATAGAGGGTTCTGGCTGCTTCTTGGCTCTCAATATGGCCTCCCAAGTACAGATGAATAACACCGTGTAAAGGAGCCCAGATCATGCGTACCGCAAGCAGGGGATCTTGTACCTGAATCATTCCCTGTTCAATGGCTATCTCCACCAGGGCAGACACTTGCTTCAATGCAGTCGCTGTTCCCTGCAAGGTCTCTCCATCCGGTTTGAATTCGGAAAAAGAACCTCCAAACATCAGCTGATAGAAGCTGGATTGCGAAATGCCGAAGTCCCAGTAGACGTAGGCCAGATCACGGAAATATTGTTCGAACGATGCCTGCCGGGGTATAGCTTCAAAATACTGGGACATAAGAGAACATCCCTCTAAATATAGATGTTTGGCTAACCCTTCTTTTTTGCCGAACAGGTTATATATGATTTTGGTGGAGCACTCCATGCGTTCAGCAACACGGCGTACCGTGACGGCCTCTGGTCCATGCTCTTGCAGTAAAGCTGCAGCAGCATGCACAATATTTTGCCGCAGATTATCCGAGTGCTGGAGTCTGGCTTGCTGAAAGGTCGTTACTGTATGTGCAGATTCCGTGGAACCTGAATTATGATCCTTCATTGATTTCATCCTCGTAACCGTATTGTTGTTCAACAGAAACTACGTTTCCGTTTCTTAAGGTCATTCTACTGTTTTACGTGGGCTAACGTCAATTTAATTAGAAAAGAAGCACCATGTTCTAATTTCAAATTTAACAATTATGATTTGACAGGATCGTGGATTGTGGTTACGATGGTTTTATACAGAAACAACGTTTCTTAGTAAAAACGTGTATTCCAATTATAATTAGAGGATGGATGAAAAATGAAAAAGGATCAACATGAGTGGGTACTTATTACAGGTGCTTCTTCAGGTATCGGGGAGATTTTTGCACTCGAAATGGCTTCCAAGGGTAAAAATATCGTGCTGGTGGCCAGAACGGAGTCCAAACTGAAACAACTGGCAGAACGAATAGAGCGTACATATCAAGTGAGGGCTGAGGTAATCGTATCGGATCTTTCTGAGGTAGAGGCACCACGGAGCGTATATGAGGAATGCCAGAATCGGGGCATACAGATCGATATATTGATCAACAATGCTGGATTCGCTACTCATGGGTTATTTGAACAGGTGGATGGTTCCAGGCAGCAGGATGAGATTATGTTGAACGTGTTGGCCGTGACCAATATGACACATCTTTTCTTGCCAGGCATGTTGCAGAAGAAACATGGTGCTGTCATTAATGTGTCTTCAACGGCTGCCTTTCAACCTGATCCGTATATGGCTGTGTATGGAGCGACGAAGGCATTTGTACTTTCTTTTACAGAGGCCTTATATGAAGAAAACAGGAAGCGTGGTGTTCAGTTCTTAGCGCTATGTCCGGGTTCAACTGAGACTTCGTTCTTTGATGTAGTGGGCGCTGAAGAGGCCTCCGTGGGCAAACGTGATACACCGGAGCATGTCGTGGAAGTGGCCATGAGGGCGCTGGAGTCAGGCAAACCTTATGCTGTGCCTGGGGCCCAAAACTATTGGACAGCGCAGCTCTCCCGCCTCATGCCACGCAAGTCCATGTTGCGAATCGTAGGAAGTATGCTAAGGCCACGTTCCAAGAGTGGTAAAGCAGAGAAAGTGCAAGCCTGAATAACTTATATGAGATGAACGCTTTAGGCCAAAATGCCTTTGGCCTGAGCTTCCTTCATCCAGTCTGGAAATTCGGTAAGGAGACGATCATATAATTCTTCATCACTGATCTTGGAGATGTCGTCCAGTGCAAAAAAGTCAGCATTATCGATGAAACGTCCAGTCATATCATCGAGATTCTCCAGGATACCGTAATTGGCTTGCCCCAGGCCAACGAATTGCCAGAACAGATTTTTAGTCGAGCTTTCGGTAATAAGCCGCATAATTTTCCCTTTTTGACTGACTCCACCATCGCTAAAAAAGATAATATACGTTGGGATCTTCACATTAGGTTCCTCAATCGTGTATTTGCGAATGACATCCTGCATCACAGGAGGTTCGTTGTTGGTACCGCCTTTGCTTCCGAGCGTATATGTGCGTTCAATATAATTCTCGAAATCCCTGGCGGTGACGCTAGGGGCACGCAAAAAGTCTTTGGCAAAGAACCAGACGTCCAACTCTCCGTTATCGTCAAACGCTGATGCAATCGCCAGGATACGCTCGAAGGCTTCTTGCACAACGCCTTTGCGATACAGATGGTACATGGAGCCTGATGCATCGAATACGACGGCAACACGTGCCTGTATAGGTTCAATATTTTTCTTTTGCAGAGACAGGGTTACTTTACGCTTGAGGAGATCGATCTTGGTAAGGTTTAGCGGTGCATGATTCGTACTCGGTACAGCAACAGATGCCGGGGCTTCTGGAGAGGTCGCTGCAACTTCAGCACGTGCCGTGAGAAGGACCTGTTCAGCTTCCGAGGTGTCGTTACTCTCAATCTCAACACCAAATGACTCTGCCAGCGGCTGCAACCCACCAAAGAAACCTCGTCCAATTGCACGAACTTTGAATCCGTCACGATACTTATAGATTTCAATGAAAATAAGTGCTGTTTCCGCTGTGACCTGCGTGATCTCATAGGTAATCTGCTGGGAACCCGCTTGTACAATCGCCTGACATGCCTGAACATCGGCAAATGTGCCTCTCGCATCCAGAGTAGCCGTAAACACACATTTTTCCACAGGAGCCTGCCGTAATTGATTCGTATCCAGTACAAAAGAGGATTGCAGTTCCTCTGCCTGTTGCAGAAGTACACTATGGTGAGGATCAGCCTTCTGATTATAAAATACAAAATAGTCGTCAGATGGAACTTTTCCTTCTTCGTTCACCATAAAGCAGCTAACATCCAAGGGAGAAGGGGTTGATGTACACTGAATGGTTACCTGAATTTGCTCGCATTCGTTGATGCTGATATTTTGTCCTGAGTTTAATTGAATGAACGAATCGGTCATGATCGGATGCCTCTCTTCTCCAATATAATGGGTGAAAATGAACAGTAACAAGATAGATTCTGAGACAAAAGTTTCCATAAGTCAATCGTTTACCCGATGTTCTTACGTCTGCTCTGACTCGTACTTTTCCCGATGCTGCTTCTTCATCTCCACATAGTCTGGATCCGTCTTCGCAATCTCCCATTGCGCTTTGAATATGGCTGCCGCTTCTGCCTTCACCTTATCATTCTGATAGGGCAGGATCGAGCCATCCTCCTTCGAATATTTGCGTCCTCCTTTGTGATTCGTATACCGTCTGGCCCGTGTATAACCCATCTGGAGAAATTTGCGAGCCATATCCATACCCACGAAATCCCCCTTTTTCTTATACTCCAAAAATAGCTCATAGATCTTCTCCGATGACTCTGTCGCAATCTCGGGTGTCTTGAACCGCCAGTGTGGCAGAATCTCGCCTTTGTACGGTTCAACCATGAGAACACCCTGCTCGCCCCGGCCTACGGTGTACAGCTCAGGATGTTTGCGCAGATCTAGCTCTTCATAATTGAGGCTGTAATCAAATTTTTTCATTTGTATGCCCTCCTTGAGATGATATGTGTTCCCGTCAACAATTTGTAATCTGTACTATCGTTTACCCGGTCTTATTAAGGATGAAAATAAGTGAATAAGCGTTGTTGACATATAATATGTCTCCTGTATAATGACATATTATATGTCGATTTAATAAAATACATTTGTGAAGGACGTGTTGTGCATGAATCAAGTTTCATTGCCCTCAATGACGGTACTGCAGTACTTGGCTCATATTCACCAGTTATCTTACACTCAGGTGTGCAAAGAGGTAGGGCTCACTCCACAGCAATTTAATGACTGGGTCAAGAAACGTCGACCAATTCCTAAGGATAGACTGCAACAACTGGCCGATTATTTTCATGTCGAACATGAAGTGCTGATTGATGGACAACATTATTTGCGTGATCTCACACCTGAAAATACAGTGGATGTACAGATCCTTTTTATTCAACAGAAGTTAGAGAAGGAAGGGGAAGAAGAGGAGCAAAAAGCCTACGAGATGAAGCTTCTCCAGTTGCTGCGGGAGAAACACAAGCAGGCTTTAATTGCGAGATTTGCAGCGATCATTGAACAAGGAGGCGAGAAAACGCTCATACATTCTGAAGAATGGCTTAGTAAAGCGGAGTCCATGGCAAGTGTATCTGCACCCTTCTCACATCAGGAGGGGGAGAAATGAGCACAGCATTCGCAGTGAAATCTCAAGAGAACTTTTGGGTCTGCAAAAATCAGGATGTGATCTACGATGGAGTATATCTTTTCACAAATCAACGTGGTCTGCACAAAACTGCCTTGATCATGCCTCCATCACTTCCTGCATCATGGACTTCAGTCTATGGGAGTCTAACCGTTTCTCAAGTAGGGAAGGAGAATCCCAATGGAGGAATAAATGAAGCAGGGCTTGTGATTGAACAGACCACGTTATGGTCGACCCATTATCCAGCTGAAGACGGCCTTCCAGTTGTAAGTGAGCTTCAGTGGATACAGTATCTTTTGGATACATGCAGTACTGTAGATGAAGCATTGGAGGCAGCGGGGAAAATCCGAATAGATCAGAGCACTTCCCAGTTGCATTATTTAATCGCAGATCGCACCGGGAATTATGTAATTGTGGAGTTTCTCCAGAGTCATATGTGTGTGCATTCCGCGCCTTTGGAGGCGCCAGTAATTACAAATACCGCATATAGTGATGCAATAAGTGAACTGGAGTCAGGGCAGAATGTATGGTCACAATGGGACGATTATGAGAAGAATTCAATGGATCGGTTTTCATGTGTTGCCGACATTTATACTAATTCCGGGACATTTCTTGATAATCCAGACGCACTCTTCAAGGTACTGGCTTCTGCCAAACGCGAAGATACGGTATTTTCCTTAATCTATGATCTGCAGCGAATGGAAGTACATTTAACAACGTCAAAGTATGTAAAACCTGTTGTTATTCGTATGATTGACTTCATCTTTGAACAATCTTCGCTTGCACAGGTGGCAAATCTGCAGTGTCGATCAGGGGAGCGAGAAGATCTCCTATTTGAAGATTATTCAGCGGACATAAATATGGAAGCGGTTCGATCCTTTTTTCGTAATCCTCTACTGACTAGTGTGTTCAAGTGGGCTATACCTGATGAGTTGATTCACTATATGGCACAATACCCCGATTCTTTTACATCAAGCACGGTTAATGGGGAACAACAGAACGAATTACACAGGAGGGATAACGGTATGGGAATGTCCGGCAGATATCTTGTGGTAACGAAGGAGCTCATTGAATCTATCAAGTCAGGCGAGGTTAGTGTGCATGATTGTGCAGTTGATCTGGATATCGATAAAACATGGCAGATGCTGCAGTTCACCTTGAGCGGTAACCTGGTACAGGGGGAACCACCTCTCGGTTATGTGGTACCTCTCGCAGGTGAGCAGTACTTGGGAAACTATTCGGACATGGATCTGTTTTTGCTTAGTAACGAGCAGGTGCTGGAAGCCTACATGGCATTGGAGCAGCTCACACCGGAAGAATTAAAGCAGCGGTATAGTCTGGACCAGATGATCACTGAAGGCGTCTATCCTGTTATGGAAGATTGGGATGCGGAAGAGACATTTCAGGAGATCGTTCAGACCGTGGATGATATCCAGGCCTTGTTTCAGGCAACGGCTGCAAGCGGAAATGGGATCGTCTTTTATGTTTTCTAAATGAGCACTGAAATGATGATGGAAAATGGTTGGCCGACGCTGGGACAGGTTTGAATTACGCCTATTCGGGCTATTGATAGACACAAGGCTCAGGCCTTGATGACATGACAATCCGGTAGAAGAGAGGGAATGCGATATGACACAGGATCAGAACGAAGAGAACAAAGCGATTCAAGAGGACGAGCCGGATCAATTCGAGACTCCCACAACTGCGGAAGATGAAGAAACGGATGAGAAGCTCGCAGAAGATCAGGAGCAAGAATAACTCCCAGCATTGCATAATGAAGCAGGAAGTTTTATCGAATCTTACGTATGCTGAAATATAGATAGACCAGAGGTCGGACATGTTCCGGCCTTTTGGTTTATTTTTTTGCGTATCCGTTTACAAGAATTACCTATACCTTCATAATGGAAATGAACCATATTTTTCTAAGGAGGAGTTCATATTAAGAATCGGAAGTTAGTCCAATGGATGGCAGTGCCACTTGTATTATTAATGGTTGTTCTTACAGGATGTCAGGCTGTGGGTGGAGTAGACGTTGGTAAAGCAATGGCCAATGGCGCGAGTATCAAGTCCGGTGAATCCAGACAATCCATGAATATAAACATAGAACCGGCTAAGGAATTTGCTACAGAGAAAGACCTTGAAATGATCGAACTTATTAACTCCATATCCCTGGATATTGATCAAGCCAAAATGAAAGATGCGAAGACAGCATCGATCAAAGGTACACTGAGCATGGAGGGAACGAAGTTACCTTTCCACCTGTCCATGAATGAGTCCCAATTGGTGATTGATCTGGACGGAGCCGAGAAACCGCTGTACATATCTCTGGATACGTTCCAGGATGCACAAGCGCTTCCGATGGTAGATACGAAGGCTCTGGAGAAACAACTCGAGGAACTTTCCCCGAAACTGTTTTCTTTTGTCCTGAAACATCTGTCTAATCCGAAGAACATCTCCGTAACACCGGTACAGGAATCCGTGAATGGCGAAGCACTTAGCCTCTCCAAGCTGCACATGGAGATTAGTGGTGAAGAGATGCTTGCCATGGTCAAACCATTCCTGACGAGTATTTCGAAGGATGAGCAAGGACTGAAAGATCTGATTGGAGATCTGTACGATGTGTTCTACCCTGTACTTGAAGCCGTTAATGAGGTAGAAGGCGGAGGAGACGACACGCTGAATTCAATCGTTCCTGAATCGAAAGATGAAGCTGTTGCATCACTGTATGCCATGATCAAAGTGGGACTGGACAGTATGCTGGTCAATTATGATCAGGAACTGAACAACCTGTTGAATGAGACCCCTGAATTCAAAACGGTATTTGGCACAGAAACCAAACTGAAATTGGACTTCTATCTCGACAGCAAGCTGGATGTTCGCAAGCAAAACTTTGAACTGAAAGTGGCACTGCCAGCTTCCGAAGATCTGCCGCTGAACTCCGTAACCGTAAGTGGAGACAGTGAACAGTGGAATATCGGTGGAACGGTTGCAGTCGATGAAGTAGATGTATCGGGCGGCGTTATGGATCTGATAAAGGATGATATTACGCCTGGTCAGATGCTGCGCAATTTTGATTCCAATTCACTGGCGTATCAATTGCTGAAAGATGAAGCCGGGATCACGAGTAAAAGTGTAGTGCTCTTCCCGGATGATGAATACGCTGGAGCGATCACCGTTAAGAATACAACATTTGTTCCGCTTCGCTACGTGTCCGAGGAATTGGATGCTGAAGTGAAATGGACCAAAGGCTCGAACCAAATCGTTGTCATTGATGACATCACTGGTGATGAGATTGTCCTGACTGTAGGTTCCAAGAAGGCAACGGTAGCTGGTAAAGAAGTGACCTTGGTGGAATCCGCCTATGTAGGCAAGGACGGCAAGACATATGTGCCGCTGCGCTTTGTGGCAGAATCCCTTGGAGCTACTGTAGATAAAGAACAAGAAACAGGCTGGATTTATATTGACCGTCCTTAATTTCCTATGACTTAAAGTAATTAAATGCATTGGGGAGTGCCTCCTATTTGAGGTGCTCCTCTTTGTCGTGTGATTCCGTGCCAGACCAGACGAATGGCAGAACGAGTGAGGAAGCATACTAATCCGGTTGAGATGATGGTTGTAACAGATCCGTGTTTGATTAGAGCAAATGAAGAAACGGGTACTTCGTATGGAGGATGTCAAAAAAGCATAGGGAGGTCTATGAAAGATGACTGAACGATTTGCAGGTAAAGTAGTCCTGATTACAGGCGGGGGCTCCGGCCTCGGCCGGTCGGCAGCTGTGGAAGTTGCACGTGAAGGGGCCAAGCTTGCCTTGGTTGACGTGAACATGAAGGCGCTGGAAGAGACCAAGCGTGTGATCTCGGAAGAGGTAAAGCATGCCGAATTTCTGCTAATTGAAGGTGACGTAGCCAACGAAGAAGCTGTGAAGAAATATGTGAGTGATACGGTCAATGAATTTGGGCGTATCGATGCATTTTTCAACAATGCAGGCATTGAAGGCAAACAAAACCTGATCGAGAATTATGATACGGAAATGTTCGATAAAGTCATCGACATCAACCTGAAGGGTGTATTTTACGGGTTGAAGCACGTCTTGCCTGTGATGAAGAAACAGGGCGAAGGTTACATCGTCAACACGTCCTCTGTAGGTGGCATTCGCGCCGTGCCGAACCAGATTGCCTATGGAGCGAGTAAACATGCCGTAGCCGGCATGACCAAAGATGCAGCGATTGAATACGCCGAGCACGGGATCAGCATTAATGCAATTGCCCCCGGAGCCATTCTGACAGATATGGTTATCGGTTCGTTCAAACAGATCAATCCGAATGATTGGGAGTCAGCATCCAAAGAGTTCGTGAAGGACAACCCGGCCAAGCGCTTGGGTGAACCGAAGGAAGTAGGGCGTCTCGTTGCCTTCCTGCTGTCTGGCGAATCACCATTTATCAATGGAGCCATTATTCCAATTGATGGTGCGCAGTCAGCCAAATATTGATCCCATAATCAAACCGCGTATTTATGCGCCATACACATATACCGAAGAACGCCCGTTTCCGCCAATGTGCGGAGTAGGGCGTTCTTTTTGATGTGATATTTGGGATAGCGTATCTTCCGCAGGTTAAGTGTGTTGTAGCATCTGCGGCTTTTTGCTGAATCCGGTACTCCCGGCTGTGAATCCCATCTGACGATAGAATTGATGTGCAGCTTCACGTTCCGGACGATTGCCACTGTTTAGAGACAGGGAGTCCACATTATGCGTGGCGGCCCATTGCTCGGCTTCCAGAATGAGCTGACGGCCGATGCCTGAGCCCCTGAACTGGTCGTGTACAACCAATGCCATGATACGGCAGTGTCTTCCGTTCTTTTCATACAGATAAGACGTCTGTAATCCGATCAGTCCAACTACACGTCCGCGTGCTTCAGCAACCAGTGTGGTGAAGTTAGCGTCTGCAGCAATGTGGGTATAGCGCTCCTCCATCTCGGCGTAAGTGGTTGGATAGCCGAGTTGATCCATCAGAATGACCATATCTTGCAGATCCGTCGTAGAACTATGTCTAATGGTTACGTCCAGACTCATAATCGTATCTCCTCCTTGGGTCTTTCTTTCAATGAAAGTTCAATAATGGTATCCAGCAACTCTGCAAAAGAAATGCCTGCAGCGGCTGCACTTTTGGGCAGCAGACTGTTACGGGTAAGACCCGGCAGCGTGTTTACTTCAAGCACATAAGGCAAGCCTTCGCGAATCATCATATCCACGCGCGCGTAGACGCTGCATTTCAACACCTGATAGCAGGCGAGTGCCGCGGCTTCCACACGATGATGAAGATCCACAGGCAATTGCACAACCTGCTCATCGGCTCCGTGGTCATCATATTTGGAAGAATAATCGAAAAACTCGGCGTTCGAACGAATGGAGATCACCGGCAGCATTTTTCCATCCAGAATGGCACAGGTGATCTCCTCACCTTCGATATACTGTTCAATCATGACCGTATCATCCCAGGCGAGGGCAGCCTCCACAGCAGCGGGCAGGGCGGCAGCCTCCTTCACTACTTGGGTACCGATGCTGGAACCGCCTGAATTGGGTTTGACCACCACAGGGTACGTTAATTGTTGAACAGCAATTGAGGACAGTTCCTCGATATGACTCACTCGTAGCCACTCTCCAGTAAGCACACCTGCATGCTGCATGAGCTGTTTGGACATGTCTTTATCCATGCATACACTGCTCGCCAGCACGCGCCACAACCTGTGTAGGGAATACCCAGGGATTCCAGTGTGCCTTGAACCGTACCGTCTTCGCCGTATTTGCCATGCAAGGCAAGCAGTGCCACATCGATATCCGCTGACTTGTCGATTAGATCCCGCTTGGTGTTCAGCTCAATGGGCACAACCTCGTATCTATTCTTATCCAGATGGTTGATCATCTCCTGTCCGGTGAGCAGGGAAATATCCCGCTCTGAAGATGTACCGCCCATAATCACGCCAACTTTCATGTGAAATCCTCCTTATCTCATTTGAGCTGCTGTCTCGCCAATGATCCGAATGCCCTTGCGTATATTCTCATCGCTGACTCTGGAGAAACCCAGACGCATCGTGTTTACACCCTGACCGGATTCCAGGTAAAAGGTATCTCCAGGTGTGAACGTTACACCTTTCACCTTACAAGCCGCGAGCAGTTCACGAGTCCTGTATTCGGACGGGAACTGCACGAACAGGTGCAGGCCGCCCTCACCGGAGATCCGGCACATTGGCAGATGCTGCTTCAGGCAGCGCACAACCAGTTCATATTTGCGCTTATACTCCGTACGAGCCCGCTTCAGATATTTCTCGAAATTACCGTTGCTCAGATATTGATACAGTAGCGATTGATCCAGCGTTGATGTGTGGATGCTGCGTGCCCGTTTCATACTCTCCAGATAATCGATCAGCGCCGCATCCGCGATAACCCAACCAACTCGTAGTCCTGGGAACAGCACTTTGGAGAAGCTGCCCAGATACACCAGTCCGTTCCCTCTGCCCATGCTGGCGATCAGGGGAGATACGTGGGAACCGGAATAGCGCAATTCTTCATTGAACCCGTCCTCAATGATCGGTACCTGGTACTGGTTCATCAACCGGATAATCTCCGCCCTTTTCGCAGGGGATGTCACAATCCCGGTCGGATTGTGATAGGAGGGCACAAGATAGGCCAGATCATATGGACTTGCCTTAAGCTCATGTTCCAGTTGCTTCAAGTTCAGGCCATCCGGCTCCATGTTCACACCGGTCAGGTGGAACTGATGCAGCTTTAGATTCTTGATCGCCGTGTGGTGCGTTGGATTCTCACAGAGCGCTTTGCCACTTTTTTTGCGTAACGCACCAAGAACGAGATCGAAGCCTTCCGTGAATCCGTTGGTGATCAGGATGTCCTTGCCACGGAGGTCGACACCTTTGTTCTCCATATATCGTAATAAATAGTTCATCAGTGGTCTGTATCCTTGCGCATATCCGTAATTGAGCAGTACTTCACCTTCAAGTGACATGCGATCCAGAAAAGCCCGTTTCACGTTGTGCAGATCGAACAGCTTCTCGTCCGGTGCTATGCTGGTGAACGAGATCTCGCCGCGCTCTGCTCCGGAGCCATGCTTCATCAGATCGTACTGCTCTGCCTGGATCGCATACTCACTTACCTTCGTCGTCCAGTCCAGTTCCCAGCTTGCTGTAGCCTCAGGTGTTTCGATGGAGGCGCTGACGTAATTGCCCTTGCCTTTGACTGCATAGATCAGTCCCTCATCTTCAAGCTCGGCGTATGCGAGCAGGACCGTGCTGCGACTAACCTTCATGAGTGTACTGAGTTCACGGGTCGAGGGCAGCTTTTGTTTGGCTTGCAGGCCACCTTTGAGCATTAATCGCTTCATATAATCTTTGACTTGTATATATACAGGGCGGTCCTCCGTCAGTTGCAGATCGGAATACATCCCATCACTCCTCTACTGGTATCTTGCCATATTATAAACCCAGCAGAAAGAACCACGATACCTCTGTTTCCCTGCCGGAGTGGTTGGTTGTTCGCGTAAACGCAAAAAAGCCCAGGCAATATGCCGGGGCCGGGTGGTGAAACTTGATCCATTTTCTATAGTACTGCTGCTATAATTTCTACAGTTGCATTGCATGACTAGTCTCTCTAGGATCGATAGCTATCTGACCTTCTACATGTGTCTATTTAACTTCTGTACGGCTATAATTGCAGGCTTTCTAGGTGATACTTAAAATCTACAGTGAAATCATGAATCTAGGTCTTTCTACGTTTGCTTGCTGCAAGGGTCGAATAGAGGGTGAATCCACAATCTATAAGCTAAGGTTCTTGCTAACTGTACTCTTGTCGTGATCACATAACAGAATTCAGCATGAAAAAGATATTCAATCATAGGGTACAATAGACGGAGGTAGATATAAAGACGTATGTCTCAGTGCCCAATTTCTTCCTCATACCCCTATAGTACCACTTTGAATCAGGGAAGTTAACCTTTTTTTTGAAATATTTGTCGTAATAGCGAAAATTGCGTGAATTGTACTTCTAATAGAATGAAATGGTGTCCCTTTATAATATGTGATAAGATCTAAACCTATAGATAATGAGGAAGTGAGCCTATTGATTAATATTACCGTGCCAACACCGGATGTAACCATCACGAAGCAGGCTGATCCACAACTTAGTCACATTTATGGATTTACTGATTTTCACCTGATTACCCGGGAACTAGGCGGGATTTTCATGTTTTACAATGCCGCTGGAGAGTTGTTGTTTGTCGGGAAAGCACGAAAATTAAGACCCCGCATCAAAAAGCATTTTGAAGACACCGTATCACCAATCAAGAATCACCGCGAGGAAGTAACGAAGATTGAAGTATGCCTGGTTGAAGATCCGGTAGATCGTGAAATTTACGAGACCTATATCATTAACACGATGCGTGCGAAATACAATGTAGATAAAGTCTTGTACAAATAAGAAACTTCATCTGGGACATATGTCCTAAGTGTTATGCCAATGGAGAAGGATGTGATCGCAGGATTGCATCCCGTTTCGCTTGGCACCATTTTGGAACACGAACGCCAGGGAGTAGTCTGTAGAAATCAAAATGTAGAAACACCAGAGTATCAGCTTAGGATCACAGAACGTAGAATCACAGATATACCAAATACATATGAAGAGGTGATTGTGTTGATCGGTCGTAGCGGTAACCCTACACTCAAAGACAGCACGTTTGAAAACAAAAGATATGGAGAAGATCGGTATCAGAATTACATGACGATCAATGGTACGGTGAACAAAGCGTTTATTACGCTTGTGATCCTGCTGGGCAGTGCGTTTGCAACATGGATGATGTTCTTTAACGGACAACAAGTGATGCCGCTGGCTTATGGTGGATTAATCGTCGGTTTCATTCTGGCGCTTGTGATTTCATTCAAACCAGTAGCGGCACCTTATCTCGTACCTGTCTATGCAGTGGCAGAAGGCCTGTTCCTGGGAGCACTCTCCGCAACCTATGAGTCCCTGTATAACGGAATTACCTTGCAGGCGGCCTTGTTGACCATGGCTGTATTCATCGCTCTGCTGATGGCGTACAAAACCAGACTGATCAAAGCTACGGAGAACTTCAAGCTGGGTGTCGTGGCTGCAACCGGCGGCATCATGATCATGTATCTGCTGAGCTTTGTACTGGGTTTCTTCGGAATTACGATTCCTTATCTGCATGATAACAGCTTGATCGGCATTGGTATTTCAGTGGTTATCGTCATTGTGGCTGCCCTCAATCTGGTCCTTGATTTTGACTTCATCGAAGGTGGGGCTGAACGTGGTGCTCCCAAGTACATGGAGTGGTACGGCGCATTTGGATTGATGGTGACGCTGGTATGGTTGTACATTGAGATGATCCGTCTGCTTAGCAAATTGCGGAGCCGGAATTAATCCTATCGTTAGAGTTATCATCATAGTTTGAACTTCATGAAAGCTAACGCGTGTCACTCACGTCGTTGGCTTTTTTGGTATATGTGGACGCAGTCTAGAGGCAACTTTTTGAACAGTAGGAGGGGAAAGGACAAGGCACGAGGTGTGTACATTTTACCATATTTGGATTGACGATCTGGAAATGGTTATGGTATTTTATTGATAATGATTATCATTCTCGTTTGAAAGATACTAAGTCGCCAGCTGTTTTCATTCTTAGCTACATATCAAACCGATCAAGCAGATCGAAAGGAGTGGCCACATGTTACTGGAAAATGATTCGCAGATTGCTGTGCACCAGCCTCTTACCGGCCGCAGTCCCAAGACGGATCTTGCGAAGGTTAAAACATACATGGATACCCATTACGATCAACCTCTATCGATTGCAGACCTCGCCTACGAGGCGGGGATCAGTCCGAAATATTTTGTGGATCTGTTCAAGAAAACGTACGGACAGAGTGCAATGGAATATCTTACTGATCTGCGCATTAATCGCGCCAAGCGATACCTGAAGGAATCCAGATACAAGCTTCGCGATATTGCTCTCAGAGTGGGGTACAGTGATGAGTACTATTTTAGCCGTAAATTCAAAAAGGAAGTTGGCGTATCTCCTTCGGACTATGCGAAAAACGCCAGAAAACGAATTGCCACCTGCTCTTCCAGTATGATCGGACAGCTTCTGGCACTCAATGTGATCCCCGTCGCTGCACCCATCGATCCCAAATGGACGGCGTATTATTATAATGCACATCGTACAGAGATCCAGTCCCATCTGCAATTGACGGACCCGTACACGAGCTGGCGGTTTGAGGCCAATGTGGAACGATTGGTTCATATTCGCCCTGATGCCATCGTAGGTACAGATCAGATTAGTGAACAGGATCAGTCCCAATTGGCTGAGATTGCGCCTTGTTGTTTTGTCCCCAAACACCATTCCGATTGGCGAACACAGCTGCGCATGATTGGATCATTCCTGGAGCGGGAGGAACAGGCGGAGCAATGGATACGCATGTACAACCAGCGAGCAGAGAAGGCACGTGAATCGGTACAGCGGGAAGTGGGCCGGGAGAAAGTGATCGTCGTGCGGATCTACGGGCAGAGTCTGTACCTCTATAGCAATCCGGGTATTGAAGAAGTGTTGTATGGAGCTCTGCAACTGGACACATTCTCTGATCTTCGTGCCAATAATCCATTAACGCTGGATCAGCTCGCTGCAATGAACCCTGATCGCATTCTCGTAATGGTATGCCCCGAAGCAGCTTCACGGGCGTATTGGCTTAGCTTGCAGCATTCGGTTACATGGCGTCAGCTCAAGGCCATTCGTCAGTACCAGGTCCATCTAATTACGGGTGACCCTTGGTTTGATTATTCGGCTGTAGGCGTGATGCGCATGCTGGATGAAGCGCTACTGATCTTCACGGGATATTGTCCAAACATCTATCTGGATAACGTCCATGGTGATTCCCAGGCAACGTGACATATAATCCTTGTATCTAAATGAGAATGTTTATCAAGGGGGATATCACATGTTTCACTATATCAAAAACATCGGACAACGTTCCGTTGGTAGCAAATTCCGCAGTACCCGGCTCTCAGCCCTAATCTTACTGCTGTTAATTACAGGGTTGTTGTCCGCCTGTGGCGCAGCATCCGAGAATGCAGGAGCGACTCAGGAGGAGCAACCCGCAACGGAAACTTCAACCCCGGCTTCAGCCGAGACGGTTGTGCAGGAAGAACAAGCAGAAGAGACGACGGGTGAACGCACCGTAAAAGATGACTTGGGACATGATGTAATTGTTCCAGCCAGTACAGAGCGTGTGTTTGCACCGTATCTGGAAGACTCCCTGCTAACCCTCGGTGTTAAGCCAGTCGCCCAATGGGCGAGTGGTACGAAAGGGCATGTTTATCTACAGGACCAACTCAGCGATGTACCTACACTTGATTTCTCCAGTGGATTGCCTTCGCCAGAAGCACTGATGTCGTATAATCCTGATTTTATTATTTTGCACACGGCCCAATACGCCGAGAATGGGGTATACGAGAGTTATTCCAAGATCGCACCGACCTACGTATTCACGAATGCGTCGGGTGATGTAGAGAAATCTTTGCGGGTCATTGGCGATCTTCTGGGCAAAACGGCTGAAGCCGAAAAGGCCATTGAAACCTACCATGCCAAGGTTGAGTCAGCCAAAGCTGAACTGGCGAAAGTAGCCGAAGGCAAAAAAGCAGCGATTATCCGTTTTGCCCCACGTGGTATTAGCATGATGGGTGGTAACTATTTCAGCGGTTACGTCGTATATGAACAACTGGGACTCGGCAAGCCTGCCTTGGTAGAATCGGAGAACAGCGCCATTGTATCCACCGAGGTATTACCCGAGATTGATGCCGACTTTATTTTCACCGTGGAACAGGGGCCGGGCAGCATGAAGGAAATGACGGAAACGAACGTATGGAACAGTATGCCTGCGGTGAAAGCGGGGCATGTGTACGCTGTCGAGCCAGCTCCTTGGTTGGGTGGTGGACTGATCGCATACGGTCATGTTATCGATGATACGTTAAAGGCGTTAACACAATAATCTGAATAGTACAGCTCCCTTTGGAGTGCCCGGAATCGGATGGTTAGCCCAGCGTTCCTGGTACGCCATGAGGGAGTTTTTTTGTAATTGAAACGTGAACATTATATGACATAAATATGGAAATATGGAGATAATCAAAATGATTTCTGGATATCGTCCATGGGACAGCCGGATTCACTCTTTTATAATTGGTAATGAGAATCAATCTCATATATAAAGTGTAGTTCAGTATTCAACTTATATAAGCAGAACAACGAGGAGGACCCATCCGTAATGACGTTTCAGCCTAATCCAACCGCTCTTGGCAACCTCGAGCATATCGCACGCAGTACCGTTCAGATCCCGCATGCCGAACAATGGACCATGAAATCACGTTCAGGCCATCATGACTATCAGATCATGGTATTCAAGCCTGCCGAACCTCCGCCCCCGTCCGGTTACCCGGTGATCTACCTGCTGGATGCCAATTCCGTATTCGGAACGATGGTGGAAGCTGTTCGTGTGCAGGGACGCAGACCGGAGAAGACAGGTGCGCTTCCGGCGATTGTCGTAGGCATCGGATACCCGATTACGGGTCCCTTTTCCCCTCATCGATACTATGACTTTACGCCAAAGGCCACGACGGAATATACCGTAAAATCCGATGGTACACCTCTGCCGGAACAAGGAGGAGCGGATGAGTTCTTGCGGTTTATTGAAGAAGAACTGAAACCGGAGATGGAGCAGCAGTTTCGGATTGATCGGGACAGACAGGCTATATTTGGTCATTCGCTTGGCGGTTTGTTCGTGATCCATGCGTTGTTCACGAGACCGGAAGCTTTTCGATATTACATTGCGGGCAGTCCCTCGCTGCACTGGAATCAGAAGGTCATGCAGGCGGAGGAACAGGAATTCATTGCAAGGCTGGAGCAGCAACCGGTGAACGTCAAGGTGTGGATTGGTATGGGTGAACAGGAGAAGACACATCCAGCACGCAACAATGACAAGGCATCCAGTCTTACGGAACGTTTATCAGCATTGAAGCAACCGGGGCTGGATATCGCCTACACCGAGTTCGAAGAAGAGAACCATGTCTCGGTATTGCCATTTTTGATTAGTCGCACGATGCGTTTTGCCTGTAGTCCGGAGTCGTAGAAGGTCAGAAATAGGAGGCGACAGGAGCCAAGGAATAGGCTTGTTGCAGTTTGGGAAATGTTCCGGTCTAGGGGAGAACACAGTTATAAGGCAGTAAGGGAGGTACACGAGGTGAGCTACACAGGAATCAATGGAAAAGTAGCCTTGGTCACCGGTTCCGCTCAAGGGATCGGTGAAGCGGTAGCGAGATTGCTTGCACAACAAGGCGCTACCGTTGCCCTGGTGGATCGACAGGAAGCTGGGCTGGATCAGTTGGTCACCGATCTGCGCAGTCAGGGTCATCAGGCAACAGCCTGCGTTGCTGATATATCGGATCGTCAAGCTGTTGAGGATACTGTTCGACGGATTGAAGAGACCGTTGGCCCCATTGGCATTCTGGTGAATGCAGCGGGTGTGCTGCACACAGGGGCAGTGAGTGAGCTGACGGATGAAGAATGGACGAGGACGTTTGACGTGAATACACACGGTGTATTTTACATGTCGCGTGCGGTAGTGAGATATATGGCTGAACGCCAAACGGGCGCGGTAGTTACCGTGGGTTCGAATGCTGCGAGTGTTCCGCGAATGCACATGTCAGCCTACGCGGCCTCCAAAGCCGCCTCAACCATCTTCACCAAATGTCTGGCTCTTGAATACGCCGATCAGCATATTCGTTGCAACATTGTCTCTCCAGGCTCAACAGATACGCCAATGCAGCGCGCCATGTGGCAGGACGAGCATGGCGCACAGGCAGTTATTGCAGGCTCACCGCAAACCTTCCGTTTGGGCATACCGCTAAACAGGATGGCATTGCCAGAGGATATCGCGGACGCGGTGGTCTTTCTGGTATCGGATCAAGCCAGGCATATTACAATGCACAATCTGTGTGTAGATGGAGGCGCCACGCTCGGTGCCTGAATCAAGAGATAAGGAGATGATGAATCATGTCAAAAGCGGGTACGGTTACTGCAACTTCCGCCATACACCTTCTGGAGCAATATCGGGATGGGACGTCCTTTTTCTGGTCTTCACCGCAACATACCTTGCTCGCACAAGGAGAACGGATTCATTGGTCTCCGCTACATGCGGAGGACGCAATTCAATCAGATCCCAGCGATTATGCGGATGTTACTGAACATCAACATAAGGAACAGATACATCTATTCATCCAGCGAATTCAACAGCTTATGGACAAGGCCATACAAACGGGTCAACCGAACCCGATGGTGGTTGGTGCCATCCCGTTTGATCCGCTGGACGCTGCTGCAGAGCTATATGTACCAGAGACGGTGCAGTGGGCTGAACCGTTACCCTTGGAACCACGAGCATTGATTCAGAAGCTTCCAGCAGCCGTAGGCTGTGAAGTCGTTGAGGCTCCTGCAGGGGCAGTGTATGAGCAAAGTGTAGACAACGTATTGGTCGACCTGAACCAGGGTGATCTCCACAAAGTCGTGTTATCCCGTACACTTGAGGTAACTTCACAGACCAGCGTAGACACGCACCAATTGTTGCGTAATTTGTTCAGGGACAACACGCATGGATATACATTTGCTGTTCCAATGAGGAGTATAACTCAACCTAAAAGTACTCTAACAACGAATAAACAACATAAAATAAATCAACAATTTGAAAATAAAACGAGTCGTACCTTCATCGGGGCAAGCCCGGAACTGTTAGTTACCCGCAAAGGGTTAAAAGTACGCGCCAACCCACTGGCAGGCTCTGCTGCCCGGAGTGAAGATCCTGCGGAAGATCGCCGCCGCGCAGAGGCACTGCTGGCTTCAGCCAAGGATCTGCATGAACATGCCGTAGTCATTGAGGCAGTTGCGGAGGCATTGCGCCCGTTATGCCGCCATCTATCTGTTCCAGCAGAACCTTCGCTGGTTCAGACGCGCACGATGTGGCATTTGTCCACGGAAATACACGGGGAGCTGGCGGACGCGGCCACAACGTCACTGGAGCTGGCTTTGGCTCTTCATCCCACACCCGCCATTTGTGGAACGCCTGTACAGGCTGCCCGGGCAGCGATTAAGCAACAAGAGCCGTTCGACCGGGGATTGTTTACGGGAATGGTGGGTTGGTGCGACAGTGAGGGCGATGGCGAGTGGGCCGTAACGATCCGATGTGCCGAAGTGGAAGGTACAGCTGTGAAATTGTTCGCTGGAGCGGGCATTGTAGCAGGTTCTACGGCAGAAGCAGAGCTGGCAGAGACTGCTGCCAAGTTCAGAACGATGCTGCTCGCGATGGGTTTGGATTCGAATGTGTCCAGTAAGAAGGAGGAATGAGCAATGCTGTCAGGATATCAGGCTTGGCCTGAGGAAGTTGCAGAGCGTTATCGGCAGGAGGGTTGCTGGGAAGGGATTACGTTTGGAGAGATGCTCCGCCAGCGTGCAGATATATATGGCAATCGGATAGCCGTTATTAGCGGTGAACAACAGCTCACTTATGCAGAATTGGATGAGCGGGTAGATCGATTGGCTTCCGGTTTATATGCCAAAGGCATACGACAGCATGACCGGGTTATTATTCAGCTGCCTAATATTACGGCGTTTGTTGAAGCATGCTTTGCTTTATTCCGCATCGGTGCGCTGCCTGTATTCGCTCTTCCCTTGCATCGAAAGAGCGAAATCACCTATTTCGCTCGTTTCTCTGAGGCCGTAGCCTACCTGATTCCAGATCAGGATGGCGGATTTGATTATCGCAATCTGGCAGAGGAGGTACAGGCAGAGGTGCCGGGACTTCGGCATATTTTTGTGGCGGGAGAAGCCGGGCCCTTTACAGCGTTAGAAGATGTCTATGCAGAACCTATCACGCTGCCGAATGAACCGACGTCTTCTGATGTTGCTTTTCTACAGTTGTCGGGTGGAAGTACCGGGTTATCCAAGATGATCCCACGCACTCATGATGACTACATCTACAGCTTGCGAAGAAGTGTCGAGGTATGTGGCCTCAGTCCGGAGAGTGTTTATCTGGCTGCACTACCTGTGGCACATAACTATCCAATGAGCTCCCCCGGTATTCTGGGCACGTTGTACGCAGGTGGCACGATTGTGCTGTCACGAGGATCAAGCCCGGATGAAGCCTTTCCGCTGATTATGCGCCATCAGGTAACGATCACGGCTCTGGTGCCGCCACTGGCTCTCGTCTGGCTCAATGCAGCGGCTGCCCGAGGAACCAAGCTTCCGTCGCTCCAGGTGCTTCAAGTGGGAGGAGCGAAATTCAGTGCAGAGGTAGCGGTACGTGTCAAACCGGTTCTTGGCTGCACGCTGCAGCAAGTATTTGGCATGGCGGAAGGGCTGGTGAACTACACCCGTCTCGACGATTCCGAGTATATCATTACCCACACACAAGGGAAACCGATGTCTCCCTATGACGAGGTGCGGATTGTGGATGACGAAGACGTTGAGGTGGAGCAGGGACAAGCCGGACACCTGCTGACACGCGGGCCCTATACCATTCGTGGTTATTACAAAGCGGAGGAGCATAATGCCAAATCGTTTACTACGGACGGTTTCTATCGCACAGGCGATATTGCGAGTCTGACGGCTGACGGATATCTCGTTGTCGAAGGGCGGGCGAAGGACCAGATTAACCGTGGCGGGGATAAAGTATCTGCCGAGGAAGTGGAAAATCATCTGCTGGCCCATCCCGGTGTGCATGATGCAGCCTTGGTATCCATGCCGGATGAGTATCTGGGCGAACGATCTTGCGCCTATATCGTGCCAAGCGGCGAAGCTCTGGCGGTAGCGGAGATCAAATCTTTTCTGCGCAATCGGGGTCTGGCCAGTTATAAAATCCCGGACCGGATTGAGTTGGTGGACGCTTTTCCGAAGACACAAGTGGGCAAAGTTAGTAAAAAAGCATTACGGGAAATGTTGACTACCAAGCAACCTGTATCTAAATAGGAATTTTCGATAAATAAAGCTGAAAAGAGGGATATTCATGGCACTTCCAGTGATTCAACCATATGCAATGCCTATAGCGTCGGAGCTTCCGGTCAATAAGGTAGCCTGGACACCGGATGCGAAGCGTGCAGTACTCTTGATCCACGATATGCAGAACTATTTTATGAATGCATTTACGGCGGGAGCATCCCCGGTGGTGGAACTGATTGATCATATTGCAAAGCTTCGTTCAACGTGTCATGAGCTTGGGATTCCCGTCGTCTACTCGGCACAACCGGGTGGACAGACACCGGAACAGCGCGGATTACAACTGGACTTCTGGGGTGCGGGAATCGATGGCGGGCCTGTGCAAAAAGAAATTGTTGAATCGCTCTCACCCGCTCCACAGGACACCTTCATGACCAAGTGGCGCTACAGCGCCTTTCAGAAGACGGAACTGCTTGAATTAATGGAGCAGCAGGGCCGGGATCAATTGATTGTCTGCGGCATATATGCGCATATCGGATGCCTGATGACGTCAAGTGAGGCATTTATGCGAGACATTCAGGCGTTTTTGGTTGCCGATGCGGTTGCTGATTTTTCGGAGGAAAAACATCGCATGGCGCTGACGTACGCAGCAGAACGGTGCGCGGTAACACTGACGACCGAACGTTCGATTGCGTTGCTGAATGCGTCAGCCGCAGCCAGAACTGGAGGGGCAGTTACATCCGAGGCGCAGCAGCAAGCAGCATCCACCGAAGAGATTGGGAATGTCGTGGAAGGACGAGAAGACGTTGATCATGCAAGGCTGGGAGCATTGCGGGCTCAGATTGCCGAACTGTTGCAGGAGCAGCCTGAGTTGATCGGGGAGCATGATGATCTGATTCAGAACTGGGGAATGGATTCCATTCGCATGATGAGTCTGGCTGAGCGTTTTCGCGCGGAAGGAGCAGAGGTCACCTTTGTCGATCTGGCGGAACAGCCTACATTGGCAGCATGGGCAGGGCTCCTGGATAATGCCCAAACGAAAGTACTGCCGAACGGAGACTACTTTTGAGCGGGGCGATGCAGATGTCGCATAGTCGGAACACCGCTTGGCCTTTGTCTTCTGCACAGTCTGGCATCTGGTATGCCCAACAGTTGAATCCAGACAACCCGATGTACAACACGGCCGAGTATGTGGTTGTTGACGGTCAGATCCATACCGGA
Source organism: Paenibacillus sp. USHLN196 (assembly GCF_037144955.1). Classification (NCBI taxonomy): domain Bacteria; kingdom Bacillati; phylum Bacillota; class Bacilli; order Caryophanales; family Paenibacillaceae; genus Paenibacillus; species Paenibacillus sp. USHLN196. The sequence goes on along the minus strand of NZ_JBBCYH010000007.1, from coordinate 110,550 downwards.
CGATTCGAAGAAAGTGTACGCCAGACCGTGATGGAAGCCGAATCGCTCAATATGGTGTTTGGCGAAAATGAACAAGGTCCGTGGCAATCTCTGCGCACCAACATGAATGATTGGACATTCCATGTCATGGATGTACGGGATCAGGCTGATCCTCATGCGGCTGCACTGGACTGGATGAAGCAGGATCTGGCACGACCTGTTGATCTAATGATTGGACCACTCTTCACAGAGGCTCTGTTCCGGGTGAGTGAGGATCGGTATTACTGGTACCAACGCATTCATCATATTGCGATTGATGGGTACGGCGTATCCCTGATTACGCGCAGGGTCGCCAGCTTGTACTCTGCAAGCATTCAGGGAGAAGGGGCAGCACAGGCACAGGGTACGGCAGCGTTTGGATCACTGACTTCCGTTCTCGAAGAAGATGAAGCTTATTCATCCTCCACCAACCGAGCGCAGGATCAACAGTTCTGGGTCGACCGATTCGCGGATGCTCCGGATGTAGTCAGTCTGGGTGAACGGGCTCCGCGTACATCAACCGAGTTCCTGCGGCAGAGTATGGTGCTCACACCGTCACAGCGGGAGCAAATGCAAGCAGCAGCGGGAAGGTTCGGTGCGACTTGGCCGGATCTCTGTATTGCAGCAACAGCTATCTATGTACACCGAATGACAGGGTCAACTGATGTTGTACTGGCCTTGCCCGTGATGTGCCGATTGGGTTCAGCATCGCTGCGTGTTCCAGGCATGGTCATGAATGTGCTTCCGCTCCGCCTGTACCTGGACTCGCAGATGAATCTGTCTGATTTGATGGGACAGATCGTGAAGGAGATTCGGGCCGTACGCAAACACCAGCGATATCGCCATCAGGATCTGCGGCGTGATCTCAAGCTTCTGGGAGAAAATCGGCGTCTGTTTGGACCGATGATCAATGTGATGCCCTTCCATCATGAGTTGAATTTTGCGGGCGCACGCGGCATGATCCATAATCTGTCCACGGGTCCAGTGGATGATCTTTCGATTCATATTGTAGACCAGGGACATGGTCATGGACTGAGTATTGCTTTTGATGCGAACCCTTCGATCTATGTGGACTCGGAATTGCGTGATCATCAGCTTCGCTATGTACAGATTCTGCAATCCATGATGTCAGAAGGGACACAAGACATATCGGTTGGACAGATGGACATCCTGCTTCCTGCCGAACGGGAACAAGTGCTGGAAGGATGGAATCAGACGCAGCATGAAATCGCTGAGTGGAATTCGGCAGCGTTATTTGAACAGCAGGTTCGGCGCACACCGCTTGCAACCGCAGTAACATTTGAAGGAGAAGCATTAACCTATGCAGAGCTGAACGAACGTGCGAATCAACTGGCACATGAACTGATACAGACTTACGGGGCAGGACCGGAACAGGTGGTTGGCATTGCGATGCCTCGTTCACTGGAAGTGGTCATCGCGATCTTAGCTGTTCACAAAACAGGAGCAGCCTATCTGCCACTTGACCCGGACTATCCCGAAGAGCGCCTGATCTACATGTTGGAGGATGCCAAGCCTGCTTGTGTCGTGACGGTGATGAACAACTTCTCTCACATTCCGCAGACGTACAGTGTACCGGTTCTGGTCATGGATGAACCGGATAGGATACAGGCAGTGAGCTGTCAGTCTGGAAGCAACCCCGAAGGTGATGATCTGCCAGCCACGGCTTCTCTGCTGAATCCTGCATATCTGATCTATACTTCGGGTTCTACTGGTAAACCCAAGGGTGTAGCTGTAACCCATCTCGGATTAGCCAATCTGCTTGAAGATATGAAGACGAGACTGCAGGTCGGTCCGCAGGATCGCTGGCTGTCGGTGACCACGATTGCTTTTGACATCTCCGTACTGGAAATCTTCCTGCCACTGACGACTGGAGCCAGACTGGATATCGCGCAAAAGGAAACGATTCTTGATCCGGTAGCACTGGCTGGGAAGATGAGAGAGCAAGAGACGACGATCATGCAGGCTACGCCAACGTTATGGCAGTCTCTTGTGGCGAGCCGCCCGGGAAGGTTTGGTGGGCTAACGGTGATTACCGGAGGAGAGGCCTTGTCGGATGAACTGAAGCTCTCGCTGGAGGCGTTGGGCTGTCAGGTCAATAATCAGTACGGGCCAACCGAGACAACCATCTATTCTACGGCTGCTTCACTGGGGAATGGGCAGTCAGGCAAACCATCCATTGGTGGTCCGGTACGTAACACACAACTTTATGTGCTGGATCAGAGCATGCAACCTGTACCTCCAGGTGTAGCAGGGGAATTGTATATCGCAGGAGAGGGACTTGCACGGGGATATTTGGGCAGGCCTGATCTAACCGCAGAACGTTTTGTCGCGAGTCCCTTCGGACAGCCGGGCAGTCGAATGTACCGGACAGGAGATTTGGCCAAATGGTTGCCGGACGGTTCCATCGATTATTTGGGACGGGCAGATCATCAGATCAAAATTAGGGGCTTCCGTATTGAACTGGGGGAGATTGAGTCAGTGATCTCCAGATATCCGGGTGTAACACAGGTTACGGTTATGGCACGTGAAGACCAGCCTGGGAATCAGCGATTAGCGGCATATATCGTGGCTGATGCTGAAGAGCATCAAGCTGACATCAATCTGTCAGATATAAGAGCACACGTAGCTGATACGTTACCGGATTATATGGTGCCTTCTGCCTTCATGCTGCTGACCGAGATGCCGCTGACACCGAACAAAAAAATCGATCGTAAACAGCTTCCTGTGCCTGCATTGACATCTAATGCAAACGGGAGGGGGGCACGTACACCGCAGGAGGAGATTTTGTGTAGCCTGTTTGCCGAAATTCTGGGTGTGGCTCGGGTAGGCATTGATGATGATTTCTTCGACTTGGGTGGACATTCTTTGTTGGCCGGGCGAATTATAGCCAGAGTGCGTGATGTATTTGGTGCAGATCTGAACATCGGCAGTGTGTTTGAATCTCCGACAGCCGCAGGGCTTGCCCGGAAGCTGGATCAGGCGAAGTCCGTCAGACCCGTTATTCAGCCTGTTCCGCGTGCGGGGGAGATTCCGCTTTCCTTTGCCCAGCGACGGTTATGGTTCCTCTATTGCCTGGAGGGGGCTAATCCCACCTACAATATACCATTGGTTGCTCGATTGACCGGGAAGCTGGATGTGAATGCTCTCCGAAATGCCCTGCAGGATATTGTTGACCGTCATGAGACGCTTCGTACATTGTATCCGCCAGATCTGGGTTCGGCGAGCCAGCATATCCTCCGTGCATCAGAGGTGAAGGTGAATATGAGGTTCACCCGGGCTGCGACTGAGGAACTGCCCAACCTGCTGGCAGAAGCGTCACGTTACAGCTTCGAGCTTAGTACCGAGCCGGGCATACGTGCGGAATTGTTCCATACGGATGTGGATGAACATGCATTGCTGCTGCTGATTCATCACATTGCAGGGGATGGTTGGTCCTTGTCACGCCTCATCCGGGACTTGTCGGAGGCTTATGCGGCTCGTCTACGTGGAATTGCTCCAGCTTGGGAGCCGCTACACATTCAGTATGCAGACTATGCGGTATGGCAGGAGAGCCTGCTTGGGGATGAGAAGCGACAGGAAAGCCTGATCGCGAGGCAGTTGGCGTTCTGGACTGATCGGCTCGTAGGCTTGCCAGAACAAGTCACGTTCCCGGTAGACTATGCTCGTCCAGTTGTGTCCAGTTACCGAGGTGGGACGGTGCCATTTGCGATCAGTCAACGTCTGCATGAACAGCTGACGGCAGTTGCCCGTGAACATAAGGTCAGTCTGTTCATGCTTCTTCACTCAGCGTTATCGGTGTTGCTTACTCGAATGGGTGCAGGGACGGATATTGCGATAGGTACACCCATTGCCGGACGGAGTGACGATGCGCTGGATGATGTCGTGGGGATGTTCATCAATACGCTTGTCCTGCGTACAGACACTTCGGGGGATCCGACCTTCCGAGAGTTATTGGCCCGCGTGCGTGAAGCAGACCTCGCTGCTTATGAACATCAGGATTTACCGTTTGAACGGCTGGTCGAAGTGCTGAATCCGCCCCGATCTCGTTCTAAACATCCGCTCTTTCAGGTGATGCTGGTGCTGCAAAATACGCCGGATATTCGTCTTGAGCTGCCAGGTGTTGAAGCAGAGACTCGCATTCACGGTGTAGGTTCATCCAAATTCGACCTTACGCTTGAACTGACGGAGAAACGGGAGCAGAACGGACTTCCAGCCGGAATTGAAGGTGTACTGGAGTATAGTGCAGACCTCTACCGTGAATCGACTGCCGGAGAACTGGTCGTTCGGTTGATGCAGGTGCTTGAGGATGCTTTACAGCAGATGGATGAACCCATCAGCAGATTTGACCTGGTTACACCATTAGAACATGCTCAGTTTGAAAAGGAGTGGACTGCTACACAAGATGAAGGTACACAGCTGACCATAGCCGAGCGTTTTGAAGTGCAGGCAGCCGCTCACGCCAGTTCGGTAGCCCTCCATTGTGAGGATATCTGTATGACTTACAGGGAGCTGAATGCACGGGCTAATCGACTGGCGAGACTGTTGATCGCAGAAGGTGCTGGGCCGGAACAGATGGTGGCACTGGCCTTACCTCGTTCGGTAGAAATGGTTGTAGCCATTCTTGCTGTGCTCAAAACGGGTGCCGCCTATCTGCCACTGGATCCGAACTATCCGGCAGACCGTTTAACACATATGCTGACGGACGCATCACCGAAAGTGATGATTACAAGTACAGAGGTATATGCCCTGCTGCCGCAAATGGCGAACATTGAATGTATTAACATGGACGATCTGCACACCTTGCGGCAATTGGAATCCAAGGATGAGCGAAACCCGGCAGACCATGAACGGAACGGACGGGTAACTCCGCTGAGCCCGGCTTACATGATCTATACCTCAGGTTCAACAGGGAAACCCAAAGGTGTTGTGATTCCGCATGCGAATGTCATCCGGTTATTGGATGCAACGCAGCACTGGTTCCATTTTGACGAGAGCGATGTGTGGACGTTGTTCCATTCCTATGCGTTTGACTTCTCCGTGTGGGAGATCTGGGGCCCCCTGCTATATGGAGGAAGCTTGGTAGTTGTTCCCGTTGAGATTAGCCGATCACCTGGAGCATTCCTGCAACTGCTCGCCGAGCAAAAAGTAACCGTTTTGAACCAGACGCCATCTGCGTTCTACCAACTGATGCAGGCTGACAGGGAAAATCCGGTCTGGGGGCAACAGCTTGCACTCCGCTATGTGATCTTTGGAGGCGAGGCACTGGAGCTGGGACGTTTGGACGACTGGTATGAACGCCATGCGGATGACGCCCCAAGACTCATCAATATGTATGGTATTACGGAGACAACGGTCCATGTCAGCTACAAGGAACTTCACGCAGGCAGCTCGGCAGAAGGTGCAAGCAGCTGGATTGGATGCGCTATTCCAGACCTGCGCGTCTATGTACTGGATGATCATCTGAAGCCTGTGCCGACAGGAGTAACTGGAGAGATGTATGTGGCGGGGGCGGGTCTTGCACGTGGATATTGGGGACGGCCCGATCTCACGGCAGAGCGATTCGTCGCTGATCCATATGGTCCACCGGGTACACGTATGTACCGTACAGGAGATTTGGCTAAACGGCTGCATGATGGTTCACTCGATTATCTGGGACGAGCCGATCAACAGGTGAAAATCCGCGGGTTCCGCATTGAGCTTGGCGAGATTGAGGCTGTACTGGCCAAACATCCGGGCGTGGCTCAGGCTGCTGTTATCGTTCGTGAAGACCAGCCCGGCGATAAGCGTCTTGTGGCATACGTGGTTCCTGCACCGGATAGTGAAGAAGAACTGAAAACGGCTGCGTTACGCCGACATGCGGGATCGAGCCTTCCGGATTATATGGCACCATCTGCCGTTGTAGTGATGGAGATCCTGCCACTTACGCCGAATGGCAAGCTGGATCGCAAAGCATTGCCTGCACCGGAGATGCAATTATCGTCTGATGGCCGAGCTCCACGCAATCCGCAGGAGCAGATTCTCTGTGATCTTTTTGCCGAAGTATTGGGAGTGCGAAGTGTGAGTATCGATGACAGCTTCTTCGAACTGGGGGGTCATTCACTACTTGCGGTGCGCCTGATGAGTCGAATTCGTGAAGCGATGGGCAAGGAGCCGGGCATCGGCATTTTATTCGAAACCGCTACGGTGGCTGGGCTGGCAGAGCGATTGGAGATGGGCGCAGATTCGGGGAAAAGCTCGCTGCAAGTGTTGTTGCCGCTCCGGACGCATGGGCAGCATCTGCCTCTATTCTGTGTGCATCCGGCAGGAGGACTCAGTTGGTGTTACGCGGGGTTGATGAAACATCTGGGCATGGCGTATCCACTGTACGGATTGCAGGCAAGGGGGATTGCCGAGTATGAAGTGCTTCCACCGACACTGGAGGATATGACGGCGGATTACATCCGTCACATCCGGTCTGTGCAGCCTGAAGGTCCGTATCGTTTGCTCGGCTGGTCACTGGGCGGCAATGTGGCTCAGGCGATGGCCGTACAGCTTCAGTCCGAAGGAGAAGAAGTAGAGTTTCTTGCCATGCTGGACGCGTATCCGAGTCATTATCTGCCCATTCGCGGGGAACCGGATGAGGAAGAAGCGTTAACGGCATTGCTTGCACTCGGTGGATATGATCCGGACAGTATTGGGGATGGGCCGCTGGATATGGCGACAGCGATGCGCATCCTTCGTAGCGAAGGAAGTGCACTGGCAAGTTTGGATGAAGAGACGATTATGAAGCTGCGGAAAACCTATGAAAATTCCGTCCGAATCTTGGGGGCATACACGCCATCCCGATTCGAAGGTGACCTGATCTTCTTCCGATCCACCATTATTCCGGACTGGTTCGATCCAATCGAACCGGAGATGTGGAATGCATACATTGGAGGACAACTGGAACGTCATGATATTGCCTGTCGTCACAAAGACCTCTGTCAGCCGGGTCCATTGGAGGAAATCTGTCGTACCCTTTCCGTTCGGCTGGAGATGCTGAACAAGAAGCGTAACATTCAAACATAAATAGGAGGATAAGCTGATGAGCAACCCTTTTGAATATGAAGACAGCAATTATCTGGTGTTAATGAATGATGAAGGACAGTATTCGCTGTGGCCTGCATCCATTCCGGTACCGGCAGGTTGGACCCTGATGCTGGGGAAGGCCAAACGACGTGTATGTCTGGATTATATTGCCGAGCAATGGACGGACCTGAAGCCGCTGAGTCTCTGTGATGAAACGGGGATGCCGGGCATGATTCATGAGGTTGGCAGATGAGGTTTCGCCTGAATCCAAAGGCAATTGTGAGCATTGTCTATGTTCTGGCGATGTTTATGGTTGCCATGGATGCAACGGTCTTAAACGTGGCGCTGCGTACCATCAGTGAGGAACTTGGTATTCCTCCAGCTGCTGCGGGTACCTTGAATGTGGGTTATTTGGTGAGTTTGGCTGTATTTCTACCCGTTGCCGGGTGGCTTGGTGACCGATGGGGTACGAAACGGGTTTTCCTGTCGGCGCTGACCCTGTTTACAGTGTCCTCTGCGCTTTGTGCCACGGCTGATCAACTAGGCACGTTGACATTTTTCCGCATTTTGCAGGGAGCAGGGGGTGGTCTGCTTACACCTGTAGGGATGGCGATGTTATTTCGGACCTTTCCTTCGCAGGAACGGGCCAGGGTATCTCGCATGTTGGTGTTACCCATTGCCCTTGCTCCAGCCCTCGGGCCGATTGTGAGCGGATTGATTGTGGATCAGCTGTCGTGGCGATGGATCTTCTATGTGAATCTGCCCGTCGGGATTCCAGCGGTGATCTTCGGCATTATGTATCTGAAGGAGCATAAAGAGCAGGGAGCTGGTCGACTGGATCTACCGGGTTGGTTATTATCTGCGCCAGGACTCGCACTGACGATGTATGCGCTCAGTCAGGGACCACTGCGGGGCTGGACGTCACCGCTTATTATGGGAGCGGGCGTGGCGGGAATTCTGCTTCTGACGTTGCTCGTCGTGGTGGAACTGCGCGCGAAGCAGCCGTTGCTCGATCTGCATTTGCTGAAGCACCGACTGTTCCGTTATACAGGCTTGGTATCCGTATGTGGGGCAGCCGGGCTGCTGGGCATGTTGTATGTGTTTCACGTTAATGTATCAAAATGTGCTACAGGCTTCTGCCTTGGAAACCGGGTTAACTACATTCCCGGAAGCGTTGGGACTGATGATTGCTTCTCAGCTTGTCCCGTGGACTTATCCGCGGCTGGGCCCTCGAAAGCTGATCTCGATGGGTCTGATCTGTACGGCAGTTATTTTCATTACGCTTAGTCAGATCACAGTGGATACGAATCCATGGTTCATCCGTTCATTATTATTCGGCATAGGAATTTTCCTGGGACAGACGGTAGGGGCTGTGCAGATTGCTGCTTTTGCCCAGATTCCACCTGCATCCATGGGACGAGCTTCCACCTGGTTCACGGTGCAAAATCGCTTGGGATCAGCCATCGGCATGGCTTTACTCTCGGCTGTACTGGCAGGTGCGGGTACAACAACGGTGACGGGGGCAGGCACGATGGAGCCGAATATGCTGGCGTATCGGATGGCTTTACTAGGGGCAGCTGCATTTCTGCTCATAGGGTTGTGGTTAAAAACTCAAAAATCCCTGACGGATTCGTCAGGGATTTTTGGTGTTTATTTCAACATGATTGCTAGTTGGTAAATCTACAAGGTAAATCTAGAATCTTATAAATGGCTATGTTCATCCGTATATTGCTATGACTTTATGCTGCTCGAGCAATAATTTGATTGTTTTCCAGAACCGCTTGAGCTTCAGCATTTGAAGGGCGGTAGCCTTTTTCGAGCAACTCTTTAATGTAGATTTTGTTGTAAACGAAAGAGAATACGATCCCACTAATCCATGCTCCGAATCCTACAGTGAAAATACCAACGGCCACGGAGATTAAGAACATGATGGCAGCCCATTTCAAATCACCACGGAACAACGCAGGGAAAAATCCGAAAAATAATGTTGTCCAGCTGAAACCTACCTTCACGTTCTTGGTTACACCTGCACTGTTTTGCAAAAAGATATGCATCTGTCCACTTCCTTCTAAAGTAATGAATCGGAGAGAGAATCGAGTATTAACAAGTATGTAGTATAAAACTAGTCATAAATACCTGATCATTATTACCTATTCTTCTTCCTTTTGGTCCTATAGTACCATTATCTGGACAGGATGTTAATCTTTTTTTTTGAAAATTATGGTTTCCTATGAGATATATGCTCTTTTTGATAAAAAGCAAAAAATGAAGGAGGGTCAATGACCTCTCCTTCATCATAATGCCAGATACATATCTTCAACTGTGATTCGTTTGGGCTGGCTCGGCAGCTCTCCCCCAGCCGAACAGGCTGCCAGCATATGCCCATCGTCCAGTCGCTGACTGTGGAAGCGATATTCCACGGCCTGCTCGCAATGCCAATCTTTCCGCTCATTGGGAAGGATGGCGAAGGAATCCAGTGGTATGGACAGGCCCATACCGACTGCCTTGATATAGCTTTCCTTCAGCGTCCATAGACGGTAGAAGGTCTCCCGCTGCATTTCGGTAGGCTTCGCAGCGAGGAACTGGCTTTCGGATGCAGAGAAGAAACGCTCTGCAATCTGCATGTCAATCGGTGCTATTTTCTCCACATCCACGCCCAGTTCAACTGTACCGCCAGAGATCAGAGCAATCCAATCACCAGAATGAGAGACATTGAATTGCACATTGGAATGGTGGCTAAGCGAAGGTTTGCCATAGGAGTTACGGGCAAAAGAAAGCTCAGCAGGTCTCAAACCGGTTAACTTGCTTAGAGTCACACGAGTCAATATCTCCCCCAGCACGGAGCGATACGCGTCAGCCTGACGCACAAAACGCGAAGCCTGAGCACGTCGCTCGGCAGAGACTTGCGACAGAAAGTGGTTCCAGTACGCCTCGGGCAATACTTCTGGAACTTGGAGTACACGGATAGTTATCATCATTTATCACCTGAGGACATAATTCGGCGTGGATCAATAACTTTCCTTTATATGGAACGTTCTCTCAATAGATCTCTCTAATGAGGCTCCGATTAAGCTGGCTATCCCGTTTAGTATGTTAAGGTTTCAGGGTATCATCTGCATCTTCACGCCTCTTGCGCTTGCTTCCATTCCGTATGGGCAGCCTGTACGCGATTCCACATGTCTTGGCATTCCAGTTCACTGTAATTCACCAATGGCTCATGGAATAGTCCAGTTAACACTTCACGCCACTCTGTGTAGGTCTGAATCTCCTTTTTTCGAATCCCTTCCATATCATGTGTTCGGAGCATACATCCACGTAGTTCATGACTACAGTTCTCGTCCCGTTGACGAAGCAAAAATACATTATGCCAAGGTGATTCGGCCGCTCGACTGTAGAATTCATGCTTCGGAATGAACTCTTCCAGGCTGGTGATTGCTGTAGGAGCATAGTCCACACCCTTGCTTGGTCCATTCGGTTCATATTCGAGTCGCCACCCGCCAGCAACAACAGGTGATGGCATCAATTGATACGTGAATGGTGCCGAACCATAGGTTCCATAACGAAATGGCAGAGGTTCGAAGGGCATTCCGCCCAAGCCCACATCCACAATCCAGCGCTCAACTGTCGGGTCAGCATCCGGCATAAGGACAGATAGACCGAGATGGAACGAGTTCACTCGTGGTTGTTCTCCATGGGGCTGTACTCCGCCGCGATGCCAATCAACCTTGTAACCCAGAGAGCGGAGAAGAACACTAAATGCACCATTTAGATGAAAACAGTATCCGCTGCGCCCCTGCAATATAAGTTGGATCGACTCTGGAAGACTGATTCCCCCAGGACGACCCGCAAAAATATCGACCGTCTGCCAGGATAGATATTGCACATGTGCTCGTTGGAGTTCAAATAAGAATTCCAGTGTGGGTTTCTTTATATCATCCATGCCGATCCGTTTCAGATAGGCCCGTATTTCAGCTGCATTTAGTGTAACGTTCATCCAGATCACCTCATGTTATATAGTGGGCTGCAGGTCGAATTATAAACTTCTGCTGCCCTGAGTTCATTGTAAAAGTGAACGTTTGAAATATACACAATCAGTTGAGCAGATTGTAACGGTACAATTAATGAGTATTAGTCTTAAAAATGATCTCAAGAGATTAACATGTTTTGATGCAATCAAAATACAATATATGGATGGGCTATTTCTTTTTCTGGGGTATGTTAACCCTTTGGAGTGGATATAGGTTAGAATATAGATAGATAGCAGGATTAGGAGATGGAAAAATGGCTAATGATGAAGTGATTTTGACACAGGAAGGCTTGGAAAAGCTGGAGGACGAACTGAGGGATTTGAAGACGGTGAAGCGTAAGGAACTGGCTGAGCGTCTGAAACTCGCGATCAGTTACGGTGACCTGAAGGAAAATAGTGAGTATCATTCAGCCAAAGATGATCAGGCCTTTATGGAGACTCGGATTTTGATTCTGGAGAAGATGCTGACGAAAGCAAGAGTCATCTCTTCAGATAATATAGACTCCAACAAAGTGAGCATTGGATCGACGGTGCTGCTTAATGATATTGAGTTCGCCGAGAAGATTGAATATAAAGTGGTTGGCCCTGCCGAGGCTGACGTTGCGGATAATAAAATTTCGTACGAGAGCCCGTTGGGTAAAGAATTGATGGGCAAAGAAGTGGGCAGCGTCATTCATGTAAATGCTCCGATGGGCGTTATCAAATATGAGTTGCTTCAGATTAAAGTGTAATACGGGAACAAGGTGCTTCGCAGTCATGAACGTGGCTGAGGGGACACCTTTTTTTATTGTATTGAGCTTGGATGAAAGGGTGATTTACTTCATTTTAACTTCATATGGTTGGGCCGACAGACTTTATCACATACTGTTTCTAGGGAAACGAATGAGATGAAGATTTCCCTGTGTATTTATATGTAAAAAAATAACATTTCGACAAATTTCGAATTTCGAATGACCTGACAAGGTGAGTAGTATATAATTACGGGAAAACTTTAAAGTGATGGAGTAGATACGATGAATTTTAGTAAGCCTAATCTCGATCAAGACAACGCTGGCAAAGGTGAGCGCTTCTCACGTGCCGGATTCATTCTGGCAGCCATTGGTAGTTCGGTTGGTCTGGGTAACATGTGGAAATTCCCGTACATTACGGGTGAGAACGGAGGAGCTGCGTTTTTCCTGCTCTTCATCGTCTGTTTGCTGCTGATCGGTCTGCCCGTGCTACTGGCGGAACTTGCGATTGGTCGTAGCGGCAGAGGAAGTGCTGCAACTGCTTTTATCAAAGCAGGCGGTCATAAAGGCTGGCTCGCAGCCGGTTTGCTGCAAGTACTGACGCCTTTTATTATCCTTTCTTTTTATGTCATTATTGCAGGCTGGACCTTGCACTATGCAATTACGTCATTCAGTGGAACATTGTTTAACAATCCGGATTATGCGGGACAATTCAATTCCTTCGTAGGCGGTTATATGCCGATCGTGTGGCAACTGCTTTCGGTTCTGATTACAGGCTGGATTGTTGCTAAAGGAGTATCCAACGGAATCGAGAAGTTTAACAAGGTACTGATTCCTGCGATGTTGGTGCTGCTTATTATCCTGATGGTTCGGGCAGTTACGTTGCCGGGCGCAGGTGCGGGGGTTTCCTTCTTCCTGAATCCGGATTTCTCGCAGCTTACAACTGAATCCGCACTGGTAGCCCTTGGACATGCCTTCTTCTCCCTGTCACTCGGGATGGGTATTCTCGTAACCTATGGTTCGTATGTGGATAAAAATCAGTCCCTTGGTGGGGCTACCATCGCAGTCGGTGCGGGTGACCTGCTCTATGCATTCATTGCTGGTCTGATCATCTTCCCAACGACATTTTCGTTTGGTATTGCACCAGACCAAGGACCGTCATTGATCTTTATTGCACTTCCGGCGGCTTTCTCGGCGATGCCACTGGGCTTCTTGTTTGGCGGACTGTTCTTCATCTTGCTGGCTATTGCTGCTTTGACATCAGCAGTATCTTTGCTGGAAGTTCCGGTGAAATATTTCATGGAACGTCTGTCCTGGAGCCGGAATCGTGCGGTATGGGTGATATCACTTGCAGTTTTCATCGTAGGACTTCCTTCGGTATTGTCGCTCGGCTTGCTGCCTGAATGGACGATTGGATCGAAGAGTGTGTTCGACTGGATGGACTTTGTAGCGTCCAACATCCTGCTTCCTGTCGGTGGATTGCTTGTAACGATTTTTGCCGGATACTTTTGGAAAACGGCTGCGGAGGCTTCTGGCCTGCGTTCCGGATGGTTCCGGGTGTGGTTGTTCATGCTTCGTTATGTGGCACCGATCCTGGTTCTGCTGGTTCTACTGCACACATCCGGTATCATTCACTTCTAAATTGAAGACCAGATAGGCATAAATGTGGTCTGTTGTGCAGATTTGCCATAGATAAAACCTCTTGGAAGAAATGCGAAAGCCCTTGTTTTCCCGCTTCAATTTTGGGACAATACGGAGTAGAGGTTTTTTGGGTAGGACCGATAAGCCATAGCTTTTTTGCGAAAAGAGGATTATACAATGAACAAATCATCCATATATGGATTAACATTAGAGCAATTACGTTCCTGGCTGCCGGAGCATGGGCAGAAGAAATCCCGTGCATCCCGGATCTGGGAATGGTTATATCAAGAGCGTGTACATGATTTTCCCGCGATGACCGATGTACGTCAGGAGTGTCTGGATGTACTCTCTGAACATTTCACAATGAATTCGCTGAGCGAGCATGTGAAGCAGGAATCGGCAGATGGTACCGTGAAATTTTTGCTTCGGATGCAGGACGGCAACTTGATCGAGACGGTTCTGATGCGGCAAAAATACGGGCTTACCGTTTGTGTGACCACACAAGTCGGCTGTAATATTGGTTGTAGCTTCTGTGCGAGCGGCCTGATTAAGAAAAGCCGTGACCTGACCGCCGGAGAGATTGTGGAACAGATCATGCATGTACAGCGACATCTGGATGCAGCGGGTCAAGACGAGCGGGTAACGAACGTGGTTGTGATGGGTATTGGCGAACCGTTCGATAACTTCCAGCACATGAGTGATTTCATCGAAGTCATCAAAGATCGCAAAGGACTGGCGCTGGCCGCCAAACGGATTACTGTATCCACGAGTGGCCTTCCGGACAAGATCAAAGAATTTGCAGATAGCAGTCTGCAGGTTAATCTGGCGATCTCTCTGCATGCACCAAATAATGAACTGCGCACACACATCATGAAGATCAACCGGGCTTTCCCGATTGAGCAATTGATGGATGCGGTGGATTATTATCTGGCTAAGACGAACAAACGTATCATGTTTGAGTACATCCTGCTGCGTGATGTTAACGATCAGCGTGAGCATGCTGCGGAACTGGCTGAGCTGTTGTCCAGCCACAAGAGTATGGTCAGTGTGAATCTGATTCCTTACAACCCGGTAGATGAGCACAGTCAGTATCAACGGAGTACTGAAGAATCGATTCTGGGCTTCTATGATACACTCAAAAAGAACAACATCAACTCGACTGTACGTATGGAACACGGTACCGATATCGATGCCGCCTGCGGACAGTTGCGTAGTAAACAAATGAAGAACAACGCTGCTGAATCCGAGCCAGACCGTCTGGCAATGGGATAAGAATAAGACACAGCACGGAGCTGGCAGATAAGTCAGAATGTGTGGTTGCTATGATCCGTGCCCTTACGTGTCATAACCGTTCGATCACGAATGCGTTGCCTGAATACAAAACGCCTCTGTATATCACTGAGAAGTGATGACAGAGGCGTTTTTGGGGTGTCATTATTTCAGTTTTTTGGTCATCAGCAGATGGGGGATGCCATCTTCCATAAATACTTCCGACGCCGGTGCATATCCGAGACGTTCGTAGAACCCGGAAGCCTGTACCTGTGCGTGCAGTTTGGCTTTCTCAAGTCCTTCGGCAACAGCCATCTGCTCCAGCTTGTCGATCAGTACACGACCCAGGCCGTGTTTGCGGTAATCGAGCATGACGCAGATCCGTTCCAACTTGGCGACCTGTTCCACCACGCGCAGCCTGGAGGAAGCAGCAGGTACACCGTCTACGTAGAGCAGAATGTGGCGTGCCTCCGCGTCTAATGTATCATAAGCATCGAATTCATCCGCTGCGGGCACGCCTTGTTCTTCGACGAAAATAGCTGTGCGAATGGCGAAGCAGGCATCGAGCAATTCCTGATTATTAACTTCAACAATCGTTGTATTCATGAATGTTTCTCCTTTGGGTGATCGTAATGTTATCCTGACGTGATAAACTGGTACATAACAGGAAAGTAAACGAGTCTCGTTCTTTTACACGATTCAAGCGATATGCTTCAAATTGAAACCAATTCAACTGTAGTTATACCATCAATTATGTTGCGAATGCAACAATTTTATAGGGGCGTGAGTGTGTTGACTGAAAAAAAAGAAGTGCTGCGTGAAATTGGTATGATTGCCCGTTGTCTGGATTCAATCAGTAATGTCGAGTTTCAGCATTTGAACCTCTCCCGGGGGCAGTATCTGTATCTGTATCGAATCTGTGAGAATCCCGGGATTATCCCGAATCAGCTTGCCGAACTGATCAAAGTAGATCGCACGACTGCAGCAAGGGCTATTAGCAAACTCGAATCGGATGGATTCATTATTAAACAGCCAGCAATGGGTAATAGGAAGAATAAAGTGTTATATCCCACTGAAGCTGGGCTTGAAGCTTGGGAATTTATTCGTAAAGAGGGTGTGCATTCAGATCAGGTGACGCTGGACGGTCTAACGGAGGAAGAGATCGAGACAGCGATTCATCTTCTCAGGCGCATGCGTCATAACATTGAAGTGGACTGGAAATTTGTTAAAAAGGGTGGACGACGACCCTACATGGATAATCTCGAATAAGTGCGAACTTTAGATGTGCCGCACACATTGACCCGAAGGACTAGGGGTTCACAGCCGTATACATGCAGGAGGAATGGCGTGAAGATCATATTTCGAAAAAAACAAACATGGCTGGTCCTAATGCTGATCATTATTACTACAGCCAGTGTGATGTTGATGAGGGAGCGGTTCCTGATGAACGAAGAATCCCCAACGGTAGCTTTTATCAAGAATCATATGACCAACCCGAATGGAACACTGGCCACCTACTTACAGGATGCAGTTTCGGAGGAAGCAGATATCGTAGCGGGTAGAGGGGCTCTATCGGAGTCACTCGGTCTGTGGATGCAGTATGCGGTAGCGAGAGATGATCAGGCTTTGTTTGAGCAGAGCTACCAGCAATTGACGACCTACTTTCTCACGCCGCCAGACCCGTATATCGCCTGGAAGCTGGATTCCAAGGGTGAATCTCATGTAACGACAAATGCACTCGGTGATGATCTTCGTATTATTGGTGCCTTATTGCAGGCAGCAGATCAGTGGGAGCAAGGAAGAGAGGCCTATTTGGCGACCGCAGCAGCCATTTCCCGCGCCTTAACACAGTCGACTCAGCAGCATGGATACTTGGTGGATTTCCACGATTTTGCGGGTGGACATTCAACGGATACATTAAGTCTGGTCTATGTAGATCTGCCTGCACTGCAAGCGATGGAAAGGCATCAAATGGTGGAACCGGGAACCTATGCGAGGTACGAAGCGTTGCTGAAGAAAATGCCTGACGATGGCCTGTTCTATCCGAAGACCTTCAATGTGGTCCGTAAAGAATATACGTATGATGACACGGTGAATCTGATCGACCAGTTGATTGTGGCGAATCATCTTACGGTGACCGACCGCAAACCGGACAAGCTCATTGCTTTTTTGAAAAAGGAGTTCAACTCCCGGCACCAGCTGCCCGGACAGTATAAGCGAAAATCCCAGACACCTGCGGTATCTTATGAATCCTCATCGGTCTATGGACTCGCCATTTTGCTTGCTGTTCGTTCAGGTGATCCAAAATGGGCTAAACAGCTGTATAACCATATGATAACGTTGCGTAGTCAGGATGAGCGTTATCCAGGTGGATATGTATTTGACGGCAACACACATCTGTTTGATAATCTTTTTCCTTTATTAGGAGAGAATATTTTACAGAAAACATTAAAAAGTAATGGTTTTGTCATCTAATGAAAGATTCATTATGTTAGAGCTTTATCAATTCAACGGAGAGAAGGAACTATGAGAAATAAAGCACCTACCCGCCGTATTGCTTGGGGATATGGCCTTTTGATTGCACTTGCCGTGATTCAACTACTATTGATTTATCTTAAAATTCATATGAATCAGAGCTACACGACAGGGGATGTTATTTTAAGTATAGTTTCGCTGAGTGTATTGGTCTTTGGTCTTTTGCTGCCGGTTGGCGTATCTGTCGTCGTGGGATTTGTATATCTGGTCTCTTATTTTGTGTGGCTTGTTACATACGCTGATGCGAATGTGCTCGTGTTCTCCTGGTGGCTACTCATCCCGGCGAACCTTGCAGTGGCTGCGTTTATTAAGGCAAGCCTGCTGCGCAGTGCACGTGTAGTGGAGCGTCTGCAAGACATGCAGGATCGTAACCCGGAGATCGATCTGGATACAAACCTTGGTAATAAGGGAGCTCTGGCAGATACGTTAATCAAACATAGTAACCTTGCTCGTCGATATTCCGAAAAGTATGGATTCAGCATTGCCATGTTCAAGCTTGAATTTTTGCCATTGGTGATGGAATCTCTCGGTTCTGTCCGGTACGCACAGTTCCTGCTTGAAATCTCGGGTACGATTCAGAAGCAGATTCGATATGAGGATTATAAATTTTTCGTGGATCGGGGGCGATTTGTCATCTTATGTCCGATGGCGAATGTGGAATACCTTCCAGTTCTTACGCAAAGAATCAAAAAAGCTATAATGGATCTTCATATGATTGATAAAAAGGGAAATGAGCTGCAGACGGTGATCAGATCCGGCGCTTTGGTATTTCAGAAAGAGCAATTCAGCAAGTATGAAGATATAGACGCAGTAATTGCTGCCCTTGAACGAAACACAGAGACCGATCTCATCGGTGAGTATATATAACGGGAAGGAGAGAGGCACTGTGGACTATATGTCCTGGTTCATCCCGATCTGTATCGCCGTCAGTTGTTTATTCGCGGTATTTACGATTTGGTTAACGATTGCAACCCTTCGTTTTCGATCGAAAGTTATTCGCAAGTATGATCGGAGGAAGGTAAGTGGCTGATTTTATTTTAGTATTATCCATATTTAGTATCTGGATTGCCGTATTCGAATCGATTGTTATTATGGCGGGTGCGATTCGTTTTATTAATAAACAGGACAAAAAAGGGATTCAGATTCCTGAGAATATGGACCATTATCCGACAGTCACTGTCATGGTTCCTGCACACAACGAGGGTCTGGTCATTGTGGCGACGGTAGAGCACATCTTGCGCTTGAATTATCCGGAGGACAAAGTTCAGGTCATCGTGATCGCGGATAACTGCACAGATGATACAGCAGTGAAGCTGGATTCATTCCTTAGCCACACCAGTTACGCTCATCGGAATGTAACCGTCATGGAACGTAAAGGAACGGGCGGTAAGTCGGGTGCGTTAAATGATGGATTGGAGCTAGCGACGGGCGAATGGATCTGTATTTTCGATGCAGATGCCGCACCTGAGCGCAATTCACTCATGTTTTTGGCGCAAAAATCGCTTGAGAATCCTGAACAATACGGTGTTGTTTTTGGCAGAAACAAAGCACGCAACAGAGGTCAGAATTTCCTCTCCAAATGCATCAATCTGGAGATTATCACTTCACAACGCGTGTATCACACAGGCCTGTGGGAATTGTTCAAGCTCGGTTCCATTCCAGGAACGAATTATATTATCAAAACCGAGTTGATTCGGGAGATTGGTGGTTGGGATGTTACAGCCATCACGGAAGATACCGCGCTGTCATTCGAGATATTGAATCGCGGACAGTTTGTGGCGCTTGCACCGCAAGCGGAAGCCTATCAGCAGGAACCGGAACAGCTGAGTGTATACATGAAGCAGCGCGAACGCTGGGCCAAGGGGAACTATCAGGTGGTTTTGGATAACATTCATAACTTGTTTAACCGCTCCAGTTGGCGTAACAAGTTGCTGGTCATCTATTATGCGGTCAGTTATTTCTGGTTCATGCTTGCAATCATTGTGTCGGACATTATATTTCTCGTGAATCTGGTATATCGGGTCATTGCCATATTTAAACCGGAGGTAAGTTCACCATTCCAATTTGCCGGCGATGCATATGTGTTCCTCGTCATAGGTTGGGCACTCATGTACTTTATTTACGTGCTCCAGATTAATCTGGCGCTTGCCGCAGATATTGGACAGAGCAATACCCGTAATTTCATATATGCCTGCGTATCCTATTTCACGTATGCACAACTCTTTATTCTGATCTCGATCAAGGCATTCTACTCTTTGATTATGGACAAGATCCGGAAACGCGAGAGCAAGTGGTACAAGACGCAACGTTTTGGCTAAGCGACGAAGGTACAGGTGTAAGGCAGAAAGGCTGTTTGCTGGTTAACTCCAGAAAACAGCCTTTTTTGGTATAGCCAGGCACATCCACATTTTGTATACTCTTACAAGCTGTAAGTATGAAGCATGCTTATCCGAAATAATGGAGGGTCACGGAATGCAGGGCAGAGGATCAGACTTTTACGATAATGAGGCGAATTTCGAAAAGTACATGGAACGTCGCAAGTGGCAAGAGAACGCCAATGATACATTGGAGAAGCCGGTGATGCTGGAGTTGATCGGGGACGTTGCTGGCAAGAGTATTCTGGACCTTGGTTGTGGAGATGCAAGGTTCGCGGCAGAATTGCTGAGTATGGAGCGCGAAGGTACAACATATACGGGGATTGAAGGTTCTGTGAATATGATTCAGGCAGCCAACGAGTCGGTAAACGGATTGAATGCCCGGATTGAGCAAGCGTTCATGGAAGATTGGACCTACCCGGCCGGCGTGTACGATCTGGTTATATCGAGACTGGCTATTCACTATATTGAGGATGTGGACAGCCTGTTCCGCAACATATACGATACATTGAAAGAGAAGGGTACATTTGTATTCTCGGTAGAACATCCTGTGATCACGTCCACGCTGCAACCTTCAGGGACTCGAACCGATTGGGTGATTGATCAATATTTTGTGGAAGGATATCGTGAGCAGCAGTGGCTTGGCGGTTCTGTGAAAAAGATGCATCGGTCCATTGAATCGTACTATATGGCGTTGCAACGTGCAGGGTTCCATGTGGAGCATTTGCGCGAGTCAGCACCACAGCGTGCCCATTTTGTAAACGAGGAAACCTATCTGCGGAGGCAACGCATTCCGCTGTTTCTGTTTTTAGGTGCCCGGAAGTAGATAGTGATAAAGCGTATAGATAAATAGATGAAACCGTAAAGTTATACTCATAAAGTAGAAAGTTCTACACAGAAAACGGTGGATAACACTAGATATAGGAGTAAAAAGCCCAAAATCTATCCACATGTGGATAAGATATTGGGCTTTTACTGTTCTGTTTCTACACCTATGTTATGTTTGCTGTGCATAACCCCGCGATTATGAATCCGCCGCAGCTCTGACATAGACACGCTCCCCATGCCGATCGACTTCAACAGGTGCCTCGAAGAAGTTGCTCAGCACTTCCGTGTTCATCAGATCGCCGGTTAATCCGCTACGGACAACTTCACCTCGGCGCAGCAAAAGGCTGTGACTAAAGACGGGCAATATTTCCTCCGTGTGATGGGTGACATAGATGAGTGAAGGGGTATCCGGTCGCTGGGACAATTCACGGATACTCTCCAGCAGTCGTTCTCGTGAGAACAGATCCAGTCCATTGCAAGGCTCGTCCAGAATAAGTACGCGCGGATTGGCCATCAGTGCTCGGGCAATGAGCAGTTTCTGTTTTTCCCCTTGAGAACAGGTGCGATATTCGCGATCCCACAGGTGCTGACAGCCCAGCGTGTGCATCAATTCTTGTGCCTGATCCAGATCATCATCGGACAGCTTGTCATACAGGCCAATGGTGGCGTGTTTACCGCTGATCACCACATACTGCGTGCGGTCTGTACCGTGCAATTTCTCTTGCAGAGATGAACTGACCCAGCCGATGGATTTGCGAAGTTGTCTCAGATCCACATCACCATATTCATGGCCTAACACGGATATCTTGCCTTCGGTCGGCCAGAGATACCCGGTGATCATGTTCAGGAGTGTTGTTTTGCCGGAGCCATTCAGGCCAAGCAGCGCCCAGTGTTCACCGTCATTGACCTGCCAATTGACATCGTTCAGCAGGGTGTGAGGGCCCCTTTTCCAAGTGACATGCTGCACATCAATAATCATGCGTTATTCCTTCCTTCTGTTATCCTCAATTGTCCTAGGTGTATTGTAGTCACAAAACGAAAGAGGTTTCAACGGTCATCACGCTGTTCTTGGTCGATCCCTGCGCAGAAATACAGCACACACACCAAGCAGTGGCAAAAACGAACATAACTTGATAACAAACGCAATGCTGGTTACATCAATTAAAGAACCTAACACAACCGAGCCAAGTCCAGCCATGCCGAATGACAGGCCGAAAAATAATCCGGATACCGTTCCAATATGACGAGGAAGCAATTCCTGTGCATAGACAATGATAACGCTGAAGCCGGACATCAGGATGAGTCCAATCATTCCGCACAAGACCATGGATAAGACGGGTCCTGCATAAGGTAGCAAGAGTGAGAACGGTGCAGTGCCTGCTATGGAGAACCAGATCATCGGTTTGCGTCCATAACGGTCAGCGAGCGGGCCGCCGAGCAAGGTTCCGACCATGCCTGCAAATTGCAAAATAAACAGACAGATTTGTGCCTGGGAGAGAGGCAGGTCATATGCATCGGCATAATAGAAGGCGTAATACCCGGTCATGCCAGCAATATATACGAATTTGGAGAACAGCAGCAGGATGAGAATGCCCATTGTAAAAGCGATGAATCCCCTGCTCACAGGCTGAGCTGCCGGCTCTGCGCCGCTTGATTTTAGAGGCTGCTGCTGACGAATGCGAGTCTCGCTAAGCTTGTCTCTGTACCAACGACTGACCAAAGACTGAATGAAGATACCGATCAAGGCAAAGCCCATCAGCCATAGAAAACTACGCTGACCATGGGGTAGCAGGATAAAGGCAACCAGTAATGGAGCAAGTGCCTGCCCCGTGTTCCCCCCCTACTTGGAAGATCGACTGTGCCATTCCGCGTCCACGACCAGCTGCCATATGGGCCACGCGTGAGGATTCGGGATGGAGGATAGATGAGCCTATACCAATCAGTGCTGCCGAGACAAGCAGCATCCATAACTCGGAAGACAAGGCTAAGCCGAGAATACCGATTAGGGAGAATAACATGCCTCCGGGAAGCAGAATCGGCATTGGCTTGCGGTCTGACATATAACCCACCAGTGGCTGAAGAACGGATGCGGTAATATTCAGGGTGAAGGCAATCCAGCCCATCTGGGCGAAGCTGAGCTGCATGGTTTGCTGGAACAGCGGGAAGGCAGACGGAACAACCGTCTGCATCGCATCATTCAGCAGATGGGCGAAGCTGACTCCGGCGAGTGCCCAATTGGCAGAGGAGTTGATTTGCATTTTGCTTAAAGCGGCCTGAGCCATGGGAGATCACCTCGAATTATTTTTTTCAATGATAAAAGATGGGGGTAGATCATGTCTTTGTGAAAAGTGCTTGGAAAGTGAGCACGATTTGCTATAATGTCAGCAGGTGAGGAAACGATGGAATTAAACATGACGCTAAATGGGTTGGAATTATGGAAAGCTACCGGAGGATTCGCGAATGAGCCACATGTACATGACGACTGGTACCAGCTAACGTTGCCGGTCAGAGGTCAATGTCATCTGGTACAGGAACGGCACGCATACCCGCTAAAAGCAGGCATAGGCATTATTGCTCATCCCCAGACTGAGCATTATTTTGAAATAGGATCCGATTCGGCTGTCATTGTGATCAAGTTCCGCAAACCGCCATCAGGCAGTTTCGAAGATGTAGAGTCAAGTGGGGGACGAGCAGAGTTTCGGCCTACTCAGACTTTTGATCCGGCGGAGATCAGCAGTCTGTTTCGAGGCTGGAATTCCATTTTGTTAGATGACATGCCAGATTTGCTGCAAGTACAGGAAACAGAGCTGGCGGTCGAGACGTATCTAAGACGTATGTTGACGGGGCAGGAAAATGGAAAAGGAATTATAGATAACGGTACAGTTATTGATCCTCATCTCCGCCGAGTGCTGGAGTACATTCACAGTGCCTACACGAGCCCAATGGATATTGATTCAATGGCGATGGTTGCTCATCAGAGTCGGTATCATTTCATGCGTTCTTTCAAGGCTCTTACGGGATCACACCGTATCAATATATGCTGAGTTTGCGCGTAGAAGAGGCGTCCAGGAGGCTTCGTCTTACGACTGATTCAGTGACGACAATCAGTTATGAGCTGGGATTTTCCAGTGTCAGTCAGTTTTACAGGGCCTTTCAGCGAGTGTATGTGATGACCCCGATGGAATATCGGAATCACGTGTAGATTTCAATAGCCAGTCTCGCGTATGCGAGACTGCATTCAGAACATTACAGCGTGACACTGATTTTTTTGTTGCCAAACGATGGAGACTTTGCTAAGATGGGAAAAAGTTAATGTAAGCGTATACATTTAGGTTAAAATTACAACGTTGTAATTAAGATTAACCATCAGAATACTTGAAGCAGTTTTAGCACGGTTGATGATAAAATAGCAATTCATCAATGGTAATAGAATTGATATACGGATAACTATAATCCATATACCAATTATGAATAATATGATCGTCTAAAAATTCAAACGTTGTAATTATGAAACGAAGGGAAGCGATTTAAGGTGAAGAGACGTATGTCCACGTTGTTTAGCTTGATCAGACGGGATAAATATTTGCTGCTGATGTTCTCGCCAATCTTTCTGTATTATCTCATTTTTATGTACCTTCCGATGCCTGGCGTGTTACTCGCATTTCGTAATTTCTTGCCGGGGCAGGGTATGTTCAGTGGGGAATGGGTAGGCCTACGCTGGTTTGAGCAGTTCGTGAACTCCATCTATTTTTGGCGGCTGCTGCGCAATACGTTTTTGCTTGCCTTTCTGCCGCTCCTGTTTGGCTTCTCCATCCCCATTCTGTTCGCGGTCTGCATCGTAGAGATCAAGAACCGGACATTCAAGCGATTTGCCCAGACCGTTACGTATCTTCCCCACTTCATCTCCACCGTCGTTGTAGCCGGCATGATAATCAACTTCCTGTCACCAACAGACGGTATCGTGAACACGCTAATCGCCAAGCTCGGCATGGACAAAGTGAACTTCATGATGGAGGCTGGCTGGTTCCGGACCATCTTCACCAGTTCAGACATCTGGCAGAGTTTCGGCTTCAGCTCCATCATCTACATTGCAGCCATTATGGGCATTGATCCCGAGATGTACGATTCCGGCAAAATTGACGGGGTCAACAAGTTTCAGGAGCTCTGGCACCTGACCCTTCCCAGCATCAAACCAACGATCGTCATCCTCCTGCTCCTGTCGCTTGGCGGCATTATGAGCGTAGGCTTCGAGAAAGTATATCTGCTCTACAACGGAGCCACCTATGAAACTGCCGATGTATTGTCTACCTACGTCTACCGGATGGGGATTGAGGGACAGAACTACGGTTTTGCCACGGCAGTGGGTTTGTTCAACTCCATTATCACATTTGTGCTTGTCTTTGCAGCCAATTCCATGACCCGGCGCCTGACCAAGATGTCACTCTGGTAACACCATAACCGAACCCAAAGGAGATCCTGTATGCAAAAATCGAGTAGTGATCGGTTGTTCTACGGATGCGTTTACCTGCTGACCATACTGGCGGTCGTGATTACGTTATATCCCTTCCTGTACGTGATCAGTATTTCATTCAGCTCGGTGGATGCCATCGACAAACAAAAAGTCGTGTTGTGGCCTGTCGGGTTTACCCTATCAGGTTACCAAATGGTCCTGCAATACAAGGAGTTATGGGTTTCATTCTACAACACCGTCTGGTACACCGTGGTTGGCACGCTGTTGAATATCGTGGCGACTTGCCTCGCCGCCTTCCCGTTATCGAGACAGCAATTTTTTCTGCGTAGAAAACTGAATTTTTTTATCGCCTTCACCATGTATTTCTCGGGTGGACTCATTCCGGTTTACATGCTCATAACATCACTTGGGCTATACAATACCCGCTGGGTGATGGTGCTGCCTGTACTGGTCATTACGTTTAACGTCATGATCTGCCGCTCGGCTTTTGAAGGCATTCCGAATGAGATCTTCGAGAGTGCCAGTATAGACGGGGCCAACGAGCTGACGATGCTGTATCGTCTGGCGGTTCCGATCATCAAGCCAACACTGGCTGTCCTTACCCTGTACTATGCGGTATTCCACTGGAACAACTTCTTCTCGGCCCTATTATATCTGGGCAAACAGGATATGCAGCCCTTACAGATGTTCCTGCGAAGGGTGTTGATCATGGCTTCTCCGGAAGTGATGCAGAAGATGGGAGGTACGATGACTTCGGGTGCACTGGCGGTCTCCTCCCTTCAGGTTCGTTATGTATCCATTGTGGTCAGCATTCTGCCTATTGTTACGATCTACCCGTTTATCCAACGGTACTTCGTTAAGGGGATCACCCTCGGAGCCGTGAAAGGATAGCCTTTTCTACCCGAGCATCAGGATTGACCAAGGTTGTTCAGGACTGTTCATACCTAAGGAGGAATGATGGATGAGATTTAAAGGGGCAGGAAGAAAAAGTGTAATGGCAGCGATACTGGCAATCAGCCTTGCGGGTTGTAGCGGAGGAACAGGGGCGGGGACTGATGCGGGAAGTACCCCAACTAGCTCGGAACCTGCATTTAATTACACTGGCGCAGGACCGGTAACGGATCAGCCAGATGCCAAATTATCTGTTCTTGGAACCAACGCATGGACGACCAATGTGGATCTGTCTACCGCCGCCATTGTGAAGAAAATCGAGAGCAATGCCGGTGTTGAGGTCGATTGGGATCTGATTCCACCACAGAATTACGCGGATGCTGTGAATCCGAGGCTGGCTGCGGGTACGGGATTGCCGGATATCGTTTATCTGCCGGATCAGGATCAGCTCATGAAATACATCAATAGTGGCCTGTTTATCCCGATTAACGAACTGGTGGATAAGTACGGCGTGAATCTCAAAAAAATATATGAAAAGTCCCCTTCGGTTAAAGCCAGTTTAACGACGCCAGATGGTAAAATGTATTATATCCCGCAGCAGACGCTCACCCGAAACTATATGCCTGTGTTTATGATCAATCAGCGCTGGCTGAAGAAGCTGGGATTGAACGAACCGACTACACTGGATGAGTTCACAGCGATGCTGCGCAAATTCAAGACGGATGATCCGAATGGCAACGGGCAGGCTGATGAGATTCCGCTGTCCATGGAATCCAAATTTGTGTCGATGGCATTTGGTCCTGTTTTTGGTCTGGATCTGTCCAATCAATTCTATGCGGACGATCAGGGCAAGGTGCATTTTAGCTATTATGAGCCTGCCTATAAGGAATATCTGGCTTACTTGAACGGATTGTACAAGGAAGGTCTGCTTGGGGTGGATTATGCCAGTACCACAAGTGATCAGGTGACCTCGCGTATCTCTCAGGATGTGACGGGAGCGACGTTTAATTTTAGCTGGTACATGTCGATGGTCTATAGCCCGCTCTTCAAGGATTATGATCCGGCAGAGCCCATCTTCCAAGGCATTTTGCCACTGAAAGGACCATATGGGGACCAATTCTATGTAGGACGTACACCGGTAAGTGGTATCTTTGGCATTACGCGTGATAGCAAAAATCCGGAGCTGGCTTTCCGTTTCCTGGACTATGCCGTAAGTGAGGAAGCGCAGACGTATTATACATGGGGCATCAAGGATGATACGTATACGGAAGAGAATGGCGTGAAGACATTCACGGACAAAGGCAAAGACAATGAATACATTCAGAAGCTCGGGATCGGACCCGTCAATCTGCCTAACATTCAATCCACCGACTCTGCCGATTCTGTCGTAGCCGAATGGCATGCCAAGCTCGACAAGGAACTGGAGCCGTACATCCGTGAACCGTTCCCGTTTGTCTACGCGCTGCCGGATGAGGCAAGTGTAGAGAGCATGGCGATGCCTGATATCACGACATATGTGGAAGAGATGAACTTCAAATTCATTAGCGGAGATGCCAGTCTGGATCAGTTCGACAGTTATATTGAAACATTGAAAAAGATGAATATTGAGCAGGTTATTGCTGGCAGACAGGCGCAGTATGATCGGTATAAAGCTGCACAGCAATAAGTTTCCCAAGGTATGAAGGGTGTTGATTGATTTTGATAACCATTAAAGATATTGCCAAACTGGCGGGGGTGAGCTATAGCACGGTATCCAAGGCGCTTAACGATGATCCTCGAATCAAACCTGCGACGAAGCAGAAGGTGCTCGCCGTTGCGGAGAAACACCAGTATCGGAAAAATATGTTGGCTCGGCAGCTCTCCACGGGCAGAAGCAATATCATCGGTTTTGTGCTGGATGAGCTGAGTAATCCATTGTTCTCGAACATATCCGGCAGTCTGCACGCGGAGCTGAAGAAACGGGGATACCAGATGATTCTGGTCGTCGCCGATGACGGGGTAGATATTTTCAGCCAGCTGCGTGTGGATGGTTGTATCCTGTGGGACTATGCCTTGGACAATCGGGATGTATTCTGGAAAAAGTTCGCAACACTCAACATGCCATGTTTCGTGCTGGGTACAGATGAGACGCCCAACTCTCCATACATCAAGATTGATCGCAAAGAAGGCATATTCAAAGCAGTCGAGCACCTGCAATCGCTCGGTCATACCCGAATCGGTTTTATCGGCAACTCGCAAAATATCAAACTGGAAGGATACAGGGAAGCCATGCAGCGCACAGGTTTAATGTTCAACGAGGACCATGTACTGCCAGCACATTCCTCTTGGGAAGACGGATATTTTGCCATACGTAATCATACATTTGGCCCGGAGTCACCCACGGCTTTTATCGGATTGAACAACCTGGTGACCCGGGGGGCGCTGCGGTCCTTGCTCGAAGCGGGTTACAGTGTCCCACGGGATATCTCATTAATCGGTTACGATGATCTGCCAGATATGCAATATGCCGAGGTTGCACTGACAACCATTGGACCACCTCTGGATGAACTGGCTGCGCAGGCCGCAGAGCTGATTGTATCGTTGATCCGTGATGAACAGGTGGACTATCCGGTGGTAATTCAGCCGAAGTTGAATCATCGCAATTCCACGGCAATATGCCAGTAACGAAGAACAGGAATGATTAGACGCACATGTGCACGTTAAGGATGGTACAACATTCAAGGAGGGGTCCGTTATGCAGGTACAGACGCAATTATCCTGGTCTGAGCGAATAGCAGAGACAATTATCCAGCAATGTGACGGGGACGGCTATCATGCGTTTCCTTCTGAACGATGGGCTTATGTTCAGGGTATGACACTAATGGCAATGGCGCGAACGGGTAAACAGTACGGCAAGGATGAGTATATTGCTTTTATGAAGAGACATATGGATATGTATGTGCAGCAAGATGGTTCCATTGCGACGTATTCCCTTGAAGAATACAACCTGGATCAGATCAATCAGGGCAAAAACCTGTTCGGATTGATGGATACTACCGAAGATCAGCGATACACGGAAGCAGCACATCTACTGGCGGCGCAACTTGTAGGGCAGCCTCGAACATCCGAAGGCGGCTTTTGGCACAAGAAGATCTATCCATTCCAGATGTGGCTGGATGGATTGTATATGTCGTCTCCTTTCCTTGCTCAGTATGCGAAGCAGTTCAATCGTCCGGAATTATGGGATGAGGTAGCTCATCAGATCTTGCTGATTGAACACAAGACGCGTGATCCACGCACCGGGCTGCTCTATCATGGCTGGGATGAATCCAAAGAACAGGTCTGGGCCGATGCGTTGACTGGATGCTCCGCACATTTCTGGAGTCGTGCAATGGGCTGGTATGCGATGGCTATTGTAGACAGTGTGGAGCATTTCCCTGTGCATCATCCGAAGCGTGGAACGATTATTGGTATCTTCGAACGGATGTGTCATGCATTGGTTCGCGTGCAGGAGCAGGAGAGTGGGTTGTGGTTCCAAGTACTCGATCAGGGTTTCCGCAAGGGCAATTATCTGGAAGCTTCCGGCTCAAGCATGTTCGTGTATGCACTCGCAAAGGGTGTACGGTTGCGTTATCTGGAGCCACATTTCAGAGAAGCAGCAGAAAAAGGCTGGAACGGACTGACCTCCAGATTGGTGGATGAAACGGCCGACGGAGTGAGGCTGAATGGAATCTGCCACGGGGCAGGACTCAGTCTGGACCGGGACGGCTCTTACAGCTACTATGTGAGCGAAGCGATTGTAAGCGATTCCTTTATGGGTCTGGCTCCGTTATTGCTGGCTGCACAGGAAATGGAGCGATTGTCATGAGTAAGCAGGTGTCACCGTATACGGATCAGGATCAAAAAAACCAACATTATAACGTTGCTTCGGATGGGACGGGTGATTATGCTACCATACAAGCCGCCATTGATGCCGTTCCGGATCATGCAACAGAGTGCTTCGAGATCCGAATTAAGTCAGGTGTATATTATGAGAAGCTGCATATTGAGAAGCCCATGATTCATCTGGTAGGCGAGGGAGCGGAGCAGACCGTCATTACGTATGATGATCATGCACTCAAGAAGTTTCCGGACGGGTCACAATATCACACGTTTCATTCGTATACTGCCTTCATCGGAGCTGACGATTTTACAGCCGAGCGTCTTTCATTTGTTAATTCTGCTGGGCCAGGTAAGGTAGTAGGTCAGGCGTTGGCTATTTATGTGGACGGAGATCGGGCTGCATTCCGTGATTGTCGCTTTATCGGCCATCAGGATACGATCTTTACCGGGCCATTGCCGGAGCAACCGCTGGATCGCAGCTACTTTGGCGGGCCACGAGATGGTGCGGAGCGGCGAAAGCTGCGTCAATATTATGAGGACTGTTACATTGAGGGCGACATCGATTTTATTTTCGGCTCGGCTACGGCTGTATTCAAGGGTTGCGAGATCTTTGCGAAGAACCGTTTGTCTGATGCGGCGGCTACGAACGGAGAAGTGAACGGCTGGATTACCGCGGCTTCTACACCCGAGGATGTACGTTATGGGTATGTATTTATCGATTGTGATCTGACCAGTAACGCACCTCCCCAGTCGGTATACCTTGGTAGACCCTGGCGTAATCATGCCAAAGTCTGTTTCTTGAACTGTTGGATCGGTGCCCATGTGAAGCAGGAGGGCTGGCATAACTGGAACAAAGCCGATGCGGAAGCGACGGTTGTGTACGCCGAATATCACAGTGCCGGACCTGGGGCCGGAAATGCGACGGTGCGGGTCCCATGGGCGAGAACACTCAGTGAGCAGGAAGCAGCTGAATACGCGATACCTCTTGTTCTGTCCGGTGTGGACGGGTGGCAACCTTTCGGTGAGGAGAAGGGCTAAATCAGTGGCAATTCAACTTTCTACTACTGCAAATTAAAAGATAAAGGCTGTCTTTCAAGTCTCTTAAAGACTTGGTAGAGAGCCTTTTTTGTGCGGCATCTTACATTTTTCGCCCCCCATAGAAATAATTTATCCCTTATCTGATTTGCATTTTACTGATTAAATACAGGGTGAGGATCTGTAAATTCCCTGTAAAATTTGGATGGTGTCTGTTAAAAAAAGAACGAGAGGGAAGGTCCATTTTGGTAAGGGAAGGGAGTGAGGAGGCACTTAGCGTCAGACGGTTTGATGAGGCTCGAATTGATCGCGGATTACATGTGAGTGCACCAGTGAAGCTCTGTCTGCAAGGTGAGAATAACCTAGTACAGGAGGGATTTTGCTTGAATAAAGCTGTTCGATTCCGCCCGGTCATTACATTCGCTTTGGCATTTCTTCTGATTATTTCGTGGTTTGCACCAAGAGCTGACGCCGCTGCCCTATGGCAGGCAGGCACCGCATACAAGAAAGGAGATCTCGTAACATATCAAAATAAAGATTATGAGTGTATTCAGCCCCATACAGCGTTGACTGGTTGGGAGCCTTCCAATGTTCCTGCATTGTGGAAATACGTCGGTGAAGATACCGGCGGAGGAGGAGAGACTCCGGGTCCTGATACGGCAGCTCCTTCTGTGCCGACTGGTCTGACCACATCCTCCATCCCGGACACCTCAGTCAATCTGGTTTGGGGTGCATCCACGGATAACGTGGGCGTAACGGGATATGAGGTGTATCGAAACGGTGTTCTCGTGACAAGCACCTCAGCTACAACGTCTGTCGTAACGGGACTGACAGCTGGCACGACTTATGTTTTTACGGTAAAAGCAAAAGATGCCGCAGGCAATACATCTGCTGCGAGCACATCCCTCAGTGTAACGACTTCTAACGGATCTTCTCATCCTGGGCCAACCGGCAGCAAATGGCTGATCGGCTACTGGCACAACTTCGACAATGGTTCTACCAATATCAGACTTCGTAACGTATCAACAGCCTATGACGTCATTAATGTCTCCTTTGCCGAACCAATCTCACATGGCAGCGGAACGCTTGCTTTTACTCCATATAATGCGACGGTAGCCGAATTCAAATCCGATATTGCCTACCTTCAAAGCCAAGGAAAAAAAGTGCTGCTTTCCATGGGGGGAGCCAATGGCACCATTGAACTCACTGATGCGACCAAGAGACAGCAGTTTGAAGAATCGTTAAAATCAATTATTTCCACCTATGGTTTCAATGGTCTGGATATCGATCTGGAAGGAAGCTCCCTGTCTCTTAATGCAGGGGATACCGATTTCCGTAGTCCGACGACACCGAAGATCGTTCATCTCATCAATGGCGTAAAGGCGGTTAAATCTCATTTTGGCGCCAATTTCATCCTGACGGCAGCGCCGGAGACGGCCTATGTACAGGGCGGATATCTGAGCTATGGCGGCCCTTGGGGAGCATACCTGCCAGTCATCCATGCCTTGCGCAATGACCTGACCCTGCTTCATGTACAGCACTATAATACGGGCTCCATGGTGGGGCTGGATGGGCGCTCCTACGCCCAAGGAACAGCTGACTTCCATGTAGCCATGGCTGAAATGCTGCTTCAAGGTTTTAATGTAGGCGGAAGCTCAGGACCATTCTTTAGTCCCTTGCGACCGGACCAGATTGCAATCGGTGTACCGGCTTCCCAGCAAGCTGCCGGAGGCGGTTATACGACGCCAGCTGAGCTGCAAAAGGCACTGAATTATTTGATCAAAGGTGTGTCATACGGTGGCTCCTACACCCTTCGCCAACCTGCTGGTTATGCAGGCCTTAAGGGGATTATGACCTGGTCGATTAATTGGGATGCGTATACGAACAACCAGTTCTCAAACGCACATCGCTTATTCCTGAATGGTTTTAGCACGCAAACAACAAAGGAGGCTGTGTACTAAATGCCAAATGTAAATAAACACACGGTTTGGAAGAAAACCGCAACGTTTTTCCTGGGTCTGTCCCTGCTCTTATCTGTTATTATCCCTTCATTTACACTCCAACCTGCTACGGCAGAAGCAGCGGATACTTATAAAATTGTTGGTTATTACCCGTCCTGGGCTGCGTACGGGAGAAACTATAATGTAACCGATATTGATCCGAATAAAGTGACGCATATCAACTATGCTTTTGCTGATATTTGCTGGAACGGCGTTCATGGAAACCCGGACCCTTCAGGGCCAAATCCTGTGACCTGGACCTGTCAGAATGAAAAAAGCCAGACGATCAATGTGCCCAACGGAACGATCGTACTTGGCGATCCTTGGATCGATACGGGTAAGACATTTGCAGGAGATATGTGGGATCAACCCATTGCAGGCAATATCAATCAGCTGAATAAGTTGAAACAGATTAATCCTAATCTGAAGACAATCATCTCCGTTGGAGGATGGACGTGGTCCAACCGCTTCTCTGATGTAGCTGCGACTGCGGCAACCCGAGAGGTATTTGCGAACTCTGCCGTGGACTTTCTGCGGAAGTACAATTTTGACGGGGTGGATCTGGACTGGGAGTACCCGGTATCTGGCGGGCTCGATGGTAACAGCAAACGTCCTGAAGATAAGCAGAATTATACCCTGCTCTTGAGCAAAATCCGTGAAAAGCTGGATGCAGCGGGGGCTGTAGACGGCAAGAAGTATCTGCTTACGATTGCCAGCGGTGCATCTGCGACCTACGCCGCGAATACAGAGCTTGCAAAAATTGCTGCCATCGTCGACTGGATTAACATCATGACATACGATTTTAACGGGGCTTGGCAAAAGATCAGCGCACATAATGCACCATTGAACTATGATCCTGCGGCTTCAGCCGCTGGCGTGCCAGATGCCAATACATTTAATGTAGCTGCCGGAGCACAAGGGCATCTGAATGCAGGTGTGCCTGCTGCTAAACTTGTGCTTGGTGTTCCATTCTATGGACGTGGCTGGGATGGATGTGCACAGGCAAATAGCGGCCAGTATCAGACGTGCACGGGTGGTTCTTCCGTTGGAACATGGGAGGCAGGCTCCTTTGATTTCTATGATCTGGAGGCCAATTACATCAACAAAAACGGGTATACCCGTTACTGGAATGACACGGCCAAAGTGCCATATCTCTATAATGCATCCAACAAGCGCTTTATCAGCTATGACGATGCGGAGTCTGTTGGGTATAAAACGGCTTATATCAAGAGCAAAGGACTCGGTGGTGCGATGTTCTGGGAGCTGAGCGGTGACCGTAACAAAACGCTCCAAAACAAGCTGCAATCGGATCTGTCCAATGGAGGCACCTTGCCGCCAGTAGATACGACAGCACCGAGCGTACCCGGAAATGCCCGTTCGACAGGCGTGACGGCAAATTCGGTGTCGCTGGACTGGAATGCTTCAACAGATAATGTAGGTGTGACCGGTTATAACGTCTACAACGGTGCTAATCTTGCGACCTCCGTCAACGGGATGACGGCAACGATCAGCGGACTTACAGCGGGTACATCATATAGCTTTACGGTAAAAGCAAAAGATGCGGCAGGTAATCTGTCTGCAGCCAGTAATGCTGTAACCGTAAGCACAACGGCTCAGCCGGGAGGTGATACGCAGGCTCCAACTACACCAACGAACCTCGTTTCGACGGGTCAAACATCCTCCAGCATTACACTTAGCTGGACGGCATCGACAGACAACGTTAGTGTAACGGGTTACGATGTGTACAACGGAACGGTACTGGCAACAACGGTGACCGGAACGACGGCAACGATCAGCGGGCTTGCAGCGGATACCTCGTACACATTTACGGTGAAAGCAAAGGATGCGGCGGGCAATCTGTCTGCTGCGAGTGGTGCTGTGACTGTAAAAACGGCAACAGGAACGACGAACCCGGGAGTTTCCGCTTGGCAGGCAAACACAGCTTACACTACAGGACAGGTGGTCACGTATAGCGGCAAGACGTACAAATGCTTGCAATCCCACACATCCTTACCCGGGTGGGAGCCATCCAACGTTCCTGCATTGTGGCAGGTTCAATAGTTAAAATATGGATTACACCATTTTTAATTAAAGCGTGCAGTATAAAAATAGAAGACCAAAAACCACCGGCTCTTGATTGATCCGGTGGTTTTCGCTGTGTTATATCAAAGTAGCCTCCCAAAAGGCTATCTATTAGAAATCGAAGTTGTCTGGATCAGGTCCAACGCGTACATCTTCGTTCAGGGCACTGATCTGATCCATCTCTTCATTTGAAAGTTCGAAGTCGAAGATGGAGGAGTTCTCGATAATCCGCTGTTCCTTAGTGGACTTCGGAATAGTAATGACCCCATTTTGCAGATCCCAACGCAGGATTACTTGTGCAACCGATTTGCCTTTGGCTGAAGCAATCGCTGTGAGCACTGGGTTGTCCAACAGCTGGCCTTGCATCAGAGGCGACCAAGCTTCAAGCTGAATACCATTTTTTTCACAGAAAGCCTTAAGCTCAACCTGAGTCAGGCGAGGGTGGTATTCCACCTGATTGATCATCGGTTTCACTTTGGCATCCTGCATCAGGTCTTCGAGATGATGAATCTGGAAGTTGCTTACGCCAATAGCCTTAATGCGGCCGGCTGCGTAAAGCTCCTCGATTGCTTTCCAGGCTGCTTTGTACTTGCCTGCTTTTGGCCAGTGAATCAGATACAGATCCAGATATTCCAGTCCAAGTTTGTTCAAGGTGGTATCAAAAGCGGCAAGTGTCTCTTCATATCCGAGGTCTGCATTCCATACTTTGGATGTCACGAACAGGTCTTCCCGCTTCAGGTTGTTCTCTTGCAAAGCTTCTGCAATCGCTTGGCCCACACCGGCTTCGTTACCGTATATTGCGGCAGTATCGATGCTGCGGTAGCCATGTTTAATCGCATTTTTCACGGCTGCAATCAACTCAGATCCTTCTTCTACCTTAAATACGCCAAGTCCGAACCAAGGCATATGAACACCATTGTGCAGCGTTACTTTGGAGTGTAAATGTTGTGCGGTTTGTATTGTTGTCATGAGAGTTCCTCCTTCAATTGTGTAAAAATCAGTCCTTTGAAGCTGAATTTCCGTTATTTCATCATACAAAATCAAATCATAGTAGATCAAATTGGGTTCAACGTATATAGTATAGTAAAATACGATGTGAAACCGGTTCCCTCCTAAATTTGGAACCAATATTCCCAGGCTGAGCCCAATGGGCGGGATGCAACTTAGAACGAAGCCTTCTCCATTTCGGCGGATATATGTTGATCCTTGCTTTCTAGCATTTTAGCCCATGCCGTCAGGATTACAGCTACGAGAACCATCAAGGCTCCGACCCATGTCGTGTGAATCAAACCGATGGAGTCATTGATCACTCCACCCAAATAGGCACCTATAGCGATCCCTGCATTAAATGCGGCGATGTTAAAGGCTGAGGCTACATCCTTGGCCTGTGGTGCATATCGTTCAGCCAAGGTTACTACATACATCTGAAGACCAGGCACATTCATGAAGGCGAGCAGGCCCATACCCATAATGGTGAGCAGTGCTGCCAGCTTGAACGGGACGGTAAAGTACATGATGCCCAGAATGATGGTCTGAATGATGAACATGTAGAAGAGCGCCTTAAGCGGGTTGCGGTTGGCTGCTCTACCGCCGATGATATTGCCCGCTGCAATGGCAATTCCGTACAACAACAGAATGAACGCTACAGTTTTCTCGGAATAGCCGCTGATATCATGCAACAACGGGGACAGATACGTAAAGACAACAAATGTTCCTCCGTACCCAACGGCAGTGATGGCGAAAGCCAGCAGTAAGCGTCCACCTGTAACCAGCTTCAGCTGATCCCGAAATGCTGTTCGTGTTCCGTGTTTCAACGTGGATGGCACGAGTATCAGGTTCCCAATCATCGCAACGATGCCAACTACAACAATCAGGATAAATGCAGCACGCCAGCCCCAATGTTGACCGATGAGTGTACCGAGAGGTACGCCCGTTACCGTGGCTATTGTAAGGCCGGAGAACATAATGGCAATGGCACTTGCTCTGCGGTTGGCAGGTACCAGATCCGCTGCAATAGTGGAGCCGATGGACATGAATACTCCGTGTGCCAGAGCAGATACCACGCGTGCAATGAGTAACATGGTGATACCGGTCGATAGCGCAGCCATCGTGTTACCCGCAATGAAGACAACCATAATGGCAAGCAGTAGCGTTTTGCGTGATACGGTAGACGTCAGTGAGGTCAGGACAGGAGCCCCAAAGGTAACGCCTAAGGCATATAAGGTAACGGTCAGTCCCGCTGTAGTTACGGAAATGCCCAGGTCATCTGCAATGAGGGGCAGTAGCCCAACACTGATAAACTCAGTGGTACCGATAGCAAATGCACTAATGGCCAGCGCCAGCAGCGCCCATGTGCTGCGTTTTGAATCTTGTAACATTTCTTGCTCAACTCCCCAGAATGTAGATTTACGTACCGGCAAATGCTATTATGAGTTATTCAGTATAGATTGAATAGTACGTACTTTTTAGTACCCTACGTACTTTTTGGTGCCTATACAGCATGCATCGGATGTAATTCCATTCATCAGGGAGGAAACAAGTAATGGTTCGAAAAAAATATAACATCTCGGTTGAAGCAACGTTGGAGGTGATCGGTGGCAAGTGGAAATGCGTCATTCTATGTCATCTGACACATGGGAAAAAGCGAACCAGTGATCTTAAGCGTATTATGCCCGCTATTACACAGAAAATGTTAACACAGCAACTGAGAGAGCTTGAAAACGACGGAATCGTGAACCGGATTGTATATAATCAGGTCCCGCCCAAGGTAGAGTACGAATTGAGTGATTATGGGCGGAGTCTTGAACCGATTCTTAATGCGCTCTGTAATTGGGGAGATCAGCATATTGTGAAGGAATACGGAGACAAATCAGCAGTGTTGGAAGATAACGGGCTAAATGATTTTAACTCGGACAATAGGGAGCTGGTGCAACCGTGAACTATGAGATTTTATATGATGGTGCTTTTGCGATGCTTAAAGTACATTTGCAGCGGGGAGAGCGTTTCAAGGCCGAAAGCGGTGCGATGGTCTCCATGACTCCGACGGTTGAACTGAAGGGTTCAGCGGAAGGTGGAATGTTTGCCGGGTTCGGTCGAATGCTGAGCGGGGAGAAGTTCTTCTTTCAGGAACTGACGGCTGCGGGCGGATCGGCAGAGATTCTACTCTCACCTTCAAGCATGGGCGATGTGGAAGCCGTTGAATTGGACGGTTCCTATTCACTCTATGTGCAGAAAGACGGATTTCTGGCAGGTACCGAGGGCATTCAGGTAAATACCAAAATGCAAAACCTGAAGAAGGGTCTTTTCTCGGGAGAAGGTTTCTTTATTATTGAGATCAGCGGACGTGGAACTGTATTTCTGTCTTCCTATGGTGCAATCCATGCGATCAATCTGGCTGCGGGTGAAGAAATGATCGTGGATAACGCCCATTTGGTGGCATGGCCCCATTATGTAGAGTACCGTATTGAGAAAGCTTCACAAGGCTGGTTATCAAGTGTGACAAGTGGAGAAGGGTTGGTATGCCGGTTCCGTGGAGAAGGAACCATTCTTATACAGAGCCGCAATCCGCAAGGATTCGGACAATGGGTGAAGCAGTTTATCCCTGCGCGCTAAATATTATTGCAGAAGAACACACAGAGTTGCAACGGATGTGTCTCCATCATCGTTATAGGAATAACGGACTTGCTTGAATGTCTGATGGGTACACATTCTGCTGCATAAGTCACACATCATGGAGGTATGAAATGACAAGCTCACGGTATAAAAATGCACAGGAAAGCCCGGGATATCTGCTCTGGCAGGTTACAGCGATGTGGCAAAAGGAAGTACGCAGAGTGCTGGAGCCCCTCGAACTGACACAACCGCAATTTGTATTGTTGCACGCCTGTCTATGGCTCAATGAACACGATGAGGAAGGCAAAGGCGTTACGCAAGTTCAGATTGCCCAATTTGCCAAAGTGGACGTTAACGTGACTTCTCAGGTGCTGCGTGCGCTTGAAAAGAGAGGGTTGATTACCCGTGCTCGTCATCAGACGGATACACGTGCCAATATTATTACAACGACGGAAGAAGGAACCCGTCTGGCTGTAGAGGGGATCCACCTGGTAGAGGAGTCTGACAAGGCATTCTTTGATATTGTGGGTGACCGCAAGGAAGAGTATTTGGAGATTATGCAGAAGTTCTTTCAACATAAGACAGAGGGATAATCTTTAATATACATTTTTTTATTTTATTAAACTACAGATTGTAGTGAAACTGGAAATTTTTCTAATTAATTATTTTATGATATATATATGCCAGATATGAAACAAACCTCCCCAACGCAAGCATAGGGAGGTTTATTCCGGTTTGCTTCAATCGATTCGGTAAGACGCAAACGGCTCGCGGCGGCGGAAAGAGTCACTGATCTGATCTAGATCAGACAACAGCTCATCTGGCAGTGACAAGTCCAGACTAGCGAGATTGTGTTTCAGCTGTTCAGTGCGTGTAGCGCCGACAATCACTGTGGAGACAGCGGGGCGTGCCAGCAGCCATGCGAGTGACAGCACGCTCGGGGAGCAGCCATATGAAGCAGCTTTAGCACTCACTTGTTCACTTAGCTGGATGTTATGCTCCAGCAGGAAACGGTTGAAGGACGGATCGGTGTCTGCTCTGGACCCGGAAGGCACACTTGCCTGTCCGTTATATTTACCTGTGAGAATGCCACCTGCCAGTGGGAAATACGGGATAATGCCTACACCCTGATCCAGACACATGGGTATCAATTCTAGCTCGGGTGTACGGTCAGCCAGAGAGTAACTGGTTTGGGTGGAGATGTAGCGTACATAACCTTTCTGTTCACTGATCCCCAGTGCTTTCATCAGCTCCCAAGCTGCATAGTTGGAGGCTCCGATGTAACGGACTTTACCGGAAGTGACCATATCGTCCAGTGTGCGCAGTGTCTCATCCAGCGGTGTATGCGGATCAAAAGTATGGATCTGGTACAGATCCACATAATCCGTTTGCAGACGCCGCAGGCTATGTTCCAGCTCTTGTTGCAGATGGTAGCGGGACGAACCCCGCCCATGGGGACCATCATGCCGGGGTAATCCGGCTTTGGTAGCAAGCACCGCGTTTTCCCGTCGACCTGCGAGGGCCTGTCCGATGATGCGTTCTGATTCTGTACCTGCATAGATATTGGCGGTATCGATAAAGTTGATGCCCTGATCCATCGCTGCATGAATAATGCGGGTAGAAGCTGCTTCATCCGCGCGTTTGCCGAACGCATTGGTGCCGAGCCCCAGTGCCGACACACGCAGACCACTATTGCCCAAATGTCGATATTCCATCATTCATCGCTCCTTCTCTATTCATTTATGTATAGCAGATTATAACGTAATCTATTGAAAACGTGTTATTAATATAGTTAAATGATTCTAAGAACCCGTTATTAAAGGAGATATGATGGAAAACAGTGCTGCACATTTAACAAGGCGGAAGCCGAAGAAAACGAAGAAGAGATGGAAGAAGCCGTTGATCATCATCCTGAGTGTGCTGCTGGTGTTGGGAGGACTCGGATTTATCTATCAAAAGCAACTCGTCGTGTTTGCATTTAACCTGTTTGCTTCGGATACCGTAAAGGAAACGCTCGATGAATCCTTCAAGCCGGTTGGTGATAAGGATGCACCCGTTGTGGAACATACCGATCCTTTCTCGCTGTTGCTGCTAGGGATTGACCAGCGGGATAATGAACCAAGCCGTTCGGATACTATCATCTATTCCGTCGTGCGTCCAGAAGACAATAAAGTGCTGTTACTATCTATTCCGCGTGATTCCTATACCGAGATTGTCGGTCGGGATGTGAAGTCGAAGATCAATTCAGCTTATGCCCACGGTGAAGCCAAGATGGCGATGGATACGGTGGAGAATCTGCTAGGGAACAAAGTGGATTTCTATGCCGCGATTAATTTTAACGGGCTCAAGGATATTGTCGATGCGGTGGGCGGTGTTGAACTGCCGATCAAAAAGAATATTGAGAACAAATCAAAAGCGCATGAAAAGCTGTTTGTCGAAGCCAACAAACCAATCTATAGCGGTGAAGAAGCGCTTGGATATGTGCGTTATCGGGAAGATTCCGATTTCAATCGGACGATGCGTCATCGGATTTTCTTAAGTGCCTTCATGAATCGTGCGCTGGAGGTCAAAAATCTGACCAAGATTCCGGATGTAATCCAGATTGCCGGATCGAATTTCACAACCAACATGACCTCGGACTTTATCGTGAAATTTGCCGAGTCCTTATATATGAAAGACAGCATCCCAACGATCAGCAATTATATGCTGAAGGGTGAGGGTGCAACGCGCAGTGGTGTATGGTTCTACGATCTGTCGGACGACGATCTGCAATATGTGCGTGGCATGATCGCCAGTTGGCTGGACCCGGATGCGACCGAGATAATTGAGCCCGAATCAGCTGACCAATCGGAGACGAGTGATGCGGCATAAGCCTCGATTCTTGTGCAAAGCTCATATGAATATAAGTCGGGAGAAGCGTATGCTTCCCGGCTTTTTTTGCGTTTGAGATCCTTTGGATGAAATATTGCACGGATATATCTAATGTTTAAACCTCTTTTTATGGCATACATATAGTAAAATATAGGGAAAAGATTAAACATCAACCAACGGAGGAAGCTCATGAAGGAGTTTAAGGAACGGCTTCAACAGGTTCAGGAGCAGCAGAAGCAACTGGCGAAGGAGTATCACGCCCTGCTCCAGGAATACCAGTCCGATGACCTGATCGTTCAGAATGAACAGCTGCAAGAACAGTACGAAGCCCACAAGCTCAAGCTGCAACAGCTCGAACTTCGCTCGCGCAAGATGGAAGAAGAGAATGCACGTCTTCGCATGGCGTTATCCGAACAGATGCTGGATGAGAAGCTGAATCTGATCCGGGTATCCCGGGAGAAGATGGAGACCTATTTTCAAGGGAAAACAGCGGTACATAATGATCGAATTGCATCTCATGAACATCGAACCAAATCCAATCTAAACGCCCTGTACAACCGGGCAGCACAGGAGTTGCAAGAAGATTCTCACGAAGTGAAGGAGAGGATTGCTTACCTTGCGGCAGAGGTGAATGAGCGGATTGAAATGCACAGACAGGCCGTACGGGAGAGAGAAGAGGCTTTACGTGGGAACATGGGTCGTGGGTATGAGCAGATGGCGGAGGAGGGATTGAGCGAAGAGACTATTCAACGCCGGATCAAGCAGAATCGTATGGAGATGAAAATCGGACTCAGCTGGATCAACAAAGTAGCCATCCTGCTTCTCATTCTGGGTGTTGGAGCAGCATTCCAATACTCGTACTCGACCTGGTTTAATGACGAGATGAAGAGCGGAGCCTTTTTCCTGCTCGGTGCACTGATGCTAGCGGGAGGAGAGTGGCTGTTCCGTCGCAAAAGGCAGACGTTCGCGATGGGGCTGCTCGGCGGCGGGATCTCCGTGTTGTTCGGATCCATCTTCTATAGTTACTTTTTACTGCATATTATCGGGTTATATACGGGACTTGGCTTGTCTGTATTGGTATC
Organism: Paenibacillus sp. USHLN196; assembly: GCF_037144955.1. NCBI lineage: Bacteria > Bacillati > Bacillota > Bacilli > Caryophanales > Paenibacillaceae > Paenibacillus > Paenibacillus sp. USHLN196. The sequence goes on along the minus strand of NZ_JBBCYH010000007.1, from coordinate 68,156 downwards.
GGCAATCTCTGTATTGCTGTCCTTGAGATACCAGTCGAAGACCATCTGTTCATTGGGTCTAGTAGGTGGATATCTTCCGCTATTCTCCTACATGTTCTCGTTCGGGCTTGAGGGCCCTGCTGTCTATGTAGCCATGATCTATCTGCTGCTCTTAAACGGCATTATTGTATTCATCTCATTCGGCAAACGTTGGCCTGTGGTACACTATATCAGTTTTCTGTTCAACACACCGTCCATGCTCATCCTCTTATGGCTGTCGCCAAGTGAGAAGATTGGCATGCTGTATTCCATTGTAACCTTTGCATTATATCTGGGCATTACGCTGGCATATCCTTTCAAACATCGAATGAAGTTAACCTGGTGGGATTTCGCTCTACTCGCCATGAATACGAGCATTAGTTGTCTGATGTTATACGTGTTATTTGATGTGGCGGGTTGGAATGATGCTCAGGGCTTGCTGGCGTTAATCTTCTGCGTGGTGTATCTGGGCCTCGCACGATTCGTTCAGCGCAATATGGCTCAGGAGAAACAGACGATTCTACTCTTTTATGCCACTTCCCTAACCTTCGCCATTCTGATTATTCCGTTCCAGTTCGGGGCCAAGTGGTTATCGATGGGTTGGTTAATTGAAGGCGTTCTGCTAGTAACGCTCGGACATCTGAAACGGCTCAAATCGGTGGAACGTGCCGGATGGGGCATCGTGCTTCTATGTCTAATCACTTTTGTGTACTATGACCTTCTGGCGCTATTCTTCATCGGGGAACGTTCTTACTTTATGTTAAAATACACCAGCATCACGCTGGGAACCTTACTTATTACACTGTATTATGCCTGGGCAGTTCACAGCAACTCATCTTCCAGAGAGAGATTCAATTACAGCGCGCTGGAGCTGGGTTTCCTGAACGGATTCAAGTATGTAGCACTTGCGAATCTGTGGTTATACGCACTGTATGAGTCGAATGAATTGTATACCAGAGCTGTCGATGGGACGTTCCTGTTATACATGTTCTACAAGTTGTTGATGTTCGCAGCACTCACCATTGCATTGGCCTATGGACTGAGCAAAGTGACGTTGTTACGTGATCGCTTCGTGCAAGTGTACACCACCTTCCTTCATGCCGTTGGCTGCTGTATTGCACTGGCCGTAACCTTAACTATGCCAGCGCTTCAGCCCGAAGTTCAGCAGCATACCGCGGCTGAGATTGTTGGTTTACTGGTGCTGATCATCTTTAACGTAGGGGTATTCTTTGCAGGAAGGGATCTACTGATTGCAGGCATCCGAGGGCAGTTCAAGAGCATTGAATGGTACCCGGTTATCGCAGGGGTATATCTGCTGGGTGTCATCACCGTATTTCTGACGATTCAGTTCCAGTGGGGCGATGTGGGGCTGATGTTCAGTCTGATCTATCTGCTGCTGGCGATTCTCTATATTGCGTATGGATTCCGTAGAAAATATGTCATGATTCGGCGTCTGGGTCTGGGACTAACGTTGTTCGCAACGGGTAAGATGGTGTTCTATGATGTGGGTATGCTGACATCGGGCAGCAAAATCTTTGCCTATTTCAGCTTTGGCGTACTATTGCTGGGGATTTCCTACCTGTATCAGAAGGTGTCCAGCCGGATGGAGGAAATACAGTCCAGAGAGACAGCAAAGCCTGACGACGAACCGACTGTACCTGAGGAAGACCAAGATTAATTTTGATTTTGAACGACTGTAGTGACCTTTGCGATCATATGGGGAGGGATTCTTGAAATGGGATTCGACCTGAAAATTATGCTTTGGCAGTTGTTATGGATTGCTGGCCCTGTAGCTCTTGTCGTGTATGGCTGGAGGAAATTCGGTGCGAGAAAGAAGCGGCGTTGATGTGAGTGCGGATGATGGGAGAGTCCGCTCTCCACTTCACTTCGCTTTGGGAAATCAGGCGTTATCTCTGTTATGCAACTCATAGACGATCTTTCGTGTAATATAGATTCTTTGGATTGAAATGAGGCTCCGGGCTGCTGTTACCAGCAATCTGGGGCCTTATTGATGTGAGTTCTATGGCTCAGTAATATGACATTCGTGAAACGTTTTGCGCGGAGATCACGTTATAATAGAGTAGACTTAGGGTTGGATCTTCATTTGTAACCATGAGGTTTCGGAAGCCGTGCCTTTCAGTGATTCTCCGCCATCGTCATGCATACGGGAGAGCACGGTTAATGTTATGGACAAGGCGAAGGCGAGCAGCACGTATATGAAAATGTTTTTTTTGTTCATAGGGAGGTACCTCTCTTGTTGAATGAGCTAAAGTAGACATCCGGCCGTTATGAGAAAAAAAGCACAACGTCTGGTATAGTAGAGTTAGCAGAACCAAACATAAATCGTTCCTGTATATCACTATATGGATGTATAGCGGTGCAAACAATGGAACAAATCTGATGATCTTATCATTATTGTTAACGAAATTTGTATAGTACGTGTTCAAAAAGACCGGTTTTCAGTACCGAGAAGATGGGGTGAAGCTAGAAATGGAGTAGCGGAGCGTAGGGAAACCTACGTGAGCAACGGACATTTCGGCTGAATTCCATATTCGATGCTGATGATGCCGTTAGGCATCCGTAGTAATCAAAAGCGGGCTTTTTGAACAACCTCTTATAGAGATCGAGTGATCGTTGAAGGTGGGAGAATAATATGCGGGAGACGGCAAAAATCGTCATTCGTACGCCAGGACAGGAAAGTGACGGCTCATTCGCTTATGTAAGCCAGGGTCGCTCCATTACCGTGGGACGTTACACAGGCGGCAGCGAGTTGGACTTGTCTGTCTATAATCAGATGATATCGAAGCGGCATTGCCGCATTCATTATGATGCACAACAGCAGTTATGGATTGAGGATCTGGATAGCAAAAATGGAACCGAACTGAACGGGCAGCGCCTCGTTCCGTATGAGAAATATCCGTTTGGCGAGGGAGACAGCCTGACGTTGGTCAACGGACTGATCCAGCTTCGCACGGAAGGCGATCTTGGGGAGACCAGGGAATATCGTGTGTCGGATCTGCTGGGTGAGGGCGTACGTTTACAGGATCACCTGCAAACGGTGCAGATTGGAGAAGTGGAAATTCCACTATCCAAGAAGGAATATCAGCTGTTCAAGTTGCTGTACAGTGAGCTGGACCACTTTGTGACAAGGGAACAGATTGTGGCTCAGGTGTGGCCGGAGCGGAGTATGCTGGAGAGTGAAGCGGTGGGAATCGACGAGATTAACTCGCTGATCTATCGGACGAATCGCAAGCTGGGTGTACACTTTACCATTAAGTCTGTATACAAAAAAGGTGTATATATGAAGTCTCATGTGCCGGAATGAATGAGTGATAACAAAGGGATGTGATCATGTTCAGCATTTACCTGATTCCATGGCTGATTGCCGTGGTGACATTGATCGGTGTCGTATCGATCGTACTCATCAGTTGGAAGAATGGAATTTCACCGATGCCCACATCCAGCCGCGTCAGGCAGGTGGTCATTCAAGAGGTGAACCGGATTCCCGGGTACGGTGATGTGCTTGAAGCGGGCTCCGGATGGGGCACACTGGGACTGGATGTTGTAAGGCATTGTCCTGGTAAAAGGCTGACTGGGATTGAGAATTCTATCATTCCCTTGTGGTCTTCCCAACTGATTGCCTATCTGAGTGTTCGCTTAAGGCGAGCGAAGGGAAAAGGACATTCTCTTCAGGGCAGGCTGCGCTTCATGCGCGGGGATATCTACACCAGTTCCTACGAACATGCAGACTGCGTAATCTGTTATCTGTTCCCAGGTGCCATGACTAAACTTCTGGACAAGTTCAGTCGGGAGCTTCCGCCCGGGGCCAAGGTGATTAGCGTCTGTTTTGCCTTGCCGGGAAAAGAACCACTACGTACCATTACATGCCGGGATGCCTTACGCACCAAGGTGTATGTCTACACCTTCTGAAAAAAGGAGTACATCCACTTTCCCTTAAACAGGGCGGTGTAATCCTGTTTCTAGAGAGATAACGTAAAAAGGCTCCGAACTCACTGTGAACGTGAATTCGGAGCCTTTTTTGTTTAGTCTGAGCTAGCGAGGTAACCTTTATCCGCTCAGCATCATGTCTTATTTTGCAGAACCCGTAGTAGTGCCTGTGCTCTCAGAGGTTGTACCGGATTGCGTCCGATTTCTACCGCCTCCGAAGCCGCCTTGGCCACGGCCTCCTCCTGGACCACCCATACCTGAATTAGCTGTAGTTACACCAGATTCATTGACCCAAGTTACATTACTGGTCGATTGGAAGGCAACCACTTGAGTTCCACCACTATACGTACCGTCTGTGTAGAGTCCATCTACCGCTTTACCTGTCGACGTACCACCGGAGTAGATCACGTAGGAACCATCTTTTGCAAGATCCGGGGAGCTGACAACCACGGTTTGATAATCTTTTGCCGGAGCGAATGTCAGAATGTTGTTGCCTTCGCTATCTTGTACATGTACAAGTGTTCCAGCTTTTTGTGTTGCAGGGAATGTCATCACAATGGTATTTTGCGTAGATGCATCGGATGTTCCTTGTGCCATGCCAGAGCTTCCAGCAGCCACGAGGTACCCACCGCTGATTTCAAATGTGCCGTCATAATCCAATGCTCCGTTGCCGCTATCCGTCGGTCCGTTCACAATAACCGTTCCGCCAGTCATGTTAATGGAACCATTGGAATCCAGTCCATCACCACCTGCGTTCACCGTGAGGGAACCGCCGTTAATGTGAAACTCGTTATTGCTCGCTGTTGCACTTGGCATACCGCCGGGTGCGCGGCCTTGACCTGCATCTGTACCTTGGGATGCCTGATCGGTAGTCGATGTTGTGCCCGTCGTTTCGGTTACAGAGATGTTGGAAGTCGTTGCGGCATCGGTTGCTGTAGTAGCGCTAGCTGTACTTGCCGCTGTATTCGCAGCTGTTTCCGTCTCGCCACCTGCAGCATTTACGCCATCATCGGATGCTGTTACATCCACATCCCCATCGTTCAGGGTGATAACTGCCCCCTCAAGTCCTTCGTAGCTCTTCGCAATGGTGATGGTTCCACCGTTAATCGTTAGCTCCTGATCGGCATGAATGCCGTCATCACCGGATTCAATATTGAATGTTCCGTCATTGACGGTTACGTTATTGTTGCTGTGCAGGGAATCATCCATGGAATCAATGGTATACGTACCGCCATTAACCGTAAGGTCTGTACCTGCTTTGAGCGCTTTGGCACTTGTGGACTCGGTTGCTGTTGTTGCTGTATCCGCATCGGCATTGGAATCCGTCGCTGGTGCTGCACTAGCAGAGTTGGATGCTGCTGCGTCATTCGTATTAGCACCTGCATTCGTACTGCTGGTACCGCTGTTATTAGGCATCTCCGGCATATCTGCAGGAGGTTCGCCATCTGGTGGTGTACCCATATCGGTTGGAGGTGTGCCGCCACCCCATCCACCGCCACCGCCGCCAAATGGACCTTCTTCTACTTTGGCTGGTGCATTGGCGCTACCGCCGGCGGTCACAATGTTGTATGTGCCGCCATCCGCAACGAGAGCGGTTTCGGCTTGAATACCATCGTTGCCACTCTGAATATCGAAGGTGCCTCCTGCGATAGCAACGTAGCCTTTGGTGGTATCCGTGTCATTGGTCGATTTAATACCGTCGCCTTCGGCTTGAATGGTAATCGTACCTGCTTGGATGGCAATCATATCTTTACCTTTGATGCCGTCATCGGCTGCTTTGACGCTGATGGTCCCGCTAATGATTTTCAGGTCATCCTTGCTTGTAATACCTTCATTATAGTTACCTGTGACGGTCAATTGCCCTGCACCGTTGAACGTAAGATCCGCTTTACTGAAGATCGCAGCATCCGGCTCATCTGTCGTAGCGTCGGCGTACACATATGTTTTACCATCGGAAACGGTATTCTTGGTTCCTTTTTCGAGCGTAATCACCGCTTTACCGGCTTTCTGAATGTAGATCGCTGCACTGTCGTTATCATGAATGGTTGCTCCGTTTAATACGAGATGTACGGTGCCCTTATCGGCAACGTTAACCACGATCTGGCCGTCGGTTAGCTCACCGCTAAGTACATAAGTGCCTGCCTCGGAGATGGTTACTGAGCCATTCGCTGCTTTGGCACCCGAACCGGTTACTGTTGCCGTTGTTCCGTTCAGCTTAATCGCTGTGGAATCCGCCTCACTCCAGCTAATATTGGTATCGTCCGCATCCAGAGAGACCAGATCTGCGTATTTTACAGAAGTTTGCTCGCTGACGGATACCGTTTTGGTTGTTCCTGTCGTTGACGTTGCGGCATTGGCCGTTGTGCTTGTGGTTGCTGGTGCACTGCATGCTGCGAGTAGGCTGGTAATCATAGCGATGGACCATAGTTTGCTGCCTGTTATCATGTTCTTCTTCATATTGGATCGTTCCCTTCGAATTAAAAATTAATATTCCGTTGTTGGACTCATGGTTAAGGAGATATCCAGGTTGCCGTTCCGTGTACGGATGGCGTCGAGGAATTCCTTTTGGCTAACACTTTCGTGAATGGTTACACTGTAGACCAGCTCATACAGACTGCCGAGTTCGGTCGTTCTGATTTTTTTTAGATCAAAAGGTACATTGAATGTATGGAACACTTCATTGAGTGCTTCTTCATAGCTCAAGTTCTCGGGAATGGTGACTTTCAGCGTCTTCAGCTGACTTTTCTTGCCGCCGAAGTTGAAGCGACTCAGGACAAACATCAGTACACACAGGATAATGGTGAACAACACCGCGTATCCAAAAGCGCCTACACCGCAGGCAAGACCGGAAGCCATCGTGAACAATACATAAGCAATGTCTTTTGGATCACCAGGGGCACTGCGGAAACGAATGATGGAGAAGGCACCTGCCAAGCTGAATGCTCGAGCGATGTTGCTGCCGATGAGCAGGATGATGATGGCGACAATGACGGGCAGGACGACCATCGTTAAGGTAAAGCTCTGGGAGTATGTGCTTTGGTTGGTCTTCATGTAGGTGAGGCTGATAATTAACCCCAGAATGATGGCAAGACCAATGGTGATGATGGCGTTGTTAAACGTCAGGTTAGTATCGGTTAGGGCGGAACTGAACAGTGAATCAAGCATATAGGACACGCTCTCTTTCTATGATCGTTTTATCTTGTTCTATGGATGGGTTGAAATCGGTACCTGGCACAAGAATGCGTTCCGTCTGGTAATTCAGGTTCGTTGTTCTCGCCAGATGTCTGTACTCGTTGCCGTATTTGGAGAATCCGGTACGATACAGCCCATGTTCAGACAGCAGTTGTGACAGCCACATCGGAACGGTTTTCTCGGCTTTCACTTCCATCAGCCATCGACCGTCCTTCACCAGCGGTTCTCCGTAATCTCCCTGTTCCAGCTTCAGATCGTATCTGCGACTGCGGATGTTGGTGTCAAAGGTAATGCGGAGATCCCGGCTGTTCTTGTCGAAGAGTGCTTTGCGTTCATACGCCAGATATACTTTCGGTTCCAGATCGTATACCCGAAGGAAATATTTGATCTCTTCGACAACCTGCTTGTTCATGTAATCCGCCAGCTCCGGCGCCTGTCCTGAACGGACGAATTCGTAAGCTTCATCCAGCTTCAAGGCGGTTCTGCGCTTGTTCACCAGGCCAAAGACTTTCTTTTTGATCTCCAGATACACTTTGGCATTCTCTTCAGGTATTCCATAAGCCCGCAGTCTCAGCTTCTCCTTGTATTTTGGTTTGGAGAGACTGGCGCGGATCAGTGAATCCTGCGGAGTGTCGAAGTACAGGTTGCTGATGGAGTAATACTCATGTTTCTTGTTGTAGGCATCCAGCTCCATGTATTTCAGCAGGTCATTGTAGAAATGTGCGTACTGCTCATCCGTCAGAAGATACTTGCTCTCATATCGGTTGAATACTTCAATCGCCATGTGGGACTCATTCCTTTCGTTTGCGAGTTGTATGTTTTGTTCCATCGTGTATTGCTTCCATGTCTGTATCTTAGAGCCCCAACCTTGAATGAATCTTAAATGGTTTTACATTGCGTTAACATTTTTTTACCTTCCTATAATAGTGCGCATGCACAAAATGAATTAAGATTGATTCAAGGTTTGATTGATAGAATAGGCGATATCATACAAGGGTTAATGAAGACGAATAATTCAAGCAGAGGAATGAATAGATGATGAGAATATTAATTGCGGAAGATGAGGTTCATTTGGCAGAGGCTGTATCGCAGATTTTGAAAAAAAACAATTACTCTGTGGACATGGTCCACGACGGCAGATCAGGATTGGATTATGCGCAGAGCGGCATATACGACCTGTTACTGCTCGACATCATGATGCCGGAGATGGACGGGATCACCGTCCTGAAGAAACTTCGCAGTGAAGGGAATCATACGCCTGTCATTCTGCTTACTGCGAAAGGTGAACTATCGGACAAAGTCACAGGTCTCGATTATGGTGCCGATGATTATATCGCCAAGCCCTTTGCCACAGAAGAATTGCTGGCCCGGATTCGTGCAGCCTTACGGCGGAAGGGTGAAGTGGTTCCCGAAGATGGGCTGAAGTTTGGCGATATTGAGCTGAATACAACTCAGTTGAAGCTGAGCGTTCAAAGTAAGGAGATCAAGCTGAATCTGAAGGAGAATGAACTGCTGGAGCTGTTGATTGCCCGCAAACAGGCGATTACCTCCAAAGAGCAGATTATTGAAAAGTTATGGGGATTCGATTCGGAAGTGGAGTATAACAATGTGGAGGTATATATCTCGTTTTTACGTAAAAAATTAACCTTCCTGAACTCTGCTGTCCGCATTAACACGATTCGGGGTGTGGGGTATGTACTTGAGGTGACGTCCTGATGTTCAAGAAACTCCGAAATCGATTCTTAATCGTGAATCTGGTGTCCATCTCCATTATGATGCTGGTGGCATTTGCGACGATCTATACGATTACTTATCAGAATGTGCAACGTGAGACGAATATGGAGTTGTACAAAGTATCTGATTTCTACCACAGTCCTTATAATTCATCCAAGATGCCGCACGGGGAAGGGCAGGGTTCCGGTTCAGATTCGTTTCCCTCCGATGCCGTGGGTGGCGATAATGGAGGACCGGGAGGGGATCCCAACTCACCTCCAGCACGTTCCGTGTCGTTCATGATCAAGACGGATGACCAGTGGAAGATTACGGATACGCATTCCCGCTTTGATATGGAAGATACGTTCTACACCGAGGCACTGCAAAAAGTTGACCAAGATAAAGTTGATGATTCGGGACGGCAGACTGGACAATTTGCGCTGGATGGAACGGACTGGGCCTATGTGGTTGATCCGAGCGGTGATGGGCACATGATTGTCTTCATTGATGTGACGGCACAACAAGGTATTCTTACGAATCTGATCTATACATTTGCAGTTGTCGGACTGGTTATGCTGATTGTGATCTACTTCTTGAGCCGTTATTTTGCGAATCGTTCCATTGCACCAGTGAGGGAAGCGTTTGAGAAGCAAAAACAATTCATCGGTGATGCTTCGCATGAGTTGAAGACGCCGCTGGCGATCATCAATACCAATGCCGACGTGTTGCTCGCGAATCAAGAGGATACCATAGCGAACCAGGGGAAATGGCTTCACTATATCAAGTCGGAGACCGAGCGCATGACCGGACTTACGAATGATCTGCTCTATCTGACACAGATGGACGACTCGCGCTCAACGATGATTCATGCGAAGTTCAATATGAGCGATGCGGTGGAAAGTATTATTTTGCCGATGGAGGCCGTCATATTTGAGAAAAACATCTCCCTCGATTACAACATTGAGCCGAACCTTATGGTTCATGGGAACAGTGAGCAGATCAAACAGGTCATTCTGATCCTGCTCGATAATGCTGTGAAGTATTCCGGTCCCAAAGGGTCTGTGAATGTCACCCTCCAGAAACAGAATAATGATGTCATGCTGGCTGTGTCCAACACAGGGGAAGGCATTGCACCGGAACATCTGGATCGGATCTTCGATCGATTCTATCGTACGGATTCTTCAAGAGCACGCAAACATGGTGGGCATGGTCTGGGTCTGGCGATTGCCCGTTCCATTGTGGATCAGCACAAAGGAGAGTTGTATGCTCGAAGCGTGGTCGGAGAAGGCGCTGCATTTTACGTGCGGTTGTCGTAGGGTTGGAGAGATGCGCTCCTTTGCTCCCACTTTATAATCGTTGGTCAGGCATAAGTTCTGCCTGTATTGGGTTAACCTATGCTACAATGGCAACAGTATGTATGAATCAAGGAGATGAACTGACGTGGCAGAAGCAAACGCAATTAATGAACAAGAAATGATGCAATATATTGCAGATAAAACGAAGGCAAGCCAGGCGAATATCGCTCTTGTGCTGAAGCATGAGCAAGCGTACATCAACAAGGCGCATGAGAATGCCAAAGGCAACGATGTTGATATTGACGGCGATGATCTGGCTGACTATATTCTTAGCCGCAAAGATGTGAAGTTGGACGAGTTGACCGTGGAAAGCATTCTGGATGCTGAAATGGACTATCTGATGGACAAGGGTCACGCAGGGTACGTAGATTAAGTTCGGCATAGGCAAAATCTAACGAACCTGACAGGCGCTATTAGGTATTTCTCTCTCGTTTGGGAATTTAACGAATCTCAGAGATGTTATTCTCTGGATATATGTTAATTTCCGATGCAGTTGCAGCATTTCTGCGGAATTAGCGTGTCTGAGATTCGTTAGAGTGATCACAGAGTGTAACGAGGCGTTAATGGTTATTCCAAAAGTAATGGCTGTTTCAAAAGTACATTTTCACATATGCAGCCTTATGCATGGCAAGTGTTGTACTGTAAAAAAGACCTCAACTCCACGTTACTGTGGTGTTGAGGCCTTTTTTAGATTGTAGCGACTAGGCGTTCCTTCGGGAATACCTGTCGGTTGAACTTTTCTAAGGATGGACTTGAATTTCTATCGACCCAATCTATCGAGCAATCCTACCGTTTGCAGCTTCTTATTGACCCAACATGCCACCATCTACGGTGTAGAGGGAAGCTGTTACATAGGATGCTTCTTCGGACAACAGGAAGTTCATTACCGCAGCGACTTCTTCTGGTTCACCGTAACGGCCCATTGGAATGCTGGACACGGTTGCTGATTGATAATCTTCCACGTTACCGGAATTAGCTTCGATCTGGCGCATCATACGTGTGTTGATTGTGCCTGGCAATACAGCGTTAACCCGAATATTATAAGGTGCGAGTTCATTCGCAGCGGTACGCGTGAGACCAACTACGGCATGTTTGGACATAATATATGGAGACACAGCAGGTGCACCCATCAGACCCGCGAGGGAAGAGGTATTGAGAATCGCACCGGATTTTTGTTTTTTCATAACTGGAATGACATTTTGCAGACCCAGGAATACCCCACGAATGTTGACGTTATAGACCATATCCAGTGCTTCAACACTCAGGTCTTCGATCAGCCCTGTTGGACCTTCGATCCCAGCATTGTTGGCAAAATAATCGATTCGGCCAAACGCATCAAGTGCTTTTTGCACATAGTTTTTCACGTCTGCTTCCTGGGATACGTTCGCTTTTACTGCGATTACGTGCTCTTTGTCGAGGTTTAGATCGGTAATTGTCTGCTGGATGGCTTCTTCATTCAGGTCCACCAGAACCAAGTTGATTTTGCGCTCAGCGAGGCGGCGTGCCAATTCTTTACCAATGCCTCCGGCTGCTCCTGTAATAACGGCTGTATGTGTATAAGATGTACTCATGATATATCCGCTCCTTATCATTATTGGCAGGTATTTTTCAAAAAAAGTTTCAACCTGTCGTCTATCTTTCCTGTCTCAATGTTAAGATATACATAGCAATGTGACAATAATCATTGACAGCGCATATGTCAGCTATCGGACAGGGATGTAAGCGGTGTTCATTTATATTACAATAATGAACAAAGGAGGCGAGAATGTTGATCATAGAACATCCTCAGGACCGGAGAGCACGAAGAACGCAGGATGCCATCATCGCTGCGGCAGTTTCTTTGATATTAGAGAAAGGAGCGGATGCTTTAACCATTCGAGATATCACGGAGCGGGCGGATTACAACCGAGGAACCTTCTATTTACATTTTCCCGGCAAACCGGAGTTGTTGCAGTTCATACTGGATGATTTCATGCAGGGAGTGGGGCGAGCTTATGCAGAACCATACGCACAGCTCAAAGAAGTGGACATGACTGCATTGCTGCCATCCACGATGCCTGTATTCGAATATATTGAAGCCCATCAGGATATCTTTCGTGCATTAATAACGATGCATTCGGATATGGGTTCCCGGCTCTGCAATATGTTTAGAACGTATCTAACCGAAGATTTTGTATTGGTGACCGAGGATAGTGAGTGGACGATTAATTACGACATCATGTTAAGTTATCTGGTATCTGCTACAGTAGGCGTGATCATGCATTGGGCAGAGATTGGATTCAAATATTCTGCGCATTATATGGGAGAGCAGCTTACGGCACTGATTAACATCAAACCGACCCGTCTGCTGATTGAACCAGGGCAGAAGGGTCGGACTATTCACGAGCGTATGCTGTTGGATTAAGTCAGATTATCCGGTCATGGGTGCGTTCGTGGCCTGTTGCATCTGAAGCAGCTGTTCGCGGATCAGGACAGACTCGCCGACCATAATTAATGCGGGATTATTCACTTTATGCGACTTGGCGAGGGAGTGGAGTTCTGCAAGTGTGCCGGTAATAATGCGTTCCTCCGAAGTGGTTCCCCGTTCGATTAAAGCTGCGGGGGTGGTTCCACTTTTGCCATGGTGAAGCAATTCATGTTGGATTTGGGGCAGTTGGCTAATACCCATGTAGACGACCAATGTATCTACACTATGGGCGAGCAGGTCCCAACGGACCGAAGATACACTTCCATCACTGCCGGTTCCCGTGACACATGCGAAGGATGAAGCAACCCCGCGATGGGTTAACGGAATAAGGGATGAAGCGGATGTACCTACAGCTGAAGTAATACCGGGAATGATTTCAAATGCAATCCCTGCTTCCGCCAGCACAAGCGCTTCTTCACCACCACGACCAAAGATAAACGGATCGCCACCCTTGAGACGTACAACTTGTTTGCCTTCCGCTGCATGTGCAGCAAGCATCCGTCCAATCATCTCCTGACTTATGGAGTGAAGGCCTGGCGCCTTGCCGCAGTAGATGCGGAGTGCTCCTTCACGAGCCTCAGCGAGCAATTGATCATTCACAAGCCGATCATACATAATGACATCTGCAGACTGAATACGTTTCAGGGCTTTTACCGTAATCAGATCCGGATCTCCAGGACCAGCACCAACAATACTAACCAGGCCCCGGCTCATGATCGTGTCCCCAATTTCGGTGCAGCATCGGAACTTGCCAATCCTGAACGGCCACCCTGAATGGTTGCCAGTTTGGTCGATAGCTTCACCGGATTTCCCCAGTGGTGTGCAGCATACAAACCGAGGCCTGTGAATATAGCTCCACCAATGAGGTTACCCACCAACACCGGGATCTGGTTCCACAGCCACCAGTCAGCGACACTCACCTGTGCGCCGAGCATCATGCCTGCCGGAATGACGAACATATTTACCACAGCGTGCTCAAATCCCTGAGCGAAAAATATCGTAATGGGCAGCCACATCGCTACAATTTTGCCCATTGTGGAAGTGGAGGTCATCGCCATCACTGCCCCGAGTGTAACCATCCAGTTACATAGAATGGCTTTGATGGTGACCAGAACAATGCCAGCTCCACCCAAGTGCTGATACCCCAGTGTCTTGGCTTCACTGGTCTGGATCAGCGTTTGAATTAGAGGGTTGCTCATATCCGTACCCATCTTGGTAATGGTCAAGCCGTATAACAGAGCATAGAATGCACATCCGAGCAGATGTCCTGTGATCACCCAGAAATAATTTCGGAGCATATCCATCCATGTAATTTTACGTTTCAACACCGCGAGTGGAAGCATCGCAAAGTTTCCTGTCGCCAATTCGAGACCCAGCAGAATAATGATGACAAATCCCGCCGGGAATATCAGTGCACCTGCCAAACCAACGGAAGTTTGAGATACAGCGGTATATGCCAGTGTGGTTGCAAAGGCAAGGATAGCCCCCGCCAGAAAACCGCGGATCAGCATCTGTACCCGATTCATTCTGGCTTTGCTCTCACCAGCTTCGACCATCGATTGCAGCACTTCTGCAGGTTTAACAAAATCCATAGCGCACGCCTCCTTGATGTCAGGGTATCTCTAGCCTTTAACCCGCAATTGTGATGTAGATTTCTCCGCTGTTGCCGTCCACTTCTGTTTTGTAGGTATTCAAGCAGCCTTCATCCGGCTCATGTACCTTACCGTTACGCAGATCAATCTTCCAATCATGCAAAGGACAATGAACTGCTGTCCCGCATACCATGCCTTCCGACAGCTTGCCGCCCTTGTGAGGGCAGCGATTCTCGACGGCGTGCAGACTTCCGTCGCTCAGTTTGAAGACTGCAATTTCGGTATCCTGTATCAGGAATGTCCGTGCTCCCTTTTCATCAATATCTGCAAGGTGTCCAATCCGGAATTTGTTCATCGCTGTTCCTCCTCTTCTAGTGGGTTACCGGCTCGGCACCGGACAGTGGGGTGAAGTTTTTACGCAATTTCTCGTCTTGAATGATTTCTTTCCAAGGATCAACCGTGTGACCCAGTGTTACTTCCAGACGTTCAACCAGAGCGAGACGTACATCCCGATCCGCCAATGCTTCCTTCACATGATCCAGACCAACCCGTTCAATCCAAGCCGCTGTTCTCTCATTCCATTTTGCGTTCTCTCTATAATATTGCAGGTAAGAGTAAGTCCACTCTTCCACTTCCGCATCGGTCTTCACCGTACAGAGCAACTCGGCTGCACGAACCTTGACTCCCGCGTTACCGCCAACATGAATCTCCCAAGCGCCATCAATGGCGACAACACCCAGATCTTTGATGGTCGCTTCAGCACAGTTCCGCGGACATCCCGAGACAGCGAGTTTCACTTTGGCTGGAGCTACCATCTTGTCGAGTTTTTTCTCCAGACGAATACCCATCTCAATGGAATCCTGTGTGCCGAATCGGCAGAACGTATTACCTACACAAGTCTTCACCGTACGAAGCGCTTTGCCATAACCAAAACCGGAAGGCATATCGAGTTCCTCCCAGATCTTCGGCAGGTTCTCCTTCTGTACACCGAGCAGATCGAGTCGTTGTCCACCCGTGAATTTCACCAAAGGCACATCGTATTTCTCTGCGACAGTTGCAATCTTGATCAATTCCGCCGGGGAAGTGACACCACCATAGATCCGTGGAATAACGGAGTAGGTACCGTCCTTCTGGATGTTGGCGTGATAACGTTCATTGGTGAATTTGGATACACGCTCATCCGTGTATTCAGCCGGCCAGATCATCCCGAGATAATAGTTGAGGGAAGGACGGCACTTGGAGCAACCTTCCGGTTCATTCCAACCGAGAACGTTCATAACTTCCTTGACGCTTTTGAGTCCCATCTCCTTGATCTGTGCAACAATCTCATCCCGATCATAGGATGTACAGCCACAGATGCCTTCTTTGGTCTGTTCACCTACATTATCGCCGGCATAATACGTGAGCAGGTTTTCGATAATAGGTTTGCACCCACCGCAAGAAGCCGAGGCTTTGGTACAGGATTTGATTGCACCGAGTGTATTACAGCCTTTATTCAGAACGGCGTCCCCGATGGAAGATTTGGTAACACCGTTACAACCACAGACGATCTCGTCATCCGGCATACTTGCCATGCGTTCTGCGACAGATGGACCCGAGCCTGAACCACCGGAAGGTACACCGAGCAAAATTTCTTTCTCTCGACCACTGATGTTCTCACCACTCTTAATGAGGGAAAATAGAGAAGCGCCGTCTGTGGTATCTCCGAACAATACAGCTCCAATGAGCTGCCCGTCTTTCATCACCATCTTTTTGTACACACCATCAACGTCATCCTGAATACGAATGCTGCGAGTGTCCGCAGCGTCTTTGAATTGTCCTGCAGAGAATACGTCAACACCGGATACTTTCAGCTTGGTAGAAGTGACTGAACCTTCGTATCCATCGGTTGCCGCACCAGCCAGGCGTTTTGCGAGCACCATACCTTGTTCATATAATGGAGCAACCAGTCCGTAGGCAATACCGCGGTGTTCTGCACATTCGCCAACGGCAGAGATGCCAGGGATGCTGGTATGCATATAATCATCTACAATGACTCCGCGATTCACATCGAGGCCGGTATTGCGAGCCAGTTCAATCTGCGGGCGAATCCCGACAGCCATGACAACCAGATCCGCTTCAAGCACCGTTTGATCGGTGAAACGTATGGCTTTTACCCGTTGTTTGCCTGTGATTTCTTCGGTATGTTTGTTCAAAAGGAACTTCATGCCCTGATCTTCAAGCTCACGCTGGAGCATCAGGCCTGCCGGCAAATCCAGGTTCCGGTCCATCAGATGGCCGTTAATATGGATGACAGTGACGTCCATGCCCAGATTAAGCAGTCCCCGCGCTGCTTCCAGTCCAAGCAATCCGCCTCCAATGACGGCAGCTTTGCGATACTTTTGTGATGCTGCCATCATGGTCTCGCAGTCTTTAATATCTCGGAATCCGATCACGCCTTCCTTGTTAGCTCCGGGAAGAGGGAGGATGAACGCCTGTGAGCCAGTTGCCATAATCAGCTCATCATAGGCTGCGCGTACACCATTCTGAGATACAACTTCCTTGCGCTTGGTATCGATCTGAACGACGGGGTCACCCGGGTACACCCGAATGCCGTTATCTTCGTACCAGCTCCACTCATTGATTACGATATCTTCGATGGATGTTCCGCCAGCCAGTACAGAAGATAACATGATCCGGTTGTAGTTGGGATGCGGCTCTGCGCCGAAGACTGTAATTTCATAAGCGTGTGGAGCAAGCTTAAGGATATGTTCGATTGTGCGGATTCCCGCCATGCCATTACCGACCAGCACCAGTTTTTTCGTTGTACTCATTATGATTAGCCCCCTTAGGTCCATTCTGCAAACTGCCTCAAAACCTTGTCTCTAAAATCGAAAAAGCCTGTTATGCCTCGGAGGACTTGCGCATATACATACGCATCCCTTGCTCCGAGATTGCAAAACAGGCTTCATTGCCGTTTCAACCAGCTACGCCGTTGTAACTGTGATCGATTCAAATATGGAGTTGTTATGGCTTAACTATAAAAGATCGATCTAACCATGTCAAGATAGTTAACATAAAAAAGTATTTGAAATTTAAAGTTAATTATGTTTACATGAGTTTATTGGAATATCAATGGGAAGACGACGTTTTACAGACATACCTTCATAAGAATGAAGAATTTAGATAAAATTAGTATACCGGTTATGAATAAAACTGTAGAAAAGGTGCCATGGTCGCTGTTTCACCCTTTATTAGTGCAGGATGGCGAGGCATGAAATGCTTATCAACATGTTGAATTCAGAACGTATAATCGTGACTATTTGGTTTTTGTCAGGTAACATGACACATTTATTGCTTTCATGTATTAACGCCTTAAATGTTATGGACTCTGACTATACGTAATAGGGAGGGATTGATCCATCATGCGATCTTTATTGGTCATCCGTGTACAACCAACGATAGCTGCCTCATCCGATGCAATCCCTCTGACACCGGAGAGGCTGCTGGGAGCAAACGGGTACCATGTACAAGTGGCAGGCAGTGAAACGGAAGTGCTGAAGCTGGCTCGTGAGGCGGAAGCATCCATTTTACACCTATCCCTGACTGATGTGGAATACTGGGGGAACTGCCTGGGAAAGGGCAAGTCGGATACCCCGCTGCTCTGGTGGTGCGCGCCAGATACGGCCTCTTCTTCCGCAGAATCTTGCGAGGTGGAGACCTCACTTGATGGAATACTTACACCATCGATGTCCGGACCAGAGATCCACTGGACCCTTCACTTTGCAGCCCGACGTTATATGGAACGCAAGCAGTGGGAGCAGGAACGGAAGCAATTGCAATCCAGGCTGGAAGATCGGAAGTGGATTGATATGGCGAAGGCTATCCTCAGTGATCTGAAGCAGATTTCGGAGGCCGAAGCCTATGATCTGTTACGCAAGAAAGCGATGGATGAACGCAAACGGATGGTCGATGTAGCTACAGCAATTGTGAAGGCACATCAACTGCTCCAGTCTTAATCGGAAGGAGGGTTCTGCATGGATATGTCTCAAATACTCCGAGAGGTCGGACGTGGGAAACGAGGCTCGCGTGATCTGAATTATACAGAGGCACTGACCGTAGCAGAGAAAATCCTGAAACAGGAGGTTTCCCCTGCCCAGACGGCTGCGTTTCTTATGGCTGAACGTATGAAAATGGAAAACGTCGAGGAACTGGAAGCTTTTGTTCATGCTTGTCGTAACAGTGCGGAACGTTTCTCCGTATTTCAGGACGGTTTGGACTGTGCCGGTCCTTATGATGGACGGACAAAGTCATTCATGGCCACGTTTCCGGTTGCATTTGTACTCGCAGCGGCAGGGTTGCCGGTGACTTTACACGGGAGTGATCCTTTACCACCCAAGTGGGGCGTTACGTTGTCGGTACTGTTGAAGGAAGCAGGAATAGATACCGGTAAGATGGATCGTGAAGATGCCCGGAGTGCTGCACTGCGTTCGGGTGTCATGTACGTGTCTTCCGAGGATTGGTGCGCGCCTCTTCGTAAGCTTCGTCCGTTACGGGAAGAGTTGGGCTTCCGCACGGTGTTTAATACGGCAGAGAAACTGATAGATTATAACCGTTCACCATACCTGGTGTTTGGTGTATTTCATAATACTTTTCTGGATCGGATTGCGAAGCTGCTTACCCGCTTTACCTACCGCCGTGCTTATGTGGTACAGGGAATGGAAGGTTCTGAAGATCTGTACATCGATCGGCCAACCCGCGTATACGCAGTAGAAGACGGAGATATGAAGCTGGAACTCATTGACCCCGCTGCTTATGAACTGGATATGCCTGTGCCGGAACTGGTATGGACGGCTGCCAAGCAGCTCGAAGTGGCAGAAAGTGTGTTAAGCGGGGAGGGTCATATTGCTTTTGTGAATCAGGTCTTGTTAAATGGGGGCTTCCGTTTGTACGCGGCGGGACGTGTCAATTCCATCGAAGAGGGCATATACACCTGTCAGGGGTTACTGGAGAGTGGTTCGGCGTATCGCCTCTACCAACAGTGGTGTGTCTCCATGGGTGGCGAACTGCCGGATAGCAGACCCATGTCCATCTATCCGGCATCGTCCAGATAATGTAATGCTTGTGCTCAATCTTGTTATTGTTTAGCGTGTTTTTATTCCCATGGATATGTGACGGTCAGGAAGTCAGCGAATTTCTTGCTCTCTTCCCGCCGTTGTTTCCGCATGGCCGCCCGATCCGGAGCGGTCTCGTATAGTTTCTTCTCTTCTTCCGTCTCCGGGATAATGCGGGGTACGATCAGTTTGCGATTATTTTCGTCCAGGGCCACAAAGGTCAGAAAAGCCGTCGCCGCAATTTTCTTCTCACCGGTCTTCAGATCCTCACGAATCACCTTCACAAAAATCTCCATGGAACTTCGTCCTGTCCAGGACGCGAACGATTCCAGCGTAACGGAATCTGTCGGGTTAATTGGGTACAGGAAATCGACCGAGTCGGTTGAAGCCGTTACGGTATTGACCCGACACAGCTTCGATGCAGCGATGGACGCAATATCATCGATGTAGGACATCAGCTTGCCGCCGAACAGCGTATTATGATTGTTGACATCGGTTGGAAACACCCGTGCCGTCTTAAAACAACGCGTTTCGCGTACATACTTTTTCTCCACCTGATCCATCTCCGTAGGTTTCGGTATCTCTCTCATGCTTTTTCCTCCTTACAGTATGGCTGCTGTGGCATTTGTTGTGTTGCAGGGTCTATTTATGATCTATTATCCCTAGTATAGGTGTCGGACAGATACATATTCAAATGAAGTCAGGGTGCAAAAAAACCGCCAGGCGCGGACCGGCGCGCTGGCGGTTTACTGCTGTATATTAAGCCTTGGGTTTGAAAATGCCGGACGGTTTGCCGATCGGCAAGAACGTATAGCCAAAGTGAGCATTCAGTACCGAAGCACCTGTACCGTACAGGGACACAATTCCGATCGCCAGTTCAGCGTATGCTGCAATGGTATGGAAAATGTGAGGAGCTATACCGAAAGCGTCAAAGGTCAAACCAAGGAACAGGAAGTCAATCAGAATGAAGATGATAAGCAATACTTTATTTGCTTCAATAGCACCGATCGTCATGAATAGGGTGAATACTAGATATCCGGCAAAAGCAAATCCGAGTTGCTTGCCATCGGCCTGTTCAGCAAGCGTGGAGCCGAATACACCCATTTTGATCATCCAGTTGGCAGCCATGGCGAACCAGAAGAATGCGTACGCGCCAAAAGCCGTTGTGCCAAAGGTGTTGTTGCGTTTGGAATCTTGAATGCAAGCGAATAACTGGGCAAAAGCACCCAGGAAGATCGCCCAAGGAATAGCGTAGCTAAGTCCTTCTGTAATGCCAAGCTTCTGTGAAGAAGCGACCAGGGTTACAATGGCCAACCCAAATAATCCCATTGCGCTGGGATCGGCATTAACAATTTTGACTTTAGTCTGTGAATCAGTCTGCATGGTGATGATAAGCCTCCAATAATATCAAATCAGGATCAATGGCCGTCGTTGGCCGTCCTCTAAATTACATCATTTGTATCCGCCGGGTCCGGACACACACATCGCCCTATTGTACCTGAATGGCCTCGTTATGGAAAGGGATTTTATTACCTTTTGCACCAATGGACGAACCATTGAAAGACTTGTGTCAGGATTAGGTAACGATGAAATCGGTTTAATAATGGGGAAATACGGAAAATCATATGTTCCTGTCTGTGTGTAGACGGTGAGGTGTTTTTTTTGGTTTACATTTAAATATACACAATTACGACACATTCGATTCTGAAAGTAGGCAGTGAAGTCGAGCCATAGAATCCAGCTATTTAGATAACGGGTAAAAGGCGTTGCATCAGTCTTTCACGGATACACTCTTGTATGATAGAATAGTATTTATCAAAATTTGGAGAAGAATACAAAACATCCTTGTCCCCTATGCCATATGTTAATCCAACTATAGATTGACAGGAAAAACTAAAATGGTTCACAGAATAAGGAGGTATCAGGGGTCATGGTTATGAGTTTGGATTTGAAAAATAAAATAGAGAAGGCCAGACATAGCCTTCATATGCTGGTAGAGCATAACAAGGGTGGTCTCGGGCATCCCGATGTAATTCGGCAGTCTATGGCATTGGACGAATTGATCAATGAGTACAACCGAATTAACCGGAATCATTCACGGAATTGAACCCAAAGGAACTTTGATTTTATATACAGGACGAATCATATAGATGAGCAACGCTTGATCGTACAAACGGGCATGAATATCGCCGAAATGGACAGCCTCAGTTGAGATAGAGGTACCATCCGGCGTAATATTCATGCCCGTTTGTTTTTTGCCTCGTATCCATCATCAATCTGCTTAATGCAGCAACCGTTTAGCTTCCAAATATAATACCTGTACGAACTTTTTCGTATTAATGCGGGTCTGGGACAGGGAAGGCTCCACATTGTTTTGCAGCTCCAGCATTTTCTTGCGGATCTCGGTAAAATCGAAAAATTTGGATGCATAGTTCTCGAACTTGGGATGGGTATAATCCGTTAACCCCAGGGAGACCACATGGCTCAGGGTCTGGAAGATGGCTCTGCGGACACGTTGTTCCGACGCCTTAATCTCCTTGTTGACCTCGGCGAGTGGGGCATCGAATCCCAGCTTGCGAATGGCTACATTCTGGAAGATGTCTTTGAGGGAAGGGAACGTATAGGGCGATAATTTGTGTTCCTCAGTCTCCACCTGCTGCAGATATTCCAGCATGTCCAGCAGATCCCTGCTGCCAGCTTCTCCAATCATGCCCATCTCGGACAGCAGGAAATGTCCTGTTGTAGTAATCGTTTTATCTGGAACAGGAGCAGCCATGCGCTCAGCGGGACGCAATCCAGACAATCCCTGCAATGTCCGCTGAATATCTGCGATGGATTGCTGCATACGCAACCTCTCGCCTACCAGCCGCAGAACAGACAGAATCTCCAGTCGATTAATCGGCTTCGTAATATAATATTCAATCCCTAGTGAATAGGCTTCTCCGATCATGTTTTTCGACTCAATCTGGGAGATCATGACGATCTTGCCCTCGAACCTTCCTTCAAGCGCCCGCACAGTCTGAATCCCGTCCCGTTGTGGCATCAACAGATCAATTAGCAGTACATCCACCTTATGCAGTTCCAATATCTCCGCATGAATATGTGCTCCGTCCTCGGCTTCTCCGGCAATATCGCCAAGTCCTTCATCCTCAATAATATCCATTAGCATGGAACGAACGCCAGGATCGTCATCCACAATAAAATAACGCATATCCGTCATCTCCTTTGTCTGCGAATGGTGTGATCGATAAATCTATGGTCAAGACGGTTAACTCCGCCGCGAACTCTCGTTCCAGTGTAATCGTTCCTTTCCTTCTTGCATTTAACCTGATATGTCAGGTTAAATGACAACCATTAGGTGAGTAATGCTCATTTTTAAAATAAATGTAGAGATTGCATGTAGGTATTTGTCGATTTTCGTAGATGTACTTGTAGTATAAGTAACATCCCTTAGTTTGGGACAAGAGTTGTGCAGAATGGTACAAACTTTTCATGTGATCCCATCTCTGTACGTGAAATACACCTATAAAGGGGCATACCGATGGAGCAAACAATACAAGATATTGTCGTCATTTTCAATGATTTTCTATGGTCCAAAGTGTTAATTATACTTTTGGTAGTATGTGGTATATACTTCACCAGCAAGACCCGATTCATGCAATTTCGCATGCTTGGAGATATGGTGAAGGTGCTTCGAGAGCCGAAAAGCAAGGAACCAGGCAAAATTACACCTTTTCAGGCATTCTGTATCAGCATGGCAGCGCGCGTAGGTACCGGAAATATCACAGGTATTGCACTGGCCATCGCCTTGGGGGGACCTGGTGCTATATTCTGGATGTGGATTATTGCAATTATCGGATCAGCCTCCAGTTTTGTGGAAAGTACGTTGGCTCAGATCTATAAAGTGAAGGATAAGGGCGGATTCCGTGGGGGTCCTGCTTATTATATGGAACGTGGGTTGGGTAAACGCTGGATGGGGATTTTATTTGCCATTCTCATTACGCTATCATTCGGTTTGGTCTTTAATGCGGTGCAGTCCAATACGATTACTGTCGCATTCGAAAACTCATTCGGTACAGATCGGTTAACGGTGGGTATCATTATGGCCGTGATATTTGCAGGCATTATTATAGGCGGTGTCAAACGGATTGCGAAAGCATCGGAGTATATCGTCGTGGTGCTGGCCGTATTGTACATTGGAGTAGCAGCTTTTGTGGTGCTGGCGAACATTACCCAACTTCCGGCCATGATTGCATTAATCGTCAAAAGTGCCTTGGGCATAGAACAGGTTGCTGGCGGAACGTTGGGTGCTGCGCTGATGAACGGAGTGAAACGCGGATTGTTCTCCAATGAGGCAGGCATGGGTAGTGCCCCGAATGCCGCTGCAACAGCGGATACAACACATCCGGTGAAACAAGGACTTATCCAGGCTTTTGGCGTGCTAATAGATACGCTTGTTATATGTACAAGCACAGCCATGATTATTTTGCTATCCGGGGTGTACAAAGGTTCCAATCTGGGCGGCATTGAATTGACTCAGGCTGCATTGAGTGTACACATAGGCTCATGGGCATCGGGATTCTTGGCGGTCATGGTATTCCTGTTTGCTTTCAGTACGCTAATCGGAAACTATTACTATGGTGAAACCAACATTGAGTTTATCAAGTCCAACAAAATTTGGCTGTGGGTATACCGCATTTGCGTTATCGCCATGGTGATCTTCGGTGCGGTTGCCAAGGTGCAGCTGGTATGGGATTTGGCAGACTTGTTCATGGGACTCATGGTTGTTGTGAACCTGATTGCTATTCTAATGCTGTCAAAGGTGACTTTTGAAGCACTGAAGGATTACAAGAAACAGAAAGCTGAAGGCCGTGACCCGATCTTTACGCGGGACCGCATTCATATTCCGGGTGAGGTGGAGTGCTGGGAATCCGAAGCAGAGGTTATTGGGGATAAATCATTCCATGTGATGAAGTAAGATTGCAGCTGATTTGGGTTGAATTATAGAAATGGACTTAATTAAACAGGACTTGGATTATCCATTATTGGGCAACCCGAGTCCTGTTTGTTACATATATTAGGTGGTTCCTCGGACTAGCCGAAGTTCATCTAAAGATACATTGTGATTTAGTTTTTAATCGAGTAGCTAATCAGTTGTTCAGATAGAACCTTCATTCGCTCGCCTGTGTCATTGAGCTTCTCAATGACATCTGTGAAGGAGGATACAAGCGTCGCTTGTTCCTGTGAAGAGGCAGCGATCTGGGACACTTCAACTTCCATCTGTTTGATCGCCTGTTGTACATCTCGCAGACTGGTATCGATATCACTTGTGGCTTGTTTGGCATCCACAGAAAGCTTCCGTACTTCGGATGCAACCACACCGAAGCCGGCACCTGCTTCACCAACACGGGCAGCTTCAATGGCGGCATTCAGGCCAAGCAAGTTCGTTTGTTCGGAGATTTCGCGAATGAATCCGGCTACCTTGTTGATTTGGGAAGAATTCTGAACAGCAAGTCGTGTGTTTTCCAGAATCTGCTCACTGGTGGCTTGCAACTCTTCGGCATGACCGGCAACGTGCTGCACCATTTCAACCAGGTTCCCATTGATGGTTTGATTTTCTTGCATAATCTCTTCAAGTTGATTCTGATTGGATTGGTCGTAAGATACACAGAAAACAGCAACAACTTTCTGGTTATCATCAAAGATCGGAATGTTCAAAATATCCAGTTCGATACCATAAACTTCCTTGGAGAGAGTAGCGAGAGTAGCTTCTCTTCCATTTTTTAAGATGGCAAAGTTTTGATACGATTCCAAGAGTGGCATTCCTTTTTCAAAACCAAGATCAAACTTGTCTGTGGTAATGACTTCCAATACTTTCTCGTGATCATATACCGTTAAGCTTGCGGGTTCTCTAAGAATCTGAGTGATATAAGGCATGACTTTAAGCAGTGCATCTACAACGTTCATGGAATAGGACCATCCTTTCAATATATGAATAAATTATTTTAACGGTCTATGGAATGACTCTATCTATCATCGGATAGAAATGGCTTTTCGTGAACGGCTTTCTGTTAAAAGAATGAACATTTTATGATTAAATTTTAAAATATTTCCCATCTAAAATGATTTATTGGATATAAGTGTTAGTTGTAACTATTTTTATATCAAGATATTTGTACGGATGTATATCAAATATAGGACATGTGTCCTTTTGTTTGCATTAAATAGAGCAACGGAGGGAAGTCGAAATGAAAGAAATCATGGACTTTGGACTTGTGCGTCAGCTCGCACGTGAGAATGGGTTGGACCAGGTGTTGGACGAGCCTGCACTCGCAGAATTAAGACTGCTGGAGGCTGCTAAAGGCGAATTGATCTGTGCCAAAGGTGAGCGGCCTGAACGATTGTATTTTCTTGTACAGGGAAAGCTCAAGATCTATACCACACTGTCTAACGGCAAGTCTCTGTTGCTCCGTTTCAGTACGCCATTAGCGCTCGTCGGTGATCTGGAGCTGGTTAATGGCAAGGAGGCCAAGAATACGGTAGAGTCTGTGAGCAACAGTCTGCTGCTTGGTATTAGCTATCGCTCTCTCCAGAATACGTATGCGGAAAACCCTAAATTCCTCCACTTCATGCTCAGTCAAGTTACGCACAAGTTGTACACCTTCTCCAACCTGTCCAGTCTGAATATGCTGTATCCGGTAGAGAGCAGATTTGCAAGCTACCTGTTGTCTACAATGGACCCAAACGAGTCCTCCTCGGAAGAGATTCAGACCTCCAAACTGACAGAACTGGCGGATATGCTGGGTACCAGCTACAGACATCTCAACAGAGTCATTTACGAGCTATGTAATCGAAATATTATTCGTAAAGTGCAGCGGAAGCTTGTGATCTGTGATCTGGAGCAGCTGCGCGCCATCGCGGGAGGCAATATATATGAGTGATGGTTATAAAATAAAGGCCAATTTGGCGTATCTATACGACATGACACGACATAATAAAATACAATAAAACACAACCAAGAGCACCCTCCGGGGAAAAAAGAGGGTGCTCTTGGTTCACCGCGCTTTAAGCGAATTAGATATCTCCGCGTTGCTCAAACAATTGAGCGATCTCTACAATGACACGAGTTGCCTTAACCATATTGTCTACCGATACATATTCGAATTTGCCATGGTAGTTCTCTCCGCCAGTAAAGATATTCGGTGTTGGCATGCCCATATAGGAAAGCTGGGAACCGTCTGTGCCTCCCCGGATGGGGCGAATTACCGGTTCGATGTCCAGTCGGGTCATGGCTTCATGGGCAATGTCTACGATTTGGCGTACCGGTTCGATTTTCTCACGCATGTTATAGTACTGGTCATTCAACTCTACAGTGATGCTTTTCTCTCCGTATTTGATCTTCAGTTCGTTTGCGATATTCAGCAGATTCGTTTTGCGAGCTTCAAACTTCTCCCGGTCAAAATCACGAATAATGTAGCTCATTTTCGTCAGCTCAACATCACCCTCCATGGACAACAGATGGTAGAACCCATCATAACCTTCCGTGAATTCAGGAGCTTCCTCTGCAGGCAGACGTCGATTCAATTCCATCGCAATTTTCAGAGAGTTCACCATTTTATCCTTCGCTGTTCCGGGATGCACATTGGTGCCTCGTACTGTAATTTTGGCGGCAGCTGCGTTAAAGCTCTCGTATTCCAGTTCGCCAAGGGGTCCGCCGTCGACCGTGTAAGCATATTTGGCTCCAAAAGCAGCTACGTCAAACTTGTGCGGTCCACGGCCAATCTCTTCATCCGGGGTAAAAGCAACCCGAATCTTACCGTGTTTCACTTCCGGGTGCTCAATCAGATAGGCCATTGCCGTCATAATCTCGGCAATGCCAGCTTTATTGTCTGCCCCAAGCAGCGTTGTGCCGTCCGTTGTAATCAAGGTGTGGCCTTTATATTCGTGGAGTTCCGGGAAATCCTTGTTGGACAGCACAACGTCCAGTTCCGAATTCAGAACAATGTCACCACCGTCATAGTTATCGATAACCTGTGGATTAACATCTTTACCTGTAAAGTCAGTCGCTGTATCAAGGTGAGCCAGGAACCCAATCACGGGAACATCCTTGTCGGTATTGGACGGCAATGTAGCCATAACATAACCGTTCTCATCCATTGTTACTTCCTGCAGACCAATAGATTTACATTCTTCCACGAGTAGTTTGCCCAATTTCAGCTGGCCGGATGTGGAAGGGCATGTCTCACTATTTTCATCGGATTGGGTGTCCATCTGAACATAAGTACTCAATCTTTGAATTAATATATCTTTCATCTATAATCTCTCCTTAGCTTGGTTTTACTTCTTTTGGGGTATAGTATTCTTGCGAATCTCTATGGTTATCATATCATGTTTTGCAGTCATTTCCAGAATGGAGCAGAACCGATATGTGAGGATGACTAGGTATCAAAAAGGGCTCTAGGCACCAAAATGTACGTACTTGCATTTCCATACGTCAGGTTCATAATAATCAGTGAAGAAAGGATGTGTTCAAGACATGCCATTTATCACCGTTAAAGTACTGGAAGGCAAGACGACGGAGCAGAAACGTCAGTTGATTGAACGTATGACCCAAGTGGCTTGTGAGACACTGGATGTTGATCCGAGCAAGGTCTTTATTTTCATTGAGGACCTGGAGAAGGACAATTACGGCAAGAATGGGAAGATGTTTTCGGACTTGGACCAATAAGCAAGGCTTTATATATATCATGATCAAGGAACAGGAGATGTAGCATAAATGACTGAGCAATTATTTTCCCCCTATCAATTTAAGAATTTGCAATTAAATAACCGTGTCGTCATGGCACCCATGTGCCAATATTCCGTGACGGCAAAGGATGGCATTCCGAACGATTGGCATCAGGTTCACTATGTGAGCCGTGCGGTTGGAGGCACAGGACTGATTGTGATCGAGATGACGGATGTGGACCCAGATGGACGCATTACGGACAATGACTTGGGAATATGGTCAGATGAGCACATACCTGCCTTCACCAAACTGGTCGATGGAATGCATGCTTACGGCTCCAAAGTAGCTATTCAAATTGCACATGCGGGACGGAAAGCAGAAGATGCAGAGCAACCCGTTGCCCCATCCGTGGTCACATTCCCGGGAGAAAAGTACAAGGAGCCTCGTGCTTTGAGTACAGAAGAGGTAGAAGCCATGGTGCAGAAATTCGCAGACGGTGTTCGCCGCGCAGTACAGGCGGGAGTGGATGCCATTGAGCTGCATGGTGCACACGGTTACCTTATTCACCAGTTCCATTCTCCACTGATGAACCAGCGCGAGGATGTATATGGGCAGGATCTGTCCCGTTTTGGAGTTGAAGTCATTCGTGCTGTGAAAAAGGAAATGCCGGAAGGCATGCCGCTCGTTTTGCGGATTTCAGCTGTAGAATACGCAGATGATGGATATGACATCGAGCATGGAATTCATATCTCCCGTGCCTACCAGGACGCAGGTGTGGACATGTTCCATATCAGTTCAGGCGGTGAAGGTCCTTCCGGACAACGGAAACCTGGCAACTATCCAGGTTATCAATTGCCATTTGCCCGCCGTTTCCGTGAAGAACTGAACGTTCCTGTCATCGCAGTGGGAATGCTGGAGGATGCAGCTCTGGCTCAAGCGGTTATTGGCAACGGGGATGCGGATCTGGTTGCGGTTGGTAGAGGCATGCTGCGCGATCCATACTGGGCGAACCATGCGGCTCTGGAGCTGGGTGTCAGCAAGGATCAAGCCGCCATTGCGGAGCAATATTCTCGTGGATACTAATTTGCTCTAAATTATATTTACACTTGCCACTCCGATGACAGAATAACCTTCCGATCGCTGTTATCCCCAGATTTTTCGATTCACTTTTTCAAAGGTGAAAATCTGAGGATAAAGGCGAAGTGTATGCTTTCGATGTAGCTTTCTTGCAGAAAGCTTGTAGCTCCGCTTCTTCAAGATATTTCTGTCCTCTGCGTTTTCGTGTAAATGTTAGTGCAAATTTTATATAGTAAAAAAGGCCGCAGCATGGGTTAAACCTTATGCTGTGGCCTGATTTGTATAGAGAGAAGTATATACGTCCAATTATGGATGACTAGGCTCTTCGAGTTGCCTCATAGACGAATTTTTGATTCGACTGTGTAGGTGGCTGATCCGGGGTGAAGTCGGCGTACACTTTGATATCGGAGAATCCAATGTGTTCGAGAATCAGGCGTAACTCTTCTATGCCGTACCAACGCAGGGTAAGTTGTTGCATCTCGGTCGCAACAAGAGCGCCCTGATGCCATTGTTCATAGCGAATTAAACTCACTTTGTACTGGTAAAGAAGGTTCACTTCAATGGTTTTCACTTCTACAGTGATCGTATCACCATCGGGTAATGAAACGGTTGATGTTTCTACCATAGAGGGCTGTGTCACATCGGGCAGAAACACATCAAATACGAGCTTGCCTCCAGGCTCCAGATGTCGAAATAGATTACGCAATGCGTTAATCGATGCCTGTCTGCCTTGGATGAGGAGCAGAGAACCTCCGGGAGTGATAATTGTTTCGTATCGATACGGAAGATCAAGCTTCTCCAGATCGGCAACGAACAACTCAGGCATGGGCAATGCCCGCTCCTTGCAACGAGAACGGCAGGAGTCAATCATATCTGCTGAGTAATCAATGCCATCTACTTTCAGCCCGGCTTCAAGCAACGGGATGAGCACTCGGCCAGAACCAGACATGGCTTCAAGGATACGTCCTTTGCCGCCTTGAAGGTAATGGCGATAGAATTCAATGTCTCCTCCCAAGGAGTGTCACACGGGTTTCGTTAGATCATAAACGGCGGTGCATAATGGACCGTAATAACGGAATGACATGGTATAGGTATCCCCCACATGTAAATGTATTAAAATGAAAACGTGGAAGGGAAGTCATTAAGATTATCCCTTCCGGCAACGGTTGGAATTGGATTTTTCAGAGCAGACTATCATAGGAATCACGCACCTTTTATGTAATATGTTCCAACTATATATTATACGAACCAATTTGACATCTATCTTCAAAACTCAAACAATGAATGATATATATCCAAGGAGGCGATACGAGTGGAATCATCATCAAGTGCATTACCGGATATCCGGCAGGAACTTTTGCTTCATGCACCTGCAGAGAAAGTGTGGGAGATGGTCTCGACAGCGCAAGGACTGGGAACCTGGTTCATGCCAGGGAATCTGGAAGCCGTAGAAGGTCATGAATTTATATTGGAAGCAGGACCCTTTGGTCAATCGCCTTGTCAAGTGACGGAGGTCCTTCCGCTACAGAAGTTATCATTTCGATGGGGGAAAGACTGGACTTTGACGTTCCAATTGCTTGAACAGCCGGGGGGAACGGATTTCACACTAATTCACAGCGGTTGGGATGCGGATGAACTCACTGAGTTTGGACAGGCTCACGCGATGGTCCGCGAACGTATGGAACAGGGATGGGCAGGGATTGTTCAAAAGCTTGCCCAAGTTGTTAAATAAAAGATTTCCATATAAGCTTCTTCATTCAATCAACCCCAAGCCATTTTGCCCGTTCATTTGGGTGGAAATCGGTCTGGGGTTCTTTGGTGTACCATGATCTGGTAGAACGAGACAGAAAACCTTCAAATTATAATGAAGTTTGACCGATTATGATACGGAAACTATTTCCGAGCGTACCAGAAACGTGTAACATGAATTATAGGGATAAATCGACAAAATTAGACGTCTCCCGCCATTGTGGATGGAAGGAATACATAGATGAGAAAACACTGGATTATGCTAACGATCAGTTTCATATGCATTGTCATTATTCCACTGGGCTGGATTGCCCAGACGTTAATTAGTGAGCGGAGTAACCCCCAAGCTGCGGATGGAAGCATTAATCTGACTCAATGGGACTTTGATCGGAAGGGTGCTGCGTCTCTAAGCGGTGTCTGGGATTTCTACCCTGGGCAGTTGCTGAGTCCTGCAGATATTGAAGCAAGTGTATCCGGTCGCAAGCCATTGCCAGTTTCGTCTGGCACTTATGTTCCGGCCCGATGGAACAAATCTCTGGGGCAAGCCCATGGGTATGGAACCTATCATTTGCAAGTGCAGCTTACACCCCGGACGATGAAAAACGATTATGGTATACGCACGCAGAATATACGTATGGCCCACAGGGTATTTATCGATGGCAAAGAGATCGGTGGCAAAGGCCAGCCAGGAATCACCCGTGATACGGATGTGCAACTAAATCTGCCCTTTACGGGATTCACGTCCATTGAGGGCGACAAGGCTGATATTATCATTCAGGTATCGAACTATAGTTACTCGTCTGGAGGCATTGTAGCGCCTATTTTGTTTGGAGACGAGCATAGCATCCTGAAGAGCCAGCAACAGGATTGGCTCAAGGATCTCATGGCCTTGTTCGGCTTTATCTTGCCAGCTGCCTTTTTCTTGCTTCTATTCAGGCTGAGGCGTACGGAGAAGGAGCTCCGTTTTCTTGGATTGTTCAGCCTTTCCGGTGCGTTGTACGCCCTGACACATGGGGAGAAGTTACTGGGAACGTTTGTACCATTCCTGACCAATAATGAGATTCTGAGGCTTCAGCTTCTCAGTGCAGCGTTTGCCTATTATTTTTTACTTCGGTATATGGATGCTCGTGTACCGGGAGCGGTTCATCAGTGGTTTGTTCGTTTGGCTGTAGTGCTGATCATTGCACAGACCATTGTGGGCCTAACGCTTCCTCCGACGCTTTTCTCGTCACTTGAGATTCCTATGCTGCTGATCTCGCTTGTTGTCATGTTCTACGCACTGCGAGCCATGTTCTATTGGTTAAAAGGACGACCAAATGATAGCCACTTTGCACTGGTGAGCATGATGAGCATACTCATGGTTGTTGTGTTACACACACTTGGTGCGTTCACTACCATAGAGACAGCATTCTTCGCGCTGATTGAACTTTTATTATTTGTATTTGCCCAGATGATTGTGACCGCAATTCGCTTTGCCCAATCCTTCCGTGACGTGGAAGCCCTGTCGGAACGTTTGCTTGCCATTGACAGTCTCAAGGATGAATTCATGGCGAATACGTCTCATGAGCTGCGAACTCCCCTGCACGGCATCATTAATATTGCGCAATCGATGCTGGAAGGGGCGGCTGGAGCGGTCACACCCAAGCAAGCCAAAAATCTGTCCATGATTACTTCAACCGGAAAGCGGCTGTCGCTGCTGGTTAACGATATTTTGGATTTTTCCAAACTGAAAAATAGTGAGATCGAGTTGAAACGAGTAGCTGTCGATCTGGAATCGGTTGCCCGTACTGTAGTGGAAGTTTCGGGTTTTACATTTGAGGACAAGCCGGTATTACTGATTCAGCAATGGCCCCAGTCGTTGCCGCTCGTTGAGGCAGATGAAGATCGCCTCCGGCAGATTCTGTATAACCTGCTGGGTAACGCCTATAAGTATACCGAACAAGGTGAGATTCGTTTGTATGCCAGTGTCGATGGGGATTGGGTAAAGGTATCAGTTGCTGATACGGGGGTAGGCATTGCCCTGGACAAACAAGAAAATATCTTTCAGGCATATGAGCAGAGTAACGGAACCGTGGAGCGAGTGAATGATGGTACCGGACTCGGTCTGAGTATCACACGAAAGCTCGTTGAGCTTGGCGGAGGTGAGATCTGGGTTGAATCGCAGCCGGGACAAGGCTCGACCTTCCATTTCACCCTGCCCGTTATGAAGTTGCCCCTGCTGGAGGCCCATTCGAAACCAGCTGCCGCCCGATATGTTGATGCACAGGGTGCAGGGGCGAAGGAACTTGTGACAAGAGAATCCGATGAGCCGGATGATCTTCCGGAAGGGGAGCACACGATTCTAATTGTAGACGATGACCCCGTGAATCGACAGGTATTACTTAACCTGTTGTCAACAGAACGTTATCGTGTGATCGCAGCGGACAGTGGATCCACCGCATTGAAACTACGCGAAGAATTCCCTTCGATTGACCTTGTCATAACAGACTGGATGATGCCCAAAATGTCCGGACTTGAGTTATGCCGCAAGCTGCGCGAGCACAGTTCCTTGTCAGAGTTACCGATTCTGATGCTGACCGCTCGCGGGTTGCCTGAGGATATCAAACACGGATTCCAGGCGGGAGCCAATGACTTCCTGAGCAAACCGGTGGATGCCGGAGAATTGCGTGCCAGGGTTCGGACGTTAATTGAGATGCGGAGTTCCGTGCAGGAGGCTATTCGGACTGAGATGGCCTTTTTGCAGGCCCAGATCAAGCCACACTTCCTATACAATGCACTCAATGTCATTATTGCGACCTGTGCAGTGAATCCGGACAAGGCAACCGATCTGCTGATTGAATTGAGTCATTACCTGCGTGGAAGCTTTGACTTCCAGAACAGGGAACAGCTTGTTCCTTTGACCAAAGAGCTGGAATTGGTGGAATCTTACGTGCATCTGGAACAGGCCAGATTTGAGGAAAGACTCGTGGTCGAGTATGAGGTGGAACCAGGCATACAGCTCTATCTGCCACCTCTCAGTATTCAACCGCTTGTGGAGAATGCCATTCGCCATGGCGTGATGGAGCGGGCAGCTGGCGGGACAGTTCATCTTCGCATCTTCAAAGAGAGTGAACACGTGGTCATTCAAGTTCAGGATGATGGCGTGGGTATCCCTCCTGAGCGTATGGCTCAGGTGAAGGCTGGACGAACTGAAGGCCCGGGAGGTGTCGGTCTGCAAAATATAAATCGTCGACTGATGTCTATCTATGGTCAGGGGCTGGAGATTCATAGCCATGTGGGTAAAGGTACGCAGATACGATTCCGTATCCCTGTACAACAGGTAGATTATTCCAAATAATGTGCCGAGTGAAGCAATTATGGTTAACAGACTAATAAGCGGATGCCGACGAAAAATCGGTATTCCTATTGAATCTTTCATGGCAGGAGGCAAAAAGAACGGTGAGAGCCATTGTGATTGATGATGAGAAGCCGGCGCAACTTCATCTGGAGCGCCTACTACGAACGGACGGGCGGATTACACCCGTGCAATGTTTTTCAACAGCCCGTGATGGTCTTCATTTTCTGGCAAACGAACGTGTGGATGTTGTATTTTTGGACATCGGAATGCCGGAAATGAATGGCCTGGAGGCGGCTGAATATATACAGCAACTGGATCAGAGTATTCGTATTATCTTTGTTACGGCTTACGCGGATCATGCGGTCGAGGCATTCGAGCTGCATGCACTGGATTATGTACTTAAACCGGTAAGCTCCTTACGATTGGCCAAAACCATTGATCGGGTGGCTGGCATGATGTCGCACACTTCCCAGGTTGCTGCCACCGCTGAGGTACAGGAATCGGAACCTGTGTCAGTAGAACTGGATACAGAAGTTCCGGGCCTGCTTACGTTCAAACATCTGGATATCTACAGAAGTCTGGATCAGGGTGCCGAGAAACACAAATGGCGCACCACCAAATCGCAGGAATTGTTTGCTTTTTTGTTTCATCACAGGGATGAGTGGGTAAGCAAGGAGATTCTACTGGATAAGCTGTGGGGCGATGTTCCCCAGGAAAAGGGATTAACTCATCTACATACGTCCGTGTACCAGATTCGAAAGCTGCTTAGGGAATGGAACATGACAGGCAAGCTGGAGTACAATATGAACCGCTATCGTCTGTTATCAGGCAATCTGGTGAGTGATGTGGAACAATTCGAGAAGGCTATGGCCTACAACGTCATCACATCAGATAATGTCGATGACCTGAGGCATATGATTCCCCTCTATCGTGCCGATTATCTGGAAGAGCATGACTATCACTGGGCGCAGGGGAAAGCAAGGGAACTCAGACGAAAGTACACCGGGCTGGTTATGAATATCGCGAGATGGGACATGGAGCATGGTCGTGGCAAAGAAGCAATCGAGCAATTAACGGAATTGCTGGAACGGGAACCGTATTCTGAAGAGATCTGCCGACTCATGATGGAAGTGTATGCATCCATGGATGATCAGCAAGGCATACTTCGTTTATATCATTCATTCACATTGACACTGAATGAGGATCTGGGACATCAGCCGGAGCAGGAAACGAGCAGGTTATATCAGAACCTGACGAAGAAATAAACGTGAGTTCAGGTAGGAGGGTGAGGCATGAAGCTATTCATACACCGTAAAGACTTGCGTACAGATGATCTGGCCGCATTCGATTATTTACGGGAACACGAAGAAGAGAGCGTACATGTACTCATCTACGATCCATTTCTCCTGCGGCAAGGGCGAGAGAAGGAACACAGCGGTGTGAATTTTAGGCAGCATGCGGCGAAACTAAGCAGGCAGTATCTTGAAGCCAAACGAAAACTGCATGTTGCTTATGGCAAACCGGCTGAAGTGGTTGATTTCATCTTAAATGAATTCAAAGGTGATATCGATGAGATTGTGGTCCACCGGGACATGACGCCATATGCAATGGAGCGGGACAGAGCCATACGCAAGGTAAGTGAGGCGCACGATGTTCTGTTCACGCAACTGACGGATCATCTACTGATGGATCTGAATGGATTTGCACATTTTACAGGCAAGTCGGAGCCGTATAAAGTATTTGCGGCTTTCCATCGGCGGTGGGTGGAATTCATGAATGAACATCCCAACCCTCCTTCGGCAACAACGGTTGCAGAGTTGAAGGTGAGTGATCGCCAGATTGAATGGCCGGATGCGATGAGTGTACCTTCAGAGTTGCTGGAGTTCAGTGGTTCGGATGATGAGGACCCGCATCTGCTGCTGGACCAATTTTTGTCGGATCGAATGGCTGAATACGGTGATCATCGGGATGAATATGAGGCCTACGAACCAAGCCATCTCAGTTCTTACGTGGCAGTGGGGGCGGTATCCATTCGCAAGATGTATGATGCAGCGAGCCGGACGGCAGAGGCGGGGGAATGGATCAGGCAGCTGTGCTTTCGCGACTTCTACCTGTATCGGGCAGTCTATGAGAGTCACTATTTTACATATGAAAAGGTGTACGATCTCTCGGCCCTCCATGACGGTCACTTCGAACGTTGGTGCAGGGCCGAGACAGGCATTCCGATTATTGATGCAGCGATGACGGAGCTGAATGAGACTGGACATATGCCGAACCGTTTGCGCATTCTAACGGCGATGTTCCTTACCAAAAACCTTCAATGCCCGTTCACTTTGGGTGAAGCCTATTTCAGACGCAAGCTGCGTGATTATGACAATATTCAGAACCGCGGTAACTGGTTGTGGTGTGCCTCGCTTGGTGAGAATGCAGCACCGTATTTCCGGGTGAACAATCCAGTAACACAATCCGAGAAATATGATCCGCAAGGCGATTATATTCGCAGATGGTTGCCTGAACTGAAGGATCTTCACAGCAAGGACATCCATCAGCCGCGCAAGGAGGCCATTGTCGATCTGAAGGCATCAAGGCAGGCAGCTATTGACGTGTACAAACAGATTCTGGCGAGTCGTCAGAAGTAGGTTCAGTTTAGGACGGATTCATGCTAAACCCAAATTTACCATTCTCAACCGGTTGAACCAAAAATCATTGGTTGGAAGCAGGATGTTGCACAGACCGCGTACTCGCGGTCTTTTTTACATATATAGACATGAAAATACTGTGAAATATGATGAAAATTTAGGAATTGTTAAGAAAATGGACTACCCATCTTAAGCATTATGGCTTTTAATAGATAGAGAGCTTTATCGTATTAAGTCATATCTGACATATTGACGAACACATGAAGGAGAAACGTTAACATGAGTGAAACACTGAAAAGAGAGCGAATTCCGGAGCTGAATCTGGTACGTGCCATGGCGATTATCGGCGTACTGAGTGTGCATTCCACTTCTTACGCGACGGTGGACATGACCGGTTCGGGCTATTATTGGCTGTACAACTTTATTAATATCTTTATGAAATATGGTACGCCAACCTTTATTTTTATGAGCAGTTTCGTACTGTTCTATAACTATTATTCCCGTCCGCTGGACAAGAAACTTGTAAGTAACTTTTACAAAAAAAGATTTGTGTATATTTTGCTTCCGTATTTCCTGTTCTCATTGATGTATTTTGTTATCCTGCATTTCACGCATTATCAGGGCCGACCGTTCGGCGAATCTGCTGTAAGTTTCATTACGAAATTGTTTACGGGTAAGGCCTATACGCATCTGTACTTTGTGTTTATTAACATGCAATTCTATCTGTTATTCCCATTGGTGTTGTGGCTACTCAAGAAGTATCCTTCCGTGGTGAAATGGTCTGTACCGATTGGATTATTGATTCAATGGGCATTCATCGTAAGTAATAAATATGGGTTCCAGGTACCCAATAAGGGAAGCTGGGCGTTCTCTTACTTTTCCTATTTTATGCTTGGGGCATTTATCGGGGTGTACTTTCCTAAAATTAAGCAATGGTTCGTTATCAGTCGGGCCAATGCAACCAAAGGGCGCGTAGCTTCATGGATTCTGCTCTGGGCGGTGTGGATCATTGCCGGACTGGGCCATGTGTACATCTATTATCAGCTGCGTCTGAAGATCGCAACGTATAACACACTGTGGTATGAATTTTTCTGGAATGTGCATACCTTCGCTTGTGCGCTGGTACTCATCCAGATCTCTTATCTGCTCTACCGTAAAGGGCCGTCGCTGATCGTGAAGCCGCTGAACCGGCTTGGGGCACTATCCTTTGGAATCTATCTGATCCATCCATTCTTCCTGTTGGTGTATCGGAATTATCCACCGCAAACAGGAGTGTCTTGGTTAGTGCATCTGTGGTATGCCGGAGGATTCGGTGTAGCTCTGATCGCTTCGTGGATCGTTGTTGGATTGACAGCAAGGTTCGTTCCATATGCATGGGTGATCTTTGGCAATCTGCCAAAACCGAAACCACGTCTCGCGCCACAACAGAACTCGGGACAATTGGACGTACGTTAAGATACATTTCCAATTAGAGGAATAATAAACCGTTTCTTGGTCGACCTTAGGGGAGAGCAGGAAGCGGTTTTTTTGGTCTATTCATATGAGTGTAATGTCGGGAACGGGTGTTTCTTTATCATGTACGAGGGGTAATCATAAGGCGGAACGAAACTTTCTAAGAACAGGATTAAGGTGAGTATAATGACAACATGTGATAAATGCGGGAGACCGATGCAAGATATATTGGAATATGTGGAACACATTCTTCACGAATGCAGTGAACAGGCACGGGAGTACAATTCGAAAGATTATCAGGCTTATGGCCATGAGGGTGTTCACGAGCAGATGTGATACAATAGAAAGAAACCGGATTCATTCGGAACCGAGGTGACAACATGGAGACGGGGCCAGCCCCTTTCCGGCAAGGAAAGACGGAACAAGAAGCGCGATTGACCAAGACATGTATGTATTGCGGACAACAGCGGCCTATGTCCGAATTCCGGCGCAGAACCGGGAAGCGGGCAGGCCCCGGAGCCAGACGGGGAGCCTGTCGCAGCTGTCGCCAGCTCGGTGGACAGGCTGATCACGATGCCGGTTCAAGCGTGAGCGGGCAAACGAATGAACGGATCGGGC
Organism: Paenibacillus sp. USHLN196; assembly: GCF_037144955.1. Classification (NCBI taxonomy): domain Bacteria; kingdom Bacillati; phylum Bacillota; class Bacilli; order Caryophanales; family Paenibacillaceae; genus Paenibacillus; species Paenibacillus sp. USHLN196. The sequence goes on along the minus strand of NZ_JBBCYH010000007.1, from coordinate 29,178 downwards.
GTCCACGGGATGGCTTGGAGACCCGTGTGGTTACTGACAGGCCGTCTGCCTCAGCGAAGAATGAACGAGAGCGGGCTGCTCATGTGAAGCAGGGATCTGCTTCCACGACTGAGACGGAGAGACGTATGGATTCATTGCCATTGGCAGAGTCATCTTCAGTTAAGGATGGACATCCCGAACATGCTGACTTGATGACTTCTTCAGGTACTTCTTCCTCGGGCAACCGGAAGAAGAGGAGAAGACGCCGGAAGAGCAAACGTGCAGAGATTCTCACCGGCAATGAGCAACCGGAGACGAGCTTAGAGCGTGATGGCTCGGCAGATGAGGTCTTGGTTAATCCACAGCCACGTGAGCGCTGGCGTGGGGAAGAAGGGCATTCGCAGGGCCATACTGCTGCGAATGAAAAGGGCACTGCACAGCGGGCAAGCGCGCGAGCTGCCGCTGCAGTGCAGGCCGCCGAGCAGACCGCGGCGGCCCAAGCTCTGCTGCCGGCTGAGCCGCAAGGCCCGGCAGCAGAGCCCATGGCTGCGGATCAACAGACCGCAGCCAAACGCAAGCGCAAGCGGCGCCGCAAGCGTGCTGCCGCGCTCGCGCCCGGCGCAGGGCAGGCCCGCAGCGTAGCTGCTGAGGCCCATGCGCCGGCTCTGAGCGACCGTGGCGATGCCACCACGGTCGCTGCACCTACGGCGGCTGAGGCACAGCCTGCCGCCACCGCGTGCGAGCCTAGGCAAGCGCCGGAAGCTGCTGCGGAGGCAGGGCCTCCTGCGCCCGTGCGCCAGCCTGGCTCGCCAGGGTCCAAGCCGCGCCAAGCGCGCAAGGAGCGTGCGCCCAAGGCGAACGCCGAAGATGCTGCCCGTGGTACAACCGGGCAGCGCCCCGCGCATTCCAGCCGCAGTCACGCAGCTGGAATGGACGGCCGTCCCCGCCGCCAGACACCAGCGGCCCCGGTGGCCATCGACCCGGAAGATCCGGCTTCGCTCCGGACCAACCGGCAAGGTATGGTACGGATGCGAGGTAAGACGGATAAGGGCAGACGATGGCATCAGGAAGTGGACATGGAGCTTGCGGTCACGCTGGTCAAGGAAAAAGCTGCTGTGGTGGTCAATCGGTACACGATTCGCCGATTGTTCAGCAATAAGGATTTCAAGCGGTATATTCTGACCCGGGATCACTACACCTGTTACTTCTGTGGTTCGTATGGAGATACGATTGACCATCTGCTGCCGCGTGCCAAAGGTGGACATACCACCCCGCTCAACTGTGTCTGTGCCTGTAATCTGTGCAACCAGTCCAAAGCAGCCATGGATGCCGAAGAGTTCATGCGTTCAGGCATTCCGGAATGGAATGCTGCACATCAGGCAGAATTAATTGAACTCGCAATGCAGGAAGCACAGCTGGAATAAATGAATACGATACCCCAACAAAGTGTGAGTAGGGGTTCTTATAATAAGAGCACACCAAGACCGAAAAAGGTCGCGGTGTGCTTTTTTGGTTTTGGTGGGAAGTAAGTTTGCAGTGCAATAATTTCTTCAAATTGACAACGGTGTTCATCGAAGATGTACGTTATACTGGGAGGACGTTAGTTAGGATGTGTCTCAGCATTAGTTTGAATGATCAAGTTTCGTGTGGAATAACCAAACTGGAAAGTAGACTTTATAGATTGGATGGATGCAGATGACCCCGGTAGCATTGGACATTATGTCATATATCACGGAAGAAAATATTCGTTTCTGGCTGGAGAAGTTTCGCTCTTTGGGCCCGTTACCGGGAATTTTGCTTACGTTTATGAAATCATTTGTGCCGCCACTGCCAACGCTATTAATTGTGGGCGTGAACGGTGCAGTATACGGTCTGTGGGCAGGTTTTTTATATTCATGGATCGGCATGGTTCTCGGTTGTACCGTTACGTTTCTGATTGTAAGGGAGATCGGGAAATCCGCTTTTGTGGAACGATGGGCACGCAAACCCCGTGTGCAGCGCAGCATGGTATGGATTCGGAGGAACGCGTTCGGTTATGTCTTTCTGCTGAGCATCTTCCCGGTAGGTCCATTCGTCATTATTAATGTGGCGGCAGGTATCGCGCGAATGCGGTTGTTATCCTTCCTGCTGGCAGTGGGCTGTGGTAAAGCGATCATGATCTTCTCTGTTACGTATATTGGTTCCAATGTGGAACAATTTCTAGAGCACCCTGTACGCTGGGTAGGCGTATTGCTGTTCATTGCAGTATCCCTGTGGGCAAGCCGCAAACTGGAGCGACACTTTACCCGTTCATCGTCAGATGGTGAAGATCTACATGATTTGAATCAACCCTCTGGAAAATCGATTTCCTCCTAGTTTTGGGGTAAAGTGGTACATTTGTTGTTGTGGTGTTTATGAATTACGCGGAGATAAAACCTTTTAAAGGGGGATCCAGTATGATTGAAAATGTCTTTGATTTTGATAAAGAATTATATCGCATGAATGAAGAAGAGCTTCGTTCATTATTGCGTATGCTCTATCTTAGGGCGGACATGGCAGTCAGTCATCAGACAGAAGAAGAACTTTCAGTTCATTTTGCAGTGAGTGTACAGCGGATTTTTGAGGGGTTAGACGAAGAAAGGAAGAGGAAGCAAGCTGAGCAGCAATTACTTGATACACAGAAGCCGCGTGAAATTCATATAGCGATTGGTGAATCGCCGTTGGGTAGCATTAAGGTTGCCATGGGTAGCATTCCTGGACGCTTGGAGCGGCGTTTTTATTCTATGAATGACTACTATGCGATTGGCCCATTGGGAGATCTTACTGATAAGATAGTTCTACAACGTAGACACCTCTGGTTGCTGGAGCGGCTTTATTTGAGTGAACACGGAAGTTACGCTATCAAAGGCGTAGATGAACTGATTCAATTAAATACCGTGATGAGTTCCATCGATGAAGAGACCAGAATAACCATCTGGTATGCTAATAACGCTCATGAGAAAACAGGTCTTCTGCATGCTATGCATTTGCTGCGTAACAGGAAGAGTTCAATTTACTTGATCGAGACAAGTGGACTGTATCAGGAGTTATTCCATAACCCTGATATCGAGTATGATGTTTGGAGAACAGGAGAGATTGTATCTGAGAAGTTGTTAGCCATGTGGAATCACTGTGCAAATGCAGAGCCGGTGTCTTCAGAAGAACGTAAGCAGATGGAGCAAGAGTGGGATCATCTCTCTAAACAACCAGGCCATCTGCGAATAATGAAGGATAGTAAGATTCATAGCGTGTCCGAGGATGGAATTGATGATTTCATTATGCAAAAGGTGAGAGATCTTACGTTAACCAGACAATCTGATGAATTTATAATATGTGCCCGTGTTGTAGGTGAAGTACTTGGATATTTAGAACAAACTGTGGGAGACGCATTTATTGAATATCGAATACGTCAACTTGTACTGCAGGGACGACTGGAGATGGAAGGCAGGCCACATGCGATGAGGTACTACAGTATCCGACTTGCGAGTACGGAGCGGAACTAAAAGTTGCTGGCGTGCGATAGATTAAAGACATATAGACTGTACTCCGGCATGATTCTCCTACTTGTCCGGTGAACAGTCTATTTTACATGCTTGATTACTGGAACGACTTCTCCTGTGCAATGTTCAATAATATGCTTCTTGATTATCTCCATATCTATTATGATTTCTTCCCATTCCAGAATTCCATTAGTGGCCCATCTTGTCCATAGACCGGATCAGTATGCGGGATTGGAACCTCTTGAATCTCCTGAAGCGCCTTGTGTCGCTCGCCTTCCTCACCTGTTCGTGTGTTGTAACTCATGCCGCCCGGATAGGCACCGGCAATACGAAAGTCGGCGCTAGACTCCAGACGTTTATGCCCTGTTCCAGCGGGAAGTACAACAACGTCACCTGTTTGAAGATATACCTTCTGTCCGTTTTCCCCGCCTAGAATCAGCTTCACGAATCCACTCACCACAGCAAGAGCCTCATGAGCATTACTATGATAATGATGATAATTGAACACACCATTCAACCAGCTATTTCCCCATCCATTACGGTTCAGCAATGATTCTGCATGAAGAGCCTCTTCAGCCCATACATTCTTATACAAAAGCACGGGCAGGGTCGGATGATTGGGAATTACACCATTATCCTGAAGGAATAACGTCTCTATGTCCTTTTTTCGTTCATTCATCTCATATCACCTCATTATAAATTACCCGATAACCTCAAGGACGAACAAAAAATAAACATGTATCATCGAAAGATCGCACTCAGCTCATAAGTTCTACGAAAAGAGAGAGACGCAGTTTCATTATCGATATGGCAAGGTACGCAGTTCCAGCTGTATAAATTGCACAAAAAAAGCCAGGGAAGGGTGTATTGAGTAACACCTTCCTTGGCTTTTTTGCGCCTCCGTCACATATACGGATTCATCTGAACACGGACGGTTAGGCTAATTGACATCTATCTATTGCACGAATGATCGTGCTGTGTGACCTTACATCCAAAAGATCAGTGATCTTTTTTGACGTCGGCAATTTTATCCTGTACGGCACCTTTGGCTTTGTCTTTCTTACCCTCAGCCTGAAGGGATCTGTTGTTGGTTGCATTACCGATCTGATCCTTCACTTCGCCTTTGGCCTTGTTTACGCCTGCTTTGATTTTATCGCTAGTTGAATTACTCATATCGAACATCTCCTTCGTTGTCTGGTGTAGTCCTAATTAACCGGGATGCCCGCATTCTAAACAAAGAGGTTTGATTCAAATTTTGCATTCGCGGCGCAAGAGGTTCATACTTGAAATAGAAAAGATGTCTCAATAATGGAATAAGGCTGTGCTCATCGCTGCATAATAACGACAGTGACCAATTTCGTTGCGCGAGATGATTGAATTTGGAAAACAATTCCTGCGGATATCGATAAACCAATCCTTCCTTGTGTACATATCGCACATCTGGTCATATGTGATCTTGTCTTAATACCACATGTGGTAGGAATACGGATCTTGGACAGGAAGATCGGCAGGGTTAGCTTGCCTGCTTGGGTTGACAAAAAAATCGATTTTGTTACAATGTTCACAATATCTTCACAAGTGTAAAAAATTTCTTTTTCATGTTCATGTGTAAGAGGTGTAATATAAGGGTATAGAGTTCGGTTTCGGCCTGCTTGTCGTTTTGTGCGTCAACACATGTTGTCCGCAATAGATCCAAGATACAATGCATGATACGGGAGTGGCCCTGAGCTACGCTCATCCTATTGTGTGAAATTTGGTACATTTAGATGTATTCGATGTATTTTGTGGTTCGGCTCTGCTTGACAGGCATCATGAAAGTCGCGGACTTCTATCCCAAAGTAAAGGAGGACTTTCTCTTATGTCACAATCGCCTACTCAACAAGAGGTGCCAGTTACAGAAGGTGCCAACGTTTCCGAGCGCCAGTCCTTGGACGTTCTGGATCAACTGATGAAGCCTGAGGTACAGGAGTCTTTAACCGTTCTGGTGGAGAACCTGCCTAAATTGGCTGAAATGGTTACTGCTATGACGAAAGCTTATGACTTTGCACAAAGTGTAGCAACAGACAAAGTTCTGATCAGCGACACAATGAGCGCAATGGGCGAGTTCGCTAAGCCTGTTGTAGACAAAGCTAAAGGTGTAGCTTCTGCTGCCATCGAAGCCAATGATCGTGCGCAAACAGAGCAAACTTCAGTTGGCTTGTTCGCTATGCTGAAAATGCTCAAAGATCCAAACGTACAACAATCGCTTCGTTTTGCTCAATCTTTCCTGAGCATCCTGAACGAGCGTCAACAACCGAAACGTTAAGACTTAGAAGAACGGAGGATGGATATGTCGAAGCAAATTTTGATCTTGGGTGGAGGATACGGCGGTCTGTTGACTGCATTGACTGCGCGTCAATACTTGTCTCCGGAAGAAGCGACAATTACTGTCGTGAACCGTTACCCTACACACCAAATTATCACGGAACTGCACCGTCTTGCAGCGGGAAGCATTGCTGAACAAGCAGTTGCTCTTCCACTCGAAAAATTGCTGCGTGGCAAAAACGTGAACTTGAAAATCGATACGGTGGATACAATCAAGCCGGACGAGAAGAAAGTTCTGATGACCAGCGGCTCCACATACTCTTACGATGCACTCGTCGTTGCCCTGGGCAGCGAAACGGCATTCTTCGGAATTCCGGGATTGCAAGAGTACAGCTTCACGCTCAAATCGGTTAGCGATGCAAACCGTATTCGTGCACATGTTGAAGCGCGTCTTGATGCGTACAAACAGTCCGGCAACAAAGCAGACGCTACGTTTGTTATTGGTGGCGGCGGCTTGACAGGTATTGAGCTTGTTGGCGAATTCGCTGACCTGCTTCCTGCAGTATGTCAAGAAAAAGGGATCGACTTCAAAGAAGTATCCCTGTACACGGTTGAAGCAGGTCCATCCATTCTGGCAGGATTCCCGCCAGAGCTGGTTGAGCGTGCAAAATCGAGTCTTGAAAAACGTGGCGTTAACTTCATCGTTGGCGTAGCGATCACTGAGATGAAAGAAAACGAAGTTCTGCTGAAAGACGGCAGCTCCATCCCTACGAACACACTCGTATGGACAGGTGGCGTACAAGGCAACGCGGTTGTTGCTAACAGCGGAATTGAAGTGGATCGTGGCCGTGCGAAAGTTACGGAAGTTCTGCAATCTACTTCTCACAAAGACGTGTTTGTTGCTGGTGACAGCGCAGTGGTCTTCCCTAGCGAAGGCGCTCGCCCTTACCCTCCAACAGCACAATTGGCTTGGCAAATGGGTGAAACCATTGGTCACAACCTGGGCGTAATGTTCAAAGGTGGCGCAATGGAATCCTTCACACCAGTATTCTCCGGTACGCTGGGAAGTCTGGGTCGTAAAGATGCTGTCGGCATGATCGGTGGCAACCAGACTCGTCTGAAAGGTCTGCCTGCAACCATGATGAAAGAAGCAAGTAACATCCGTTACCTGGCTCACATTCACGGTTTGTTCGCACTGGCTTACTAATCTTCATGCCATTCAAGGGCGCCCTTTTGGGCGTCTTTTTTTGTTGTGACCGTTAAAATAATTATAGGTATGCAGATGTGAAAAGGGACCAGCAGAAGTGGTCCATGTGAGGTCGCGTATAAACCACATAGGGTATATGGTATATTAATGGGACAAGGGAATATGGAACGACACGACCTGGAGGCCGGCGCTTAGAAGCGCCGGCTTTCGTTTAAGTTATAGGATGAGCAGCTATAAATAAGAGGAACGGGGAGCAACAACAAGCAGCCTGTTCAACCGAGAGGAGAAATGACGTATGAACGTATTTGTTATAGGAGCAAATGGACAAATCGGCAAGCTTGTGGTGGAACAGCTTGTACAGGAAGGCAAACATAAAGTAACGGCCATGATCCGCAAACCGGAGCAGGCGGATGCACTGAAGGAACTGGGTGCCAATGTTGTAATCGGTGACCTGGAGGGTAGTGTAGAGGACTTGGCTGAGACAATGAAGGATCATAATGCCATTGTGTTTACGGCGGGTTCTGGCGGATCTACCGGTCAGGACAAAACGCTGCTTATTGATCTCGACGGTGCGGTGAAGACGATGGAAGCCGCAGAGAAGCAAGGAATCTCCAGATATATTCTGGTCAGTGCGTATGGCGCAGATCAACGGGAGAAATGGTCAGAGTCCATCAAACCATATTACGTGGCCAAACATTATGCGGATCGTGCACTGTTTGCAAGTGATCTGAATTACACCATTATTCGTCCTGGTGGTCTGGAGAATGAACCGGGCACGGGTAAGATTGCAGTTGGTACGGATCTGGAGCCGGGAAGCATCCCACGTGAAGATGTAGCCCGCGTCATTGTGGCTTCTTTGCAGGAAGAGAAGACGTACCGGATGGCCTTTGATCTGATTGCCGGGAATCATCCTGTAGAAGATGCTTTGGGCAAACTGTAGATAGTGTTGTAAGATAACGGGAGAATGAAATGATGGTATGAGGGGGAGCGCTGCATGAACGAAGCCGTGCTGGTCATAGAGGATGAGCCCAAAATAGCACGTCTGCTTGAACTGGAATTACAGTATGAGGGATATCAGGTGGGCAAGGCAGGTAGTGGAACAGAAGGGTTGGAGAAGTATGCGGAAGGACAGTGGGATCTGATTCTGCTTGACGTGATGCTACCTGGTTTGAGTGGAATTGAGGTGTTGCGCCGAGTTCGGGCCAAAGATGCTACAGTTCCGATCATTATGCTCACCGCCAAAGATTCCGTGGAAGATAAGGTATCTGGTCTTGATCTCGGAGCCAATGACTACATCACCAAGCCGTTTCAGATTGAAGAATTACTAGCCAGAGTTCGGGCCGCATTACGGCTTAGTGCAGTCGCGTCCGTTGCTTCTTCTGCTTCATCTTCTACATCTAGTGCAGGGAATGACTCGTCTGGGTATAAGGATGAAGCTGAGGGCTGGTTAACGGCTGCCGGATTGAAACTGCATGAAGGAACGCGAGAGGTATATCGAGATGGCGTGCCTATTGAGCTTACTCCGCGTGAGTTCGACCTGCTGGTGTACCTGCTTCAGAATCAACGTCAGGTGCTCAGTCGTGACCAGATTGTGCAGGCTGTGTGGGGATATGATTATTATGGAGATACCAATGTGGTGGATGTGTATATCCGTTATGTGCGCAAAAAGGTGGATAACGGATTCACACCGCCTTTAATACATACCGTACGTGGCGTAGGATACGTCCTGAAGGAACAGCTATGAGCCTGCGCAGTAAAATCTACGGATATTCGTCTGTATTATTTGCTGTGCTGTTAATCGCGGTGAACCTGTCCGTCTATATCGTGTTTGAGCGGATGTCGATTGATAACGAGGTTAATCGGGTGGAGGCGGAAGCGGAGTCCATTGTCAAAGGAGTGCGTCAGTCTGCCGGCTCCATTCCGCCGGACGACTTGCTGCGGGCCTACGCGCCTGTGAACGGCATGCTTCGGATCGTCAATGAAGACGGCACCAGTTCCCCGGTGACGACAACAGCAGCTTCTGAGCAGCTCAGCAAGCTGCCTTATAAGTACGAAAGTGAGAAGAAGTCAGAGTATACCCAAGTAGAACAGATTGGGTATGTATGGGTTTCAGTCCCGGTCATCTGGCCAGATGGCGAGGTGGTGAATGTGCAGGTCACCGAGAGCGTTGCAGAGACAGAGAATCGCCTGTCTGTACTGCGAACCGTGCTTGTGGCGGTCACGATTATTGCTCTCATCCCAGCCATTATCTCCAGCCGGATTCTGGCGAACCGGATGACCAGACCGATTCAGCAGATGACACGCACGATGAGTGACATTCAGTCCAGCGGCCAATTCAAGCGTCTTCCACTGGAGGAAGGATCGAAGGATGAACTGAAAACGATGGGGCAGACGTTCAACCGGATGATGGACCTGCTCGAATCCAACTTTGAACGACAGGAACGATTCGTATCCGATGCATCTCATGAGCTCAAAACACCGCTGACCATTATTGAGAGTTATGCCAGTCTGCTACAGCGGCGAGGAAAAGAGCGGCCCGAGGTATTTGATGAAGCGGTGGAAGCGATTCTGTCCGAATCTGTTCGCATGCGAGAGATGACTGAGCAACTGCTACTGCTCGCGAAGCAGCCAGAGCAGTGGAATGTGCAGTTGGCGCGTGTGGATATCACAAGACTGGCAGTAGACTCCACACGTGCGTTTCGCGAAGCCTATCACCGCGAAGTCCGGTGTGAAGATTCGGGTCCAATCTGGGCGATCAGCGATGAGAGCAAGCTGAAGCAGTTGTTGTTTATTTTGCTGGATAATGCCCGTAAGTATAGTGAAGATGCGATTGAAGTCAGGCTGGAAGCCCAGGGACAAGAATGCCGAATCCGGATCGTGGATACCGGGATTGGTATGCGGGAGGAAGAGTTGGGGAAGGTATTTGACCGATTCTACCGGGTTGATCCGGCCAGAACGCGCAGCGGAGGTGCAAGCGGTTCAGGTCTGGGGTTATCTCTTGCCAAAGAACTTGCAGGTGCAGTGGGAGCCCGAATTGAACTGACCAGCACCGAGGGTAAAGGGACCGAAGCTTCGATTATTTTGCCCCTATCGGTTCAGAACGGACCGCTCTCATGAAATTCTCATTCTTCTCTTATATACTATATAAACTGAACTAAAGATTGTTCACACTGACACTACGATGACAGAACAACCTTCCAATCGCTGTTATCCCCTGATTTTTTGATTCCCTTTTCTCAAGGGAAAATCCAGGGATAGCGTATGCTTCCGATGTAGCTTTCTTTCAGAAAGCTTTTAGGCGAAGTGTATGCTTTCGAAGTAGCTTTCTTGCAGAAAGCTTGTAGCTTCGCTTTTTCAGGTTATTTCTGTCCTCTCCGTTACTGTGTAAAAAATTAGTTCATTTTATGTAGTAGCCATTGGAAACTGAACTCAGACCGAATATATAGCAGATGAACTCGGGCTATGGGGAGAGCTATAAGGGGGAAACGTGATGACAGAGCATGAGCAGCGACCACCGGAAATGAAACGGGAAGAACAAGGGATCAGCGGATGGGCTAAATCGCGAAGATCACTCTGGTGGAGTGCAGGAATTCTGGTTGTGCTGATTGTGGCGGCTGTTGCTTGGTGGAAGCCGTGGCAATCGACTGGGGCGGTGCTTACGGCAGATGCAGCAGCTCAATCCGTACTGGATCAATATCCGGGGGAGATTGTGAATTCTACGTTGAAGGACGGGACGTACATGATGCAGCTTCGCTCGGAGACCGGACTGTATGATGTGCAAGTGGATGCCGTTACAGCCACTGTGAATTCCATCAAACGACTGGAGTCCAATCCGCAAGCGGAAGAGAAGACGTTATGGAGCCGCGAGCAGATCAAGACGGCGCTGTTAAAACAACAAACGGATGACCAACTGGTCTCCCTTGAACTTGTGGAGCAAGAAGGTAGTCCGGTATACACCGCGGTAGTGAAAGCAAAGGATAACAGCCGTGAAGAACTCACGATTGATCCATATACCGGAGAGACGATATCCTCCAAAACAATAGCAGCACCGACAACTGAACCGACCAAGGAAGATCCCAAGCCTCAGTTTCTGAGTGAAAAGCAAGCGAAGCAGAAGGCACTTGCAGAGGTCCCGGGAGAAGTGGACGACATCGAACTGCGTGGAACCAATAGTGGGAATCCATATTACCTTGTTGAAATTGATCTGGAGGATGGCCGGGAGGCCATTGTGCAAGTGAATGCCATCTCGGGAGTGATTCGTTCCGTGACTTGGGATGAGGACGAGGATTAAAACTTGTACAGGAGTCCATTGAATATAGAGTTTCACCTTGTTGAACAGATGATTCCTAATTTAGGGGTCATCTTTTTCATTTAGTTTAGATTACATGCATAATGAACACTTGTTAAATGAGTACTCTCCTCATTTTCTCATCAAATTCTAATCTAACTCTCGCTGATCTCTCATTCCTGCAGGTTATTCTATAAATGTAGACGAGAACGAAAACAACAAACGAGGAGATGAATGATGATGATGAACAAACATAAACTTTGGATTGGTAGCTTGTCAGCAGCCGTATTACTTGGTGGATCAGCCGTAGCGGCCAGCGGGAATGTGAACGGACAATCGGTGCAAACTACACCAACATCAACAACGCAATCTGTCACACAGAATCAGAACAGCACAGGCAAAATGCTGAATGCATCACAAGCGAAAGCACTGGCGTTGAAAGCAGCCGATGGTAAAGTGGATGACGTGGATCTGGAGCGCAGAAACGGCCAAACGTTCTATGAAATTGAGATCGACAGAAAAGGAACCAATGATGTTGTCGTTCGTCTGGATGCCTACACAGGTAAAATCCTTGCAATCGTGGATGATGAAGACAACGATGATGACGATGATTATCAAGGTACTGTAACAGGCAACACATCGAACACCTCTGCTTCCAAGCAGGTCAAATTGACGGCATCCCAAGCTTCAAACATTGCATTGAAACAGGTGACAGGTGGTAAAGTAACCAAAGTCGAGCTGGATCATGATGATGGTCGCTATGTGTATGAGATCGAGCTGAGAACCGCTCAAGGTGAAGCGGATGTAGATATCGATGCCAACACAGGTAAAGTGTTATCGTTCGACCAGGATTTTGACGACGAAGATTAAGCAATAAGGGCGAGTACACGCCGATAAAACATCATATCATGCACCTGCCCACGAACAGCCACACACAGCCAGAGACAGTTACATCATGGAGGGTAGGGCAGGTATGGCAGAGGACGCTTCGGGGGAAGCGTCTTTTTGCTGTCTATGGAGAGAGCAGAGTATGAAATTGTACATGTTCAGCCGGATTGTTCACTATGCGAGCAGGGACATGGCGCATACAATCAGAGTCAGGGAGGTGAATGCTAGCCAGTCTTGCCAAGAATTCTAATGCTATAATGCATCATCGATCGGAGGCAGATGAGACATATCGATTTTATTTTTTATGAAAGCGCTTCACTAAAAACATGGAGGTGCATTACGATATGGCTATGAACGATGGATGGTTGAAAAAGAATACACATTCACGTCGCTTTACCCGTCGCTTGAGTTATCTGCTTGCTTTACTGTTGGCGCTTCAATCCATAGGCATGCTGGTCGCACCCGGACCGAATGCGTCAGCTGCTCCGCTCAGTGTAACGAACGGGGTACAGTTCAAGGATACCAATGGCAATGTTGTTCATGCCCATGGGGGCGGGATGATCAAGGCAAACGGGTATTATTACTGGTTTGGGGAGAACCGCAATACGAATGGAACGTTCAAGGCGGTGTCCGTGTATCGCTCATCGGATCTGAAGAACTGGGATTATCGCAATGATGTGCTCACCAGCAGCTCGGCAGCCGAGCTAAATATCTCCAACATCGAACGCCCGAAGGTCATCTACAACAGTGCTACCGGCAAATATGTGCTTTGGATGCACAAGGAGAATGGTCTGGATTATGGCGAGGCCAGAGTGGCTGTAGCTACTTCGAATACGGTTGATGGCAATTACACATATGTGGGCAGTTACCGTCCGCTTGGCTATGACTCCAGAGATATGACGGTATACAACGATAATGGAACTGCTTATCTAATCTCTGCGACCCGAGTGAATGCCGATCTGAATATATATAAGCTGACCCCGGATTTCCTGGGAGTGGAATCCCTTGTCACAACACTGTGGCCCGGACAATATCGTGAAGCGCCTGCTATGTTCAAAAAAGACGGTGTTTACTTCCTGATCACCTCGGGTGCGACTGGCTGGAATCCGAATCAGGCCAAATATGCCACAGCCTCCAGCATTACAGGTACATGGAGCGGTCTTAGCAATTTTGGAGACAGCACAACGTATGGTTCTCAATCCACCTATGTCGTTCCTGTAGAGGGATCACAGATCACATCCTATCTCTACATGGGTGATCGCTGGGCGGGTGCCTGGAGCGGGCCCGTGCAGGATTCCAAGTATGTCTGGCTGCCCCTTTCGTTCCCGAGCGCAACCAGTCTGGCGATGAACTGGGCCGGCAGTATTACAATAGATACAGCAACAGGGACTGTGACTGGAGCGAGTACACCGGATGTATGGGACCCGAATGCTTCATATCAGCTGATTAGCCGTAAGAGTAACAAATTGCTAAATGTCATTGGTGGTTCCGCCGCTAATGGTGCGGATCTGGAGCAGCGATCAGATGGGGGGACGACAAGTCAGCAATGGCAGATTACCGATGCGGGTGGCGGCTATGTCAAAATCATCAACCGTTCCAGTGGTAAACTGATTGGGGTGGAGAATGGTGCCACAACCGATGGGGCTGTCATTGAACAATGGAACGATGGTGGTTGGGCCAGCCAACAATGGCAGCTCGTCCATGTAGGCGGAGGGTATTATAAATTGAAGAACCGCAGTACCGGCAAAGTATTGGACATCTCCAGTCAATCCTTGGCAGATGGAGCAGCAGCCATCCAGTGGACCGATAATGGCGGCACGAATCAGCACTTCCAGATTGTTAAGGTGCAATAATCAAACCATTAATTAAGACATGGATAAGATATGGATAAGACCCTCATCCCATTCATATGCGGATAAGGGTCTTATCGATGATGACCGCATCCAGTCACTTGCGTTCTCGGCGGACCCAGAACTGGAATACATCACTTCTCAAATAATCATAGGAATACAGTACTTCCCGGTTCTGCTGGTCGTAATGCAATTGTTTCATAAGAAGAACCGGAGTCTCTTCCTGATGATTCTTCAATCTCTCAACATACTTGTCCTTGTTAGGAGGAACAACCAGTTCCGTGTCTGCTTTGGCAATATGAATACTGCATTCTTTCTCCAGAAAATTGAACAAGGAACCCGAGAAGTCTGCACGTTCAAAAGCATCTCCTACCAAGTCCTTAGGCATGATATTAACGGAGTAGGTTACGGCTTCTCCATCTGCGTATCGAATTCGCTCCACCTTCACAACCTGGGAACCCTCTTCGATGTTCAGCGTCTTCGCCCATTCCTCGGTGCAATCTACCTCACCGATCATTTCCTTGCTATCCGTTTCGGTCAATCCCGCCAACTTGATCATGGTTCCGATGCTCTGAAGAAACTCCAGCCGACTAGGGATACCGGGCAGTGGTTTGATCACAAAGGTGCCTATCCCATGCTTGACGAGCAGCTTGCCATCCTGCTCCAATAGCTTGATCGCTGAGCGCAGTGTCTCTCTGCTGACACTGAAGTGTTTGGCTAGTTCATATTCGGAGGGCAGTTTCTCGCCTACATTCCATATTTTGTTTTCGATCATCGTTTCCAATTCCTGCTTGATGTGCTGGTAACCACTCAATTATTCAGACCTCAATTCCTGTAATTTATATCATTTCATGATTGTTTTATTCAACCAGTTGTAGCGTCCCTTCCACTGCATCTACCCGGATAATCCGATGCGTGCTGTACGCTGCCTCCGTGTAATAGAGTTTTGCTTCGGAATGCTCGTGAACCAATGACTCCATTCCCGGATGTGGAAGCTGATAGGTCCCTTGATCATCTGCGCTGATAATAACCACTTGTGGCGCCCAATGACGAAGGCAAGCTTCGGATAGATGGCTAGTATCACCATGGTGTGGTGCTTGCAGGGTGTGAATTTGCCCAATCTCGTCATCGTAGGGCTTCCAAAAATCAACGCCTACATCCGAGGTGAGCAGTGCTTTTGAGTTTTCTTTATTCTTAATTAATACAGCTAAGGATGTGTGATTCAGCATGCGGTCGATAGCGGTCAATCTCTCCTCCTGAAGATCCAGATTGGTTACGTCCAGCAGCTCCAATTCTTCTGCCAACTGCTTCAATCTGTGATGGCTTGGCATGAGGATTCGGAACGTCATATCACCCTCCATAATTGTAAAAGGCTCATGGATCTGAGTTACTGTAATGCTTAGTTGCTCCAGCAGGTTGAGAATGGAGGCATATAGCGAGAGCGAACCCAGGATTGGCGTGGAAAAATCATTTAATCCGCTTTTCTGGACATGTTCCGGTAATGGGATATGCAGGATGACCTCTTCAACAGGGACATGACCCAGAATGGGAAGCACACCACCGATATGATCTTTGTGAAAATGGGTCAGGACCAGCACGTCGACCTTCTCAATCTCGTACTCCCGAAGGTACTGATCGAGGCTACACCGGCGAGGATTGGTCATTGGGTCCACATCCCCGCCGTCTACCACGAGACAGTAGGTGCAGTTCTCCTCCATCCGCCGAATGACCGTTGCCTCACCAAAACCTACATTAAGAAAATCGATAAACCACTTCATTCCGTTCCTCCCATCGAACGTTTAATGTAGAACACGGAGAACACCAGAACCAGCAGTACCATAATGACTGATGCTGCAGCTCCGTACCCAATTTGAAGGTTGTACACACCTTGCTTGTATATATACTGTGTAATCGTCGTCGTGGAATTCGCTGGTCCGCCGCCAGTCAGGATATTCACTTTATCAAATAACCGGAACGTGTCGATGGTCCGAAGTAAAATGACCATGAACAGGGTCGGCAACATATTCGGTAATGTAATGTGAAGAAAAATACGCATTTTGCCTGCTCCGTCTACTCTTGCGGCCTCATATTGTGAGCGTGGAACTGATTGTAACCCGGCATATAGCAACAGGAAAGCGAATGGTGTCCATTGCCAAATATCAATGAACAATATGGCATTGAAGGCAATGTTAATGTCCATCAGGAAGTTGAACGGTCCTACGCCGAACCAATGAAGCAGATGATTAATAATCCCGTTATGGTTGCTGAGCATCATTTGCCAGATTAACGCCACTGTGACTGGTGGCAATAAAGACGGAATGAGCATCGTGATCCGCAGCACCTTTTGTCCGCGTCTCATGCTCTCAATAAGCACGGCAATTCCAAGTCCCAGAGCCGTTTCAATAGAAACGGCCAGAAGCATGAATTTAATCGTATTCCAGACGGCTTGAAGAAACTGTTCATCCTGAATAATCTTCATATAATTGCTAAACCCGATGAACTGCTTCGCATCACTCGCCAAGTAATAATAATCGGTGAAGCTGTTCGTAATCGTGTAGATCAACGGGAAAACGGTGACGCAGATCAATAACAAGGTTACTGGTGCCAGCATCGCCCATTGAAAGCCTCGTTTACTAGCCAAGTTCAGTCCACTCCTTTAGATTGAATGAACCTCTTATTGCATGATGTCATTCATTGCCTTGTTTGCATCGGATAGAGCTTTATCCACGGTTTTGGTTCCTGCAATTGCTGCGGACAGTTCAGCACCGAGGGCTTCTTCTACTTGTGACCATTTTGCTGTTCGTGGTCTGGCTACGGAGTTCTGTAATGCCTCCAGCATGACGGGGAAATGTTTATACTTTGCAGCAAGTTCAGCGTCCTGATAGACACTTTTCCGAGTAGGCACACCACCGTGCTCCACCATTTGTTTCTGCGTCTCACTGCTGGTGATGAATGACAGGAACTCAGCGGCAAGTTCCGGGTTGTGAGAGTTGGCAGCTACACCCATCATCCAGTTGCCGATCATGCCTGTAGGAACGGATTGAGCGTCAGATGAAGACTTGGACGGGATTACAGCATAATTCGCACTGGCTGTTTCGCCTTTGATGAACCAGGATGGCCAGCCGAGAGCCATCGCTGCACGGCCTTCCGACACGGATCCGACAATGTCGGTGTTCTCATAGTTTTCTCCAACAGCGAGCAGACCGATATAGGTATCTAACGCTTGCCGACCAGCGTCAGAGTCAATCTGTGCTTTCCAATTATCGTCGAAGATCTGTCCACCTTGTGCCCAGAACAGCGGTAGGAAGTCGGATACGATCGGGTTACCCTGCTGACCGCGAATGACGTAGCCAGCAGTTCCATCCTTCGCATGAATGGCTTTGGCCATATCAAGCACGTCTGCCCAGTTTTCCGGCACATCATAATTATTGCTCTTCAGCAGCTCTTGATTGTAGAAGAACAGCTGCACGTTGCCAGAGAAAGGAAGTGCATACAGATCTCCTGTAGCATAGGGGGACTTCCCAAGAGCGAGGGAGGACTCTTCGAAGTCTGTGTCTTCCTTGATTCCAAGGTCAGACAGTTTGGCAAAAATGTTTGCTTCACTGAATTGTGGCATCCACGGATCATCCGCCATAATCAGATCATATGCGCCATTTTTATTCTTCGCATCGAGGGATACCTTTTGCTTCAAATCAGCAGATTCTAACCCGATAATATCGATCTTCACATTGTGTTCTGTCTCGAAAGATGCCTTAACTGCATTCATCGCATCAACATGGGAACCACCTCTTGCCGCAATGACCAGCTTATCTGTTCCTTGACTTGAACCTTGTCCAGCAGCCTTTTCCTGAGATTGACATCCAGTGAATAGTACCGCCGTTGTTAACAACATACTCAGCATATACGACATCTTTTTTCTCATTGTTCACTCACATCTCCCTATTCTTTAACTGCACCGGCGGTTAGGCCGCTAATTAGATGTTTCTGCAAGAAGATGGCTGTCAGCAGTACTGGCAGCACGGATACCAGACCGCCGCCTGCTACCTTACCCCACTCCGTCAGTTCCTGCTCGCTGTTCAGTGTGGCGAGTTTGAGTGGAATGGTGAAACTGTCAGGGCTTTGGATGAAGATTACACTGTACAGGTATTCATTCCATGATGCCATGAAGGACAAGATCGTCACGGCAGCAATCCCCGGCAACACCAGCGGCAGCATCACTTTGTAAAAAATCATAAATTCAGATGCACCATCGATCCGCGCACTTTCCTCGATTTCACCTGGAACACCGTAGAAGAATGCCATCATAAACCAAATGACGAGTGGTATATTCATCAGGACATGCGCGATGATAATCGGAATTTTTGTATTCAGCAGTCCTGCGTCGTTCATCATGATGTACAGTGGCAGTGCAAACGTAATCGGCGGCAAGACACGAACCAGCAAAATCCAGATCATGAGCGAGTTTTTGAAGATTCTGAAATGGCTTCGGAAAGTTCGGCGTCCAAGCACATAGGCAGAGGTCAATCCCAAAGCCAGTACGATCAACATCGAGCTGATTGTGATCACGAAGCTATTGAACATGGGCTGGATGTAGTTGTCTTCCGTAAAAATACGGAATATATGTTCCAGCGTTATGGATTGCGGAAATATGGATACTTTAGCAAACAAATCAGATGATTTCTGGGTAGCAATGACGAGCATCCAATAGATCGGAAACAGCGTCCATAGGAGTAAAACCATGAAAGTTCCGTATTTTAGACTTACATTTAATCTGTTCAATCTGTTCTCCTTCCCCTCATCTGTCTAGACGTCTATACGACTACTATAGATTTGATTTATTAGCTGAATATCATCGAAATATTAAGTAGTGTTAATTAAGAGGACGATCTCTGTCCCGAAATCCAAACTGTGGTAAACTAGTATAATTGTAGAAATACATAGAGATAGGAGCTGGATAACGAAGTGAGTGGAGAACAAGTACTGTCAATTGAAGGCTTGCGTATGCGGTACAACGGCCGTTATGTGTTGAATGGCATTGATCTGGAAGTGAATCGCGGTGAGATGATTGGTTATATTGGTCCGAATGGGGCTGGCAAGAGTACGACGGTCAAGATTTTACTCGGGCTGGTTGAAGGATATGTAGGCACGGTTCGAATCTTTGGCAAGGATATCGCGAACGGTGATGTGGAATATAAACGCAGAATCGGGTATGTCCCGGAGGTTGCGGAATTGTACGAACAATTAACACCTGCGGAGTATCTGACATTCACGGGAGAATTGTATGGCTTGTCCTATGAAGATGCGGATTACAAAGCCAAGCTGTTAATGGATTGTTTTGGATTGGAAAAATCATATCATTCCCGCATTGCATCCTTCTCCAAAGGCATGCGTCAGAAAGTGCTGTTGATCTCAGCGCTGCTGCATGACCCGGATCTGCTGTTCCTGGATGAACCGCTCAGCGGATTGGATGCCAATAGTGTAATGGTGGTCAAGGAAATTTTGTCACAGTTGTCAGCCAAAGGTACGACCATCTTCTATTCGTCCCACATCATGGATGTGGTGGAGAAGATCAGCAGTCGAATCGTATTGATCGCTGAAGGGCAAGTGGTAGCAGATGGTACATTCAAGCAGCTCCAGCAACAGTCCATGGAAGGTACACTGGAGGAAGTATTCAATCAATTGACGGGCTTCAATGAGCACAAAGTCATTGCTGAGCGCTTTGTATCGATTGTGCAGGAGGTGTACTGATATGGAGGAATCCTCCGATTTTCGCACGCTGAAGATCCTGGATCGCTTTCGGCCAATCATTGCCCGAACGGGGGCGGATTATGATGTGCTGCGCTTGATTTTGCGAGTGAAATTCCAGATGGATCAGCGCAGAGTGCCTACCATTTTGTCATCCAACTCAGCGAAAAAGGAGAACAAGGACGGAAATCAGTTCCTTCGTTCCCTGTGGTTGTATGGATTAATGGGACTGTTGATGGTTCCCTTTGTTGTGTGGGATACGGGGCATTTCATGCTTCAGATGGGTCTGGTGTTCGGCATATTAATGTTTATGATCATGACGTCCATGATTTCGGACTTTTCCTCTGTGCTTTTAGACATCCGGGATCGCAATATTATCATGACAAAGCCTGTTAATGGGCGAACGGTGGGGATGGCCCGAGCCATACATGCAGGTGTCTATCTATTACTGCTGACGGGTTCATTAACAGGCATACCGCTCATTGCCGGGTTAATTACGCATGGGATCGGATTCTTTCTGATCTTCCTCGTGGAATTAATTCTGATCAACATGCTGATTCTGGTGACAACGTCTCTAAACTATCTGTTTATGATGAAATTTCTGGATGGCGAGAAGCTGAAGGATATGATCAACATGGTGCAGATTCTGCTATCGGTTGGAATCGCGATTGGTTATCAGCTAGTGATTCGTTCGTTCAGTATTATTGACTTTGATATGGTATTCACCCCGGCTTGGTGGCAATTACTGTTGCCTCCGTTATGGTATGCGGCTGTATTTGAATGGTTGTTCACCGGAGAGGGGAACGTCTGGATATACACCTTCTCTGCAATGGCTGTGGTTGTTCCGATTGTAAGCATGGTCATCTATGTGAAGCTTATGCCTTCCTTCGAGTTGTATTTAGAGAAAATGGCACACTCGGGTCAGTCTTCCGGACGCAGACGCGGAAGATGGGATCGCTGGATCTCCAAGCTGGTCAGTCGTTCCAGAGAGGAGCAGGCTTGCTTCCGTCTGTCGGCCAGCATGATGCGCAATGAACGGGAATTCAAGCTGAAGGTGTATCCATCGCTTGGTCTATCATTCGTGTTGCCTTATGTATTCTGGTTCACCGAGTTGCAATCGTCCACCTGGGCGGAGTTTAGGCAAACTTCGTTTGTATACACTTTTTACATTGTTCTGATGCTGGTCGTAACGGTTGTGGTCATGCTGAAATATTCGGGACAATACAAGGCATTCTGGACCTTTCGCGCTGCACCGATGGCCAATGATAGCGCGTTATATAAAGGTGCGCTGAAGGCGTTCTTGTGCAATATGTTTCTGCCTATATTTGTGGTGAATGCCCTTGTGTTCACCTGGACATTTGGGCTACGGATTCTGCCGGATATTGCAATAATTCTGCTGACTGCTATGGCGCTTATCCCGTTAGCAGGCAAGTTATTGTTGCGTAAGCCGCCATTCTCTCAATCTTTCAGTGTGGCGCAGCAAAGTGATAGCTGGTATGTATTCGCCGCCCTCCCTGTGCTCGCCATGCTATGGGGAGTCCATGTCTTTTTCCGCTCGGTGTCAGGGGGCATCTGGATCTATGGCGCGATACTGATTGTGGTCAATGTGCTCATGTGGACCTTATTGTATCGGGTGAAGAAGACCGCGGAGAAGTGGTCGGTTGCAGTTTAAGAATAGCGTAAGAGTAAGAGTAGGAGAAGGCACGAACGAGAGGGCTTACTCAATAAGAGGAACAGTTACATGAAAACTAATGCAGTTTCTATAAAGAGCGATGGAACAAATGAGCCAAAAAGCGAGGGTATCAGAAAATAAGAGATTAAAGTACCGGGAATCAGAGAAGCTGAATCAAGCAGCGAAGAACCAAGAACCAAGAATCAGAGTGATAAGAACTTAGAAGGGCACAAAGTGATAAGAATCTAGAGGAGCTAACCTTGACGTTGATGTCGAGGTTAGCTCTTTTTTAGGTGATCTACTCAGGAAAACCTTTGCCGCAGCACTAACGAACCTGAGGCGCCTTATTCGGGGTAAAGATCTGAAAAGTAAATTCTAACGAATCTCAGGAACGCTATCCTTCCGAAAAGTAGCTATTTAGCTCGAAAAAGGACCAAACTAGGCAAAATAGCGTCTCTGTGATTCGTTAAATATTAGATCCATGCTAAAAGGGGCAAATAGCGTGTATCCGATTCGTTAAAATGGAGAACCGATGGAGGCTCTCTTCTACCAATAGAGTGGTGGAGTATATGTTGGAGGTGTGAATCTAATTTGGTGGCGTGTAGGGATCTATTTCTGATGGCCTGATCAAAGGATGGATTCCGCCAGCCGATCGGCTGCATCGGCTGTGGAGATCGCAGATTGCGCAGCTTCTGCGTATACCTTGCTCAGCGTGCCTGCAATCCCCGCCACGTTCTGGCGGATCAGGTCAGGCCCGGCGCCTTCCAGCTCGTAGGCGGTGGAGATGATTCCGCCTGCATTGAGCACATAATCAGGCGCGTACAGAATGCCGCGCGCCTGCATGCGGCCTGCAACCAGCTGTCGTTCACTCAGCTGGTTGTTGGCCGCCCCGGCAACAATGGAGCAGCGAAGCTCCTCCACCGTTGCCGGGGTCAGTACGCCCCCCAGGGCACAGGGGGCGAACACCTTGCAGTCAGCGGCGTGGATATGGGCCGGATCGGCCGAGATGGCGCCGCTGAACTGCACAAGGGCACGTTGTACACGCTCCGGTACAACGTCTGCCACAATGAGCCGTGCCCCGGCTGCATGCAGGTAACGGCACAGGGCATACCCGACCTTGCCCAGTCCCTGAACGGCAACGGGAATGCTCTGCAAAGATGCAATGCCTTGCTGGCGCAGCGAGGTCACAATGCCGATGTATACGCCGTAGGCGGTCATCTCGGCAGTGAAGTCATCCTGCGCCCCAAGTGAACCGGTGGTGTCCGTCACATATGCGGTCTCCATTCGGATCTGGTCCATGTCTATCGCCGTGGTACCCAGATCAAGACCGGTCACGTAACGCCCGTTCAGCCGCTCCAGACAACGTCCCAGTGCACGAAAGCGCTGCGCCCGCCTGGATACGTCCGTATCCAGGCTTTTATCTTGTGGATGCGTCACCTGATCGGCAGCGACTTTCTGTTCAGAGGCAACCCGCTCAACGCTCTGAGACCCGTGACTACCCTGATCCTGTTTTACATTCTTCGCAAAAGGTACATCCCATATGACCACTTTTCCACCGCCGTAGGGTAGTCCAGAGATTGCATTTTTGTACGTCATGCCTTTGGCAAGCTTTACGGCATCCCGAACAGCTTCTTCTTCGGACGCATATGTCCAGTAGCGGCATCCACCCAGCGCAGGTCCAAGGGCCGTGCTATGAATGGCAATGACTGCCCTCAATCCACTATCGGCATCATGGCAAAAAATGAGTTCCTCCATGCCTTCCCGCTCCATCTCCTGCCATAACTGCATGACGGTACCCCCTTTTGTTTTGACCCATCCAACCTGTTTCTAACCTGCTATCTTGCGCGATCGTGCTCGGCCATATGATGATATAGCATATTCACAGGCATCAGTTTTCGACCCTGGGACCTCCGCCGGGTTGATAATCGGTACAAACGGTTCTATAATGGCAGTTCCGGCATGCCGGAGAGCGGAAAATGCCTATGGATTTACATTCAACCGTTTAGAATGAGGGCATAACGTCCAATGATGGAGATAGAGCGAACGTACAGGAAGCATGGAAGAAACGAAATCGTTGAGGATATGCAGCAGAGGGCCGAGTTAGCTGTGAAGGCCAGGAAAGAGGGATTGTGATTGTTTAAAATATTGGTATTTATCTTTTTGATCCAGATTGTATACGTATCGGCTTATACATTACGGATGATTCTGACACTCAAAGGCCAGAAATATATCGCCGCACTGATCAGCATGGGTGAGATTGTGATCTATGTGCTCGGTCTGAATCTGGTGCTCAAGTATCTAACCCAACCTTCTGCCCTGATCGTCTACGCAGTAGGTTATGGGCTCGGTGTGTTACTCGGGGCCTGGATCGAAGAGAAGATTGCCCTCGGTTACGTTACCGTTAAAGTAATCTGTAACCAGATGGGAAGCAACGTTGCGAATGCCCTGCGGGACAAAGGGTACGGCGTTACGGCCTGGGTGGGTAGTGGACGTGACGGAGATCGGCTCGTGATGGAGATTCTGGCGAAACGAAAGAACCAGAAACTGCTCTATCAGACGATTCTCAGTCTGGACCCCAAAGCATTTGTCATCACCGTAGAGCCCAAACAGTTCCATGGCGGCTTCTGGACACGTTCCATTAAAAAGTAAAATCGAGCAGGTCTGCAGCAGATGCAGTCCTGCTTTTTTGGTTTCATCCCATCCGACACTTTCTAGTTGCCACGAGTTATCCCTGAAACCTCACTTCCCAAGTTAACTCCGTACGATTCAAGGTTGCTTATAGTACAATCCCTTGCTGTACCAGCCATTCCCGTCTACATGTGAGATAGGGATTATTGTTGTAATCGCTTTCAAAATGTACATTGAGAACATGTCCTTCGTAACACGGCATGGCAGCGATGGGCGAATGCAATCATTATATTTCGGGAGGAATGGAATCGATGAAAATCAAATTTCGAAGTTTATGCAGCACAGCCTTGGCTCTAACGTTGGGGTTAACTTTATTGTCCGGACCGGCAAGCGTGCAGGCAGCGGGCAACGCAGACTACAATCTCACAGGCTTCTCCCAAGGAAACGCAGGTGGTGGGATCATCAGTGAAACGAACACATCCACATATAAGAAAGTGTATAATGCGACCGATCTGGCGTTGGCTCTGAAAAAGAACTCCGGTGTCAAAGTCGTCGAGATTATGAACGATCTGAATCTGGGTTGGAATGAAATTCCGAGTGCAGCGAAGACATCTCCATTTGCCAAGCATAATGATGCGTTGACGCATCCGGTATTGAAACAGACAGGTGTCAGCAAGCTCACCATTGATGGTTTCAACGGACTCACGATTTTCTCCGCCAATGGTTCCAAAATCAAACACGTTGCGATCAGCGTGAAACGAAGCTCGAATGTCATTATCCGCAACCTGGAATTCGATGAGTTATGGGAATGGGATGAATCCACCAAAGGCGACTATGACAAGAACGATTGGGATTATATTACCCTGGAAGAGAGCAGCAACGTATGGATTGACCACTGCACATTCAATAAAGCTTATGACGGACTCGTCGATTCGAAAAAAGGAACCAGCGGCGTGACCATCTCCTGGTCCCTCTTCAAAGGGGATGACGGCAGCTCGAATAGCTGGGTTACCCAGCAGATCAATGAATTGGAAGCGAACAAGGCTTCCTATCCCATGTACAACTACCTGCGCAGTAGTGCTGTAGGTCTCAGCAAAGCAGATATTATCGCCATCTCTGGACCGCAAAAGAAAGGACATCTGGTCGGTTCCACCAGCCTGGAGTCGGCTAATACCAATCTGTCCATGACGTTACACCATAACTTGTACAAAGATATTCAGGACCGGATGCCACGTCTCCGCGGAGGTAACGCACATGCTTATAATATTGTGATGGATGCAACCGGAGCACGTGCCGCCAAAGCCAAAATCACCACCGCAATGTCAACAGCGATTGCGTCCAAAGGTTATAAGTTCGATATCATTGGCAATGGGGCAATCTCCACAGAGAGCGGAGCTGTATTGGTCGAGAAATCAGTCATTAAGGACGTTCTATATCCTGTTCGCAACAATCAGACTGATCCCGCCGATGCCAACTATACTGGCAAAATCAGAGTGACCGATACCATGTACTCCCTCGATGGAAGCTCATTCCGTGGCAGCAGTGATACATCCGGAAGTCCGCTTGCGCCGATCCCGGCTGTGGTAAAACCATTCTCCTGGAACGGCTTCACGTCACTTCCATATAGCTACACCACGAATGACCCATCCACGCTGGATGCACGTCTAACCGCTTCCAATGGCGCAGGTTCCGGTAAATTGACCTGGTCCAAGGATAATTGGTTGAAGCCAAGTTATTAAGTATGAGGATTGTTTATTGATCGGGAAAGCGGAATCCAGCCTGTAGGATTCAAATAGCAAACAAGCTACCTCGCAGTGTGATCGCGAGGTAGCTTGTTTTTCAACATATGAACATGAACTCTGTGGCCAGCTAGCTAGTGCACAGCGATCCTCTGTAGGATACATTAATCCGGTTAGTAGGTCCTATATGAGATTATCGTTTTACATATGAGTCGCAGGAGTAGGGCTATAATCTGAATGAATTATTGTCGCAAATGATTATTTAGTTAGTCCCCATTGCTTGTTCGATGAACGTGTTGTCAACGACTTTGGACACATCCAGTCTCTCTTTCAGTTCTCCAAAACATACAGGATGTCTATCACTTCCTGTTGATTTTGGTGGATAGCCTAATTCAGGTATTCACCAATACAATATTCCTTTCATGTATGTCCAGTAGAAAATCTGCTTTGCTCATGATACTTATGTCATTAGAAACAATAAACTTTGTAGCTGTAGTACTTCTTATCTTTTCAAAAATTTCATGTCTATTCTTTTTATCGAGATAACTAAATGCATCGTCCAATAGTAGAAAATCCTTACCATGAAAAACAGCTCTGCCGATCGCAACCCTCTGTCTTTGACCTTCAGAAATCAAGTTTCCTGAAACTCCCAGATATTGTCCATCTGAAATATTGAAGATGCTGTCTGTTTTTATGTTTGCAATACGAAGTGCTTGTTGAGCTTGATGATCCGTATTTTTTAAGAAAGTAATATTATCTAACAAGGATTGATTAAACAAGTTGTATCTCTGTGATACAACCCCTGTTTGATATTTTGATAAATCATCGACATTTGTTTCATCCACTATGATTTGACCACTGTAGTTTGAAAAACCCAAAAGGCTATTTATAAAAGTGGATTTACCCATCCCTGTTTCTCCAGAGATCACTACTAAAGATCCCTTGGGAATAGTCAAGTTTAAGAGGGATTCATTATTTGGAGTTAATGCAAAGTCTTTAAGTGTTAAAATTGAATGGTGTTCTATTGCATCCTCTTGATAACCGATGTTTAGTTTGCTAAACGAGCCTAACTCTCTATTTTCAATCAGGTTATCAATTTTATTAACAATATGCTCTGTTTGTTTATGTGAATTTAATACCGCTGCAAATAAGTCTAAATAAGCAAAACCGAAGCTAATATAACTAATAAAGAGTGTTAGGTCACCAATGGATAGCTCACCACTTTTTAAATAACTGATGGACTGCATCAAAACGACAAAAATACTTAGGTAATTCACAAAGGTAACACCAGTAGTAATGGAGAAGGAGAACAAGGTTTGTTTTAACTGGGTCGATAAGCTATCCTTCCCGAGTACTTTCAATCTATTATTTAACAAATTCTCTTGATCCAGATACTTATACGTGTGCATATTGGACATTACATCATGCACAAATTGTTGATAGCTCAGTGTGGCAGCGCGGTTATCTGCAAACTTATCCTTCCATCTGTTTCTGACAAAATAAATGCCAATGTTAAATAGGGCAAGCGGAAGGATCGAATACAGCGTCAATCTCCAATTAATAGTCCACATAATTATTAATGCAACTATAAAAAATATAATCTTATTTACCAATTCCAGTATGCTGCATATTTTGTACTCAACCAATTTGAAATCACTATTAATCATTGTTAATGCAGTTGGAGCGGTTACATCGACTTTTTTTTCGTTGAGTAAAATTCTATTTATTAGAGAGACCACCATAGTTTTACTTGCTTTAAAACGAACCCTGGTTTCAAGCATTCCTAGTATATAGAACAAGAGATTTTGAAGCACAATTAATAACAAAATGACTAACAATATTACTGATATTGATTTGAATTGATTATTATTCAAGTTATCAAACACAACTTTAATTACCCAACCTAATAACAAGGGGATCAGACTACTAACTAGTCCCAAAATAAAAGTAACAGTGTATTGTTTAGGTGTGACTAAAAGAAGCGATTTATTAATGTTATCCTTTATACTGCTCATGCCTCTCCCCCCGACAAATGCAGACCAAATTGTTGTCTATCAATTTTTTCCAATATAGTAGTTGCCTTATCCTTTGCAGTGACTCTTCCCTTTTCCATAATAATGATATTATCGCAATTTTTTAAACGCTCGACATTATGTGAAATCATAATTAAAGTAGTATGTTCACTGATTTCCTTGAGAATATCAAAATAATAATATTCGATCTGTTCATCAATATTAGATAATGCTTCATCGAAGATAATTAGTTTCTTAGGTCTAAAAACCAACCTGAAAAGATAAATCAACTGTTTCTCTCCTACGGATAATTCTTGTATTTCGATTTGTTTGTGTAATAAATCATATTGCTTAAACTGCTTAAAATAAGGGCTCAAGTGCTTGAATCTATATTTCTCTAAAAAATGTATCACTTCATGATCCGGTATCGTATCATCAAATAAAGTTAGATTGTCCTTTAATGATCCTTCAAATAACTTATCGTTAACGGTCATAAGACATATATGTCTTTGGACCTCAGCCAAACTCAAATCATTGATATCAACACCTGAGATATACAAACTATTATATGGACACGGCAGTTGCTTCGTTAATAATAAACTTAACGTGCTTTTCCCGCTCCCTGAGACACCTATAATGCCCAAAGATTCACCTGCCTCAAGAGTAAAGCTAATATCTTCTAACACTGACTTGTTCTCTTCGTAGGAAAAGTGTAACTGCTTTACAGTTACACTTACTAAGCCATTAGGTAAATATTGGCTTCCTTGAGGCACGCTACTTTGATATTCCAAAATATCAGTTAACCTACTCATAGCTTGCTTTACTAACAGGTAATTATTTACATGGTATTGCATTGTCTCCAGAGGTTGCTTAAGTTGTTGGCTGTAATTGTAAACTAAATATACGGTACCTAACGAAACAACCCCAAAAAAGTAAAGGGTTCCTCCTAAACCTAAAGACAATACATTTGTGAATGAAATAAAAAACAAAGAAATAATCCAAATAGTATAAATGTACTTTTGTGAAGCTAATTTGTAAGGAAATAACCCATGCATAGAAGACTCAAGCTTCGTAGTAAAAGCATTAACGCCATTCATGGATTTGATTTCTTTTCTTGCTAATACAATTTCATTGATCAGGCTTGAAATTTCAGTTTCAACCGTTCGTTCTTGTCCTAGCACATTGCTTTTCTTATTTTGTGTTTTATAAATAATAAATGCTGCAAAACTAAAATAGAAAGACGGATTGTCAAGCCAAGTGCGACAGTTCCTGTGTGAAAGATTCGTGAGCGGTCTTCCAGCCCAGACATTTTCGGGGGCGATGGTTGATTAAATGAAGCGAACGCTCC